>JACNKV010000084.1 GCA_014381855.1 Fidelibacterota bacterium | reverse complement strand
TTCTCCTTTTCACCCTTGCTCCCTTCCCACTATCTCCTCTTCTCCATTTTTTTATCTATTACCATTTCTTTTATCAATTATCGTAAATTCCACGTTGTTATTGCTGTTTTTCACAAGGATTAATCGATCATAAGTTGAGGGAGTTCATCATCGCCAAAAAGAAAAAAACCATAAACAAACGCAGACTGGAAATACTTGGAATTCTAACCATTGCCATTTCCCTGCTGATTTTAATCAGCATGATAGGGTTTCATCCAAACGAAGATCCGGGTATCTCTCCAAATATCCATGTGGAAAATCCGATGGGTATTTTGGGTGTATATATTGCTTATTTTTTCATTAAGCTCACGTTTGGAGCAGTGATGTTTATCCTGCCGGTGATAGGAATTGTCTATGGCTGGCGGTTTTTTGGCCAAAAAGATTTGAATAGTTTACATCGTATTGCAGGGTATGTTTTAGGAGGAGCATTTGTATTGTCTGTTTCGATTGGTTTGTTGCTTCATCTGTTGATGATAAGTGGTCAGCCAAACTTTATCTGGTCCGGGTTAACAGGTGGATTGCTGGCAAACTTACTCGTAGACTTTTTAGGTCGGATAGGTGCAGTCATCGTTTTACTTGCAGCGTGGTTAGTCTTGTTCCGTGGTTATTTTGAATGGAGTTTTTATCAACCCATTAAAGAATTGTGGGAGAAATTGTATCATTGGAAGCAGGAAAAATCACAGAAGAAAGACCGGAAAAAAGAAGAAGCCGAAAAACGAAAACATACTGAAGGTTTAATTGAAAAAATTGATGCCCAAAAAGTCCGGGAAGCGAAAGAACTGGAACAAAACACTCACGATGAAATGAGTGAAATTGACGAAGAACCTCAGGGTGAATCTGAGGAAATTGAGTCAACAAAAGTACCTCAACCGGAGTTACCGAAATTGACGGATGACGAACCAATTGAAGTGGGCGAGATGGTGGTGGAAGATGAAGTAGACCTTGACGCTGTAAAAGAACGGCAAGCGCCTAAGCGAAAATATCAACTTCCAGGCACAGAACTTTTATTTACACCGGTATCGATAAACGATGGAATGTCACGAGAAGAACTACTGGATCGTGCAAGTTTTCTCACGCAGTCGTTAGCCACTTTTGGAGTGCAAGGTAAAGTCGTGAATGTCCATCCCGGTCCTGTCATTACACTTTTTGAAGTAGAACCTGCCGAAGGGGTGCGTGTAAACAAGTTTGTCCAGCTTTCGGATGACCTTGCCCGGGTTATGGAAGCGAGTCGTGTCCGTGTCATTGCTCCTATCCCCGGCAAATCTTCCGTCGGGATTGAAATTCCAAATAGAAATCCGGCAATGGTATATTTTAAATCCGTCGTCAACTCTGAGAAATTTGCCAATACTGATTCGAAACTTACACTTGCCGTCGGCAAGAACACATCTGGTGAGATTGCCACACTCAATTTGGCGAAAATGCCTCACCTTCTCATCGCAGGGACGACAGGCTCAGGGAAATCAGTATGCCTGAATACGGTGGTTTGCAGTCTTTTGTATCAATGCACGCCGGATGAAGTAAAGTTTATGATCATCGACCCGAAAAAAGTGGAAATGACACTTTATCGTGCGCTGGAAGGTTATTATCTCGTTGGTACTGAAGATATTAGCGAGCCAATCATTACTACGATGGAAAATGCAATTCTGGGTTTACGTGCTTTGGAAAAAGAGATGGATAAGCGTTACACAGTTTTGGCAGATGCTGTTGTTAGAAATATTGATGAGTACAATAAAAGAATGCGTAAAGAGAATCAGCCTATCATGCCGTATATCGTTCTTATCGTGGATGAATTAGCAGACCTCATGATGATGAGTGCGAAAGATGTGGAAGCTCCGATTGCCAGACTGGCGCAATTATCCCGTGCCGTTGGGATTCATCTTGTCATTGCAACTCAACGACCGTCTGTAGATGTTATTACCGGAATTATTAAAGCGAACTTTCCTTCTAGAATTGCTTTTCAGGTTGCGTCAAAAATTGACTCGAGAACTATTCTGGATTCTCAGGGAGCCGAGAAACTTATCGGTCGCGGGGACATGCTGTTTCAGGGATTAGGCTCTTCTGAACCTATTAGACTTCATAATGCATTTTTGTCTTTGGAAGAAATTGAAGCGGTAATGAATCATGTTAAACAGCAGCCAAAATCAGACGAATTAAAACTGGATAGTGTTCGTGAAGTTTCTGCCGGAGGATTTGCACTGGATTCAACCGGGTCGGATGAAATGTTAAATGATGCTATTCGTCTTGTAGTGATTCATCAACAAGGCTCCATCTCCCTTCTTCAACGCCGGTTGAAAGTGGGGTATTCAAGAGCCGCTCGACTCATCGACGAGATGGAGCAGCTTGGAGTTGTCGGCCCATTTACGGGGAGCAAAGCACGAGAAGTCTTGGTGGACGAATCCTATCTTGAGATGATTGATGATTGAACACTATGCATACTGTGAAGTAAAATTGGTTTGAACTATTTTATTCAACGGACGTAAGCCACGCTATGAATAGAATTCACATTGCATCTTTCTTTCTGGCGTTTTCCAGTCTTCAAGGCGAAAACAACCCAATCCTGGATTCATTAACCTCTGTTTTGCGCGATCCTGCAGGAGTTAAAATGGCATTAACCATTTCTCAGAATCAATATGATGATTCTTACGTTGATTATGCCACGTTAGAAATCGTTAACCAACACCGGTATATTTTTCTGTCTCCTGCTCAGATAATTCGGGTAAACGATCAAACCGTTTACACATTTACCCCGGAGTCACATCAGGTTGTTATCGACAGATTATTCCCGAAAGAATTTAGTTTGTTTACCCTTCTTACCGGGGATTTTTCTCATCTTGATATCCTGAAAGTTATACCATCAACCGACGGGACACAATTGATTGAATTTTTCATCCATGAGATTGAATTATCCGGCACGCTCAAAATTGATGAAGTTTTTCATCCCGAAAAAATTCATCTGAATTACGATAAGGATAATACAATCGATGTTGACATAACCTCCTTTAACCATCTTCGACAACCTTCGGACATCCTCTGGGCGGTTGACGGGTGGGAAGTGATTGACCTCCGTGAATAAAATCCTAAAACTGGTCATCGGTATTCTACTGAGCAGCCTTGGATTGTTTTATGCATTTCGACAATTAGATTGGGCTGTGTTTTTAGCTCAGCTTGCCCAAGTAAACTTATGGTGGATATTTTTTGCAGTCGTACTCATGATTTATAGTGTCTGGATTCGGGCACTCCGTTGGAAGTTAATATTAGAACCATTCGAGCAATTGGACACACATACATTATTCGGGTCGTGCATGATTGGTTATTTCGGAAATAATGTCTTACCGTTTCGGTTGGGTGAGGTGCTGCGTGCCTACAGTATCAGCCACAATCGACCGATATCGTTTTCATCTTCATTTGGAACCTTGATTCTCGAACGCTTGTTGGACATGCTAGGCTTAATAGTTCTGATGGCTATCCTAATGGTGTTCTATCCACTGGCAGGATGGATGAGCGGAATGGCGTATGTTGTCATCGGCGGTACACTTTTCGTTTTTGCTGTCATAATATGGGTGGGAAAAGCTTCCGATAACCGTTTAGATCGTATTCACCAATGGATTGATAACCGCTCCGGCATATCTCAGAAGATATTTCATTTTATGATGAATATGATAGACGGGATTACAGCTCTAAAAAATACACACTATATATCAAAAATTACAATGTATACTGCAATGACATGGGCGATGTATTACGCAGATGCATGGATGATCACACAAGCACTGAATGTAGATATCAGCCTTGTTGGAATCGGAATTGTTTTGGCAACGGCAACTCTGTCAATTATTATTCCTGCTGCTCCAGGTTATATTGGAACCTATCATGCAGCGATTGTTTATGTAGGTACAACCCTTTTTGCGCTGTCGCTGTCGACAGCACAAGCGTTTGCAATTATTATCCACTCTATCGGATTTCTGCCTTTTGTCATCATCGGAGCCGTTTATTTTTTCAAGAGTTCTTTGCACCTGTCAGATGTAAAAGAGCGGAGCATATGAAAAACTACGATACAATCTTTTTAGACAGGGATGGCACATTGAATCCTGATCCGGGGTATATTAATAGTTTAGATCAGTTCAGGCTTTATGAGTTTACCATTCCTGCCTTGAAAATGTTGGCAGAACAAGGACATCGTTTTTGTATTATGACCAATCAATCCGGCATTTGCAGGGGGATGATTAAACGAGAGAAATTAGAGGAAATCCATGCGTGGCTTAAAAAAGTATTTTTTCAGAATGAGTTGCCATTGTTGGGCATTTATTGGAATGCCGACCATCCGGACAGAGCGACGAATATGCGAAAACCCGGACCTGGGATGTTTTTAGAAGCAGCTAAAGATCATTATATTGACTTGGGACACTCTTTAATCATCGGAGACAGCATGGTTGATATGAAGGCCGGCAAAAATTTGGGGATGGATACAATGTTGGTTTTAACGGGAAATGGAAAAAAATTGCAAAAGAGTGGTGAATATAATCCGACGTACATTGCTGAGGATTTATTGGCGGGTGCAAAAACATTGACAGAGGTTTCTCAATGAACGTCGCAATATTAATGGGAGGAACGTCCACCGAACGTGAGATTTCGATATCCACCGGGACGGCGGTGGCTAAAGCCTGTGAGCAGTTGAATTATGAGGTGGATTCCGTCATGTTAAATGATTCGATCGAATCAGTCCTACCCCGGTTAAGAAATATGGATATCGTTTTTAATGCACTGCACGGGGGTGAAGGTGAAAATGGTGATATTCAACGATGTTTAGATGAGGAAAATATTGTGTACACCGGGTCGGGTCCGGAAGCTTCTTACTTATGCATGAACAAACATCTGAGTAAAGGAGTAGTCAGAGAGGCCGAGTTCGATACACCGGATTGGTATTTGATAAATCCATCAGATGATATTCCAAAGAACCTTATATTTCCCTTGGTCGTCAAACCAAATGACCAAGGGAGTACCGTGGGATTATCTATCGTTCATAATGAAGACGAACTCATTCCGGCTATTGACCGAGCAAGTGTACATAGTGATAAAATTCTGTTGGAGACGTTCATCCCCGGGCGTGAGATTACAGTAGCCATTGTTGGAAAAGATGTATTTCCGATCGTTGAAATTGTCCCCTCACATGAACTGTATGATTATGAATGTAAATACACCACCGGGATGAGTCGGTATGAGTGTCCGGCAAAGATACCGGAAGCGTTGACGAATCAAATTCAGAACGATGCACTGCGGATGTATGAAGCACTGAATTGCTCCGGGTACGGTCGCGTGGATTTTCGATTAGATGACAACGGAAGATATTGGTTTCTCGAAATGAATACGCTTCCTGGTATGACAGATACCAGTCTGGTACCTAAGGCATATCAATCAGGCGGAGGAACTTTTTCTGAACTCATCAACAAAATTATTACCGAAGCGCTAAACGGATGATAT
Source organism: Fidelibacterota bacterium (assembly GCA_014381855.1). Classification (GTDB taxonomy): domain Bacteria; phylum Fidelibacterota; class Marinisomatia; order Marinisomatales; family JACNKV01; genus JACNKV01. Next base: position 85,125 of record JACNKV010000084.1, on the reverse strand, counting down.
TTTTTTGAAGTTCTATGACATACAGCGAAAGAGTTGTTCTCTCTATCATGAACACAAAGACTTTGTGGTTTGTGTTAGATGTCGGACGTTAGGTGTTGGAGTGTCGAGAATTTGTGATTACTCATTATACCCATCAACCCTTCTACCCATATTTTTGGAACCATAACAATTCAATTCATGGATAAATAATTATGTCAACAAAGTTCTATAACACAATTACGAGACAAAAAGAAACATTCACGCCTATCAAAAAAGGGGAGGTTAAACTTTACACTTGCGGACCAACGGTATATGATGTCGCACATATCGGAAATTTTCGTGCATTCTTGTTTGAAGACTTATTGAAGCGGTTTCTCCTTCTCAAAGGATATAAAATGACCCACGTCATGAATATCACGGATGTTGATGATAAAACCATCAAACAATCGATTGAAAAGAAAATTCCTATTCAAGAACTCACCGAGACATTTACAGAAAGATTTTTCGACGATCTCAAGAGATTAAAAATCCTCCCGGCGGATGAATATCCCCGAGCGACTGCACATATACAATCAATGATCAAGATGATAAAAAAACTCATTGATGGCGGATTTGCCTATCAAGCCGGTGACGGCTCTGTGTATTTCTCAATTGATGCATATCCGGAGTATGGGAAACTCGTACACCTGGATTTTGGCGGACAAAAATCAACAGAACGGATTATCTCTGATGAATACACAAAAGACAATCCGCAGGATTTTGTTCTTTGGAAGGCGTGGAAAGAGGAAGACGGAAATGTGGCGTGGGATTCTCCCTGGGGAAAGGGAAGACCCGGATGGCATATTGAATGTTCTGCGATGTCCACCGAGTATTTAGGGGCTCATTTTGATATCCATTGCGGCGGGGTTGATAATATGTTTCCGCATCATGAAAATGAAATTGCTCAATCAGAATGTGCGACCGGTGAACCGTTTGTAAATATATGGATGCATTGTGAATATCTGCTGGTTGACGGCGGAAAGATGAGTAAATCACTTGGGAATTATTATCAAATATTCGATTTGTTGGAAAAAGGATTTACGCCTGAGACACTCCGATACATTTTGCTCAATACACATTATAGAAAAACGCTGAACTTTTCATTGTCGAAACGACATGAAGCCGATCAAGCCGTACAGCGTATTTCCGATATCTATGAACGTTTAACCTCGTTTGTCGGTGATAAAACTGCATCAGCTTCTTTTCCAAAGGTATTTAATGATTTTGTCAAAGCATTGGAGAATGACTTGGACACTCCGCAAGCGCTTGCCTTGTTTTTCAACTGGATAAAACAGACGAACCATCGGCTTGACGAGGACAGTTTAACCCTTGAAGACGGAGCGTCCGGATTACGGTTTATCGATAAATTTAATTCCATTTTTGATTTGCTTCCCGGCCGGATAGAAATTCCTGCTACGGTATTATCTTTGCTCAACGAAAGGGAGGAAGCCCGTACGAATAAAAATTGGAAATTATCTGATGACCTTCGGGATAAAATCCACAAGCTGGGATGGTTGGTGAAGGACACGCCTGACGGAGCAAAGTGTCAGCCGGTTTAATCTTCTGAGATAAGGCTTTGGATTTTTAGTTTATTTTTCTTGATTGAAACACCGTGTAAAATATTTTTTAATATATTTATAAAAAGTATTTGAATGTATTTGTGTATTATTTCTAAATTTATAGGCTTTACCGTGCATTATTCACGGAATTGAAAAAGGAGATGCCGCTTTGAGTGGCAAAAAACATGCCACCTAAGTTCAAAAGGCAACGTTCCGACATGCCGGTGTAGCTCAGTTGGTAGAGCAGCTGATTTGTAATCAGCAGGTCGGGGGTTCGAGTCCCTTCGCCGGCTCTAGCATGTCGGAATAACGGGTATTCGAGGTGGAAATCTTCGGACAGTGAATCGATTTTTTACAAAGTGAGTGTGAGCAATTTTAGGGGAGATGGCCGAGCGGTCAATGGCAGCAGACTGTAAATCTGCCGGCGTACGCCTACGGAGGTTCGAATCCTTCTCTCCCCACAGCGTGGGTGTAGTTCAATGGTAGAACACCAGCCTTCCAAGCTGGTTATGTGAGTTCGATCCTCATCACCCGCTCAATCATTGCCTACGTAGCTCAGTCGGTAGAGCACGTCCTTGGTAAGGACGAGGTCACCGGTTCAAGTCCGGTCGTAGGCTCCGGATTTGAACAATAAAATAAGTAATAACTAATAATAGGAGGTTCTCATGGCAAAGCAAAAATTTGAGAGAACAAAGCCGCATGTAAACATCGGAACGATTGGTCACGTTGATCATGGAAAGACGACGTTAACTGCCGCGATCACGTTAGTACAATCAGCTCGTGGATTATCAGAGGTAATGGGATTTGATGATATTGACAATGCTCCGGAGGAGCGTGAGCGTGGGATTACGATTCAGACAGCTCACGTAGAGTATGAGACGGAGAACCGTCATTATGCCCATGTAGATTGTCCGGGACACGCAGACTATATTAAGAACATGATCACAGGCGCCGCCCAGATGGACGGAGCGATTTTGGTTGTGAGTGCAGCAGATGGTCCCATGCCCCAGACACGTGAGCATGTATTATTAGCTCGTCAGGTGAATGTTCCTTCGATTGTTGTGTTTATGAACAAGACAGATCAAGTAGATGATCCGGAGCTATTAGAGTTGGTAGAGATGGAGTTGCGTGATTTGTTAAATGAATATGAATTTCCCGGAGATGATACTCCGATTATAATGGGAAGCGCGTTAGAAGCATTAAACAATCCGTCCGATGCAGAAGCGACGAAGTGTATTGTAGAGATATTAGAAGCTTGTGACAGTTTCATTCCTGAGCCTGAGCGTGATGTAGACAGACCTTTCTTAATGCCGGTAGAGGATGTATTCAGTATTACGGGTCGTGGTACGGTTGGTACAGGTCGTATTGAGCGTGGGATCATCAAGGTAGGAGATGAGGTTGAGATTTTAGGTATGGGTCTTCAAAAGAAGACAGTATGTACAGGAGTAGAGATGTTCCGTAAGCTGTTGGATGAGGGTCAGGCAGGCGACAATGCAGGATTACTTCTTCGCGGAGTAGATAAGAATGAATTAAATCGCGGGATGGTATTAGCAAAGCCGGGCAGTATTACACCACACACAAAGTTTAAAGCAAGTGTGTATGTGTTGAAGAAGGATGAAGGCGGACGTCATACGCCGTTTTTCAACGGATATCGTCCTCAGTTTTATTTTCGGACGACAGATGTGACGGGTGTTGCCACACTTCCTGCTGGGACAGAGATGGTGATGCCGGGGGACAGCGTGGAATTAGAAATTGAATTGATCACACAGATAGCGATGGATAAGGAACTTCGGTTTGCGATTCGTGAAGGTGGCCACACAGTGGGTGCCGGTGTTGTGACTGAAATCATTGAGTAAGGACGTGTTTCGTGGCTGGAAATAGTAAACGCACCATTATACATATCGAAAGCACTGCCGGAACCGGTTACCGCTATACGATTATGAAAAGCAAACGTCTACACCCGGAACGTGTTGAGTATAAAAAATACGATCCGGTCGTGCGGAAACACGTCGTTTTCAAAGAAACAAAATAGACCCCTTTATCAAAAAGGTAATATTAGGAGCGTAGCTCAACTGGCAGAGCACCGGTCTCCAAAACCGGGGGTTGCGGGTTCGATTCCTGCCGCTCCTGCACTTGAAAGAGAACGTAGAATAAAAGAGAAAAACAGAACATGATTAATAAGATAAAACAGTTTTTTCAGGAAGTTCAATTTGAAATGAAAAAGGTGTCATGGCCTACGTGGGATGAACTGCGCGGGTCAACCTATGTTGTGCTTACATTGTCATTAATGTTGGCTGTGTTTCTTTTTATCGTGGACTTTATCTTAAATCGTCTAATGAGTGTATTGCTGTAAATTATGGAATGGTATTCACTTAGAGTAATTTCCGGTAAGGAAGAAAAGATTAAGGAGACCATCCTGAAAGAGGTTGAAATCAACGGCTTTCAGGAGAGTGTCCCCGAGGTGCTTGTTCCTACTGAAAACATCGTCGAAATGCGGGATGGAAAAAAGAAAGTTAAAACAAAAGTATTCTTCCCCGGATATATTCTTATTAAAATGGACATGAATAAAGAGACGCAATATGTTGTTGAAAATGTGAACGGTGTCATAAATTTTATTGGTACACAAGGGAAACCCGGAGCGTTAAAGCCTGAGGAAATAAATCGAATAATTGGTGTGGTTGAAAGTGCGGATGGTCGTGAAGTAGTTGATGTCCCATTTAAAGTGGGCGATGCGATTAAAGTAGTTGATGGACCTTTTTCAGATTTTTCCGGTTTTGTTCAGGAAGTAAATAAAGATAAACAAAAATTGAAAGTATCGGTCAGTATTTTCGGAAGACCTACTCCGATTGAACTCGATTTTTTACAAGTAGAATTAGAAAAATAGGCTGAATAATTATGGCGAAAAAAGAAATTGGTTTTATAAAGTTACAGATACCTGCAGGGAAGGCAAATCCCGCCCCGCCGGTGGGACCTGCATTGGGCCAGCATGGTGTAAACATCATGGAGTTTTGCAAATCCTTTAATGCTGCTACTCAAGATCAACCCGGTATGATTATTCCGGTTGAAATCACTGTTTTCGCTGATCGCAGTTTTAAATATATCACCAAGACTCCTCCTGCATCCACGTTGTTAATTAAAGCAGCAAAGATAGAAAAGGGATCGGGTGAGCCTAATAAAGAGAAAGTCGGGAAAGTAACAGTGAAGGATTTGGAAGAAATTGCTCGAATAAAAATGGATGATTTAAATGCCAATACGATAGAAAGTGCAGTGAATATGATTCGCGGAACTGCTGTCAGTATGGGGATTGTAGTTGCGGAGTAAGAATATATGAAAATTACAAAAAATCGAAAAAATGCATCAGATAAATTTGACAGAACAACGTATTATACGCTTGAAAATGCAGTAAGCCTAGTCAAAGAAATGGCGTTCGCAAAATTTGATGAAACCATCGAACTCTCTGTTAATTTGGGTGTAGACCCCAGGCATGCGGATCAAAATATTCGTGTGACGACAGGATTGCCGAATGGCACCGGAAAAACCGTTAAAATATTAGTATTAACTCGCGGACCAAAAGAGAAAGAAGCTAAAGAGGCTGGGGCAGATATGGTTGGAAATAATGAGTATCTGGATAAGATTAAATCCGGCTGGGCAGATGTGGATAAAATTGTAGCGACACCTGACATGATGCCGGAACTTGGTAGACTCGGGAAAATGCTTGGTCCAAAAGGATTAATGCCGAATCCAAAAAGTGGAACCGTTACAATGGATGTTGCAAAGGCTGTGAAAGAATTGAAAGCAGGAAAAGTTGAATTACGGGTAGATAAAACTGCCATTATTCATGTACCTTGCGGAAAAGTATCTTTTGATGCCAAAGCAATTGTTGAAAACATTCAAGTAATTTATGATACGCTTATGAAGGCAAGACCCGCTGCAGTAAAAGGACAGTATTTAAAAAAACTTACTCTTTCGTCTACAATGGGCCCTGGAGTAAAAGTTGATCATTCAACCATAAGGTAAACGATATGCCAAGTGCTCATAATATAAAAATTGTTGAAGAAATAGGCAAAAAGTTTCAAAAAGCAAACGCTATTTATTTTACAGATTATCTTGGACTGAACGTAGTGGATATCACTGAGTTACGTCATCAATTATTTAATGAATCTGTTGAGTATCGTGTTGAGAAAAACACGTTGATTAAACTTGCTGCCGAAAATAACAATATAAAAGGATTAGATAAATTTTTGCTGGGTCCCACAGCTATGGCGATTACCTATGGTGAACCCACGGCTCCGGCAAGAGTATTGAAAAACTTCACAAAAGACCATAATAAGCCTGAAGTAAAAGGAATTTTATTTGAAGGAAAAGTACTGGATGGTGATGCGTTTATACGTATTGCTAATCTTCCATCGCGGGAGGAGTTGTTATCCAAATTGTTAGCAACGATACAAAGCCCGCTGACGAAGTTAGTGAATACGTTAAATTCACCGATGTCCGGTATGGTGGGAGTATTAACAAGTCTTAAAGATCAAAAGTCATAAATCTGAATTCACACAGTAAAGGAGTGCAATAATGGCTATAAGTAGAGCAGATGTATTAACCTATCTCGAAGAAGCAAACATGGTAGAGGTTTCTGAACTCATTACAGAAATCGAAAATAAGTTTGGTGTCAGTGCGGCTGCACCGGTAGCAGTGGCTGCTGTTGCTGCGGCAGAGGAGACAGCGGAAGAACAAACGGAGTTTGATGTTGTATTAACTAGTTTTGGGCAAACTAAAATTAACGTGATTAAAGCCGTTCGTGCGATAACGAGTTTAGGGTTGAAAGAAGCAAAAGAGTTAGTGGAATCAGCACCAAAAGCGATCAAAGAGGGTGTCTCACAAGCTGAAGCCGATGAGCTCAAAGCTCAGTTGGAAGAAGCTGGCGCAACGATCGAAGTGAAATAACGAGTATCCTCGCTGTTTCTGTTTCACTTCATCTCCATTTTCACACCTAAAAAAGGAGGCTTTCTTGGGAGCCACAACATACACATCGGCTGAAAGAGTATCTTTTCAGAAGATTCCCTCTATCCTCGAACTGCCGGATTTGCTATCTATTCAGACTGAATCCTATCAGATATTTTTGCAAGAAAATATGCTGGATGGAGAACGTCAGACCATCGGGCTGGAAGAGGTGTTTCGAAATGTATTTCCAATCGAAGATTCCCATCGGAATTATGTCTTGGAATACAAGAGTTATTATCTCGCCACACCAAAATATTCACCGCAGGAATGTATTGATCGCGGCGTAACGCATTCTGCTCCGCTCAAGGTGAAGTTGGTTCTTAATATTACCAACGAAGAAAACCGTAACGAGTATGATCAATCCATTGAGCAGGATGTGTATTTTGGTAATATCCCCTACATGACTAAAAAGGGGACGTTCATCATCAATGGAGCCGAACGCGTGGTTGTTTCTCAGCTGCAACGTTCCCCCGGTGTGTTTTTTGACGATTCCATTCACCCAAATGGAACGAAACTTTTTCAAGCGAGGCTGATTCCGATTCGCGGGTCGTGGGTTGATTTTACAACCGATATCAATGACTGTATGTTTGTCATCATTGATCGACGTAGAAAGTTTCCTGTAACGATGTTCCTTCGTGCGCTTGGATTCTCGACAAATGAAGATATTTTTAAAGTATTCAACACAGTTAAAGAAATAAAGTTAAAAGGTAAATATGCTTCAAATGCAATTGGGGCAACCATTGTGGCTGATGTCATTGATGTAAACACCGGTGAAATATTTTTTGAAGGCGGGACAAGCGTTACTCAGGAAATTATCGATGAGCTCGTCAAAGCCGGGATTACTTCTCTGGATGTTGTAGACGGAAATAAAGACTTCCACTCGATGCTTTTGTTGAACACAATTGAAAAAGACCCGACAAAGAACACCGAAGAAGCTCTCAGTGCGGTGTATCAATTAATTCGCTCGGGAGAACCGCCAAACTTGGAAACCGCTCAAAAATTTATTGAACGGATGTTTTTTAGTCCGAAAAAATATGATTTGGGCAGAGTAGGTAGATATCGCCTAAATCAGCAGTTTGATTTGGATGTCCCTATCGAGGATACTGTGCTTACCATGGATGATATCATCCAGGTTATACATTTCTTAATTGAAATGCGAAAAGGTGAAAAGGGAACAGATGATATTGATCATTTAGGTAATCGTCGTGTGCGGACAGTCGGTGAACAGTTAAAAGATCAGTTCTCAGTTGCATTAAGCCGAATGATACGAACCATCCACGAACGGATGAACCTTCGTGAAGCGGAATCCATTACTCCTCAGGATTTAATTAATGCCCGTGTAGTGACCACCGTCATCAATACATTTTTCGGGACGAGTCAATTATCTCAATTTGGAGATCAGACAAACCCATTAGCTGAAGTTACGCATAAACGTCGTATCTCGGCGTTAGGCCCCGGTGGATTAACAAGAGAACGTGCCGGATTTGAGGTGCGCGACGTTCACTATACACATTATGGGCGCTTATGTCCAATTGAGACTCCTGAAGGTCCGAATATCGGACTGATTTCATCCTTGGCATTAATGGCGCAAATTAATCACCATGGATTTATCGAAGCTCCCTACAGAAAAGTAAGGAAAATAAATGAAAAGTCTCACGCCACCGCAAGTATAAAGTTCCTATCAGCGGATGATGAAGACCGTGTAAGTATTGCACAATCGGATGCGACGCTGGATGAAAAAGATCGATTGGTAGATGAACGGATTCGCGTGAGAATTAAGGGTGACTTTCCAATGTTGGAACCGGAAGATGTTCAGTTCATGGAAGTCTCTCCGAATCAGTTATTGAGTGTTGCCGCTGCATTGATTCCATTTGTAGAGCACGACGATGCAAACCGGGCATTAATGGGATCCAATATGCAGCGTCAGGCTGTTCCATTGATGAACCCGGAAGAGCCAATTGTCGGGACAGGATTAGAAGCCGTGGTTGCAAAAGATTCACGATCGTGTGTGGTTTCACCGACCACCGGAACAGTCGTATATGCTGATGCGGTACAAATTGTGGTAAAAAGCCGTGATATTCCTGACAACCTCAGTTTGATCGAAGGGGATAATCTTGTCAAGATTGATTTGGAGAAATATCATCGCACGAATCAAAATATGAGTTTTAATCAAAAACCATTAGTTCGAGCAGGGATGACGGTGAAAAAGGGCGATGTGCTTGCAGATGGTGCTTCAACACATAATGGAGAGTTAGCGCTTGGGAGGAATCTAAAAGTTGCCTTCATGCCTTGGCGTGGATTTAACTTTGAGGATGCTATCGTTCTGAATGAACGATTAGTACGGGAAGATGTATTCTCTTCGGTTCACATACACGAGGTAGATCTTGAAGTCCGCGATACTAAAAGAGGAGAAGAAGAGCTTACCCCGGAGATTCCAAATGTTAGCGAAGAAGCGACCAAAGATTTAAATAAAGATGGTGTTATTCGGATTGGTGCTCGAGTGAACGAAGGCGACATCTTGATTGGTAAGGTCACACCAAAGGGAGAAACCGATCCCACGCCGGAAGAGAAACTTTTACGCGCTATTTTTGGTGAAAAGGCCGGGGAAGTTAAAGATGCTTCAAAAAAAGCAGACCCGGGTATCCATGGTGTCATTATTAATACGAAGCTATTTGAAAAACGTGTTAAGCGATCTCGCACGGAAGAAAAAGCAATCATTATTGCTCTGCAGAAAAAAACACGCGAAGATAAAAAAACACTGAAAACAGCCCGCGATAATAAACTCATCGAATTACTGCAGGGTGAAGTATCATTTGGAATACGAAATAAATCTTCTGGGCGAACACTCATAAAAAAAGGGACAAAACTGACCATCAAACGTTTAAAAACGTTTGATATGGAGAGGTTTGATCTTAGTTTGTCATGGATTGAGAATAAGTCGGTTTGGAAAAAGGTAAAAACAGTATGGCGGAATTTCAAACGCGAGTGGAAATCTATTGAAGATTATCTCGAAAGAGAAATGTTTAAACTCCGCGTAGGTGATGAATTGCAACCCGGAATTCTTAAATTGGCTAAAGTTTTTGTTGCTACAAAAAGAAAAGTGCAAGTTGGGGATAAAATGGCAGGTCGTCATGGAAATAAAGGCGTGGTTGCCACAATCGTCCCTGAAGAGGATATGCCATTTCTTGAAGATGGAACAGCGGTAGACATTGTTTTAAATCCTCTGGGTGTACCGTCTCGTATGAATCTTGGACAGCTGTACGAAACCATGCTGGGATGGGCAGGCGAAACGATGGGCTTAAAATATGAAACGCCTGTGTTTAACGGCGCTACCCCCGAAGAAGTTGACCAAGAACTGAAAAAAGCCGGGTTGCCTGTATCAGGTAAAACAAAACTCATTGATGGACGAACCGGTGAATATTTTGACCATCCCGTCACGGTAGGAAATATCTACATGATGAAGCTCGGTCACATGGTAGATGATAAAATGCATGCACGAGCAACAGGACCCTATTCATTAATAACCCAACAGCCGCTTGGCGGAAAAGCGCAATTTGGCGGTCAGCGATTTGGTGAGATGGAAGTATGGGCATTAGAAGCGTATGGTGCAGCGCATACTTTAAGAGAAATTCTGACTGTAAAATCAGACGATGTAGATGGGCGGTCGAAATTGTACAACGCCATCGTAAGAGGTGAGGACATTATGATGACCGGAGCACCGGAATCCTTTAATGTGCTTATAAAAGAACTTCAGGGACTTGGATTAGATATCGAATTAGACTAAGGGAGAATTGTCTTGACATTCATTCAGCAGACAAAAATAGATACCAATAGGAATTATAAATCCATAACCATCGGTTTAAGCTCTCCGGAGATGATTCTTAGCCGTTCTTATGGAGAAATACTAAAACCGGAAACGATAAATTATCGTTCCTATAAACCCGAAAAAGACGGACTATTCTGTGAGAAGATATTTGGTCCGGTGAAAGATTATGAATGCCATTGCGGAAAATACAAAGGCATTCGATATAGAGGCATTATTTGCGATCGATGTGGTGTGGAAGTCACACGGAAAAAAGTTCGTAGGGAGAGGATAGGGCATATTACCTTAGCCGTTCCGATTGTTCATATCTGGTATTTAAAATCCATTCCAAGTAAACTAAGTTATTTATTGGGGTTAAGTACACGAGATTTAGAACGCGTTATCTACTACGAAACTTTTATGATTATTGAGCCTGGAAAAAGTGGCAGAGAATCGTTAGAGCTGATAGACGAAGAAGAATATAACGAGTTAGAGCAAAATTTTGGTTACTTTGCGGTTTCGGATGAAGAAAGGGATGATGAGGATTATTTTTATGCAACAATGGGTGGCGAAGCAATGCGGGATGCATTGTCTCGTTTAAACCTCCATGCTGAATATCGTAAACTGGAAGATATAATTCATACCACTCGATCAAAACAGAAAAAAACGGATGCTCTGAAACGTTTAAAGGTGTTGAAGGAATTTATAAATGACGGCACGAAAAAGAAGATAAATAAACCGGAATGGATGGTGGTCGCTATTTTACCGGTCATCCCTCCTGAACTTCGTCCTTTGGTCCCCTTAGAGGGAGGACGATTTGCTGCTAGTGATTTAAATGATTTATACCGGCGAATTATCATACGGAATAATCGTCTGAAAAATCTAATGGACATTAAAGCACCGGATGTCATCTTGCGGAATGAAAAAAGAATGCTGCAGGAATCTGTGGATGCGGTATTTGATAATGCAAGGCGGAAAACCGCTATACGAAGCGGAACACGCCGTCCATTAAAATCTTTATCAGATATGCTTCGTGGAAAACAAGGACGATTTCGTCAAAATTTATTGGGCAAACGAGTTGATTATTCAGGGCGTTCTGTAATCGTTGTAGGGCCGGATTTGAAGCTACATGAGTGCGGATTGCCGAAAAACATGGCATTAGAGTTGTTTAAACCTCATATGATAAATACCTTAATTGAACGTGGGTATGCTCACACTCCTCGCGGTGCCAAACTCATGGTTGAAGAACGAGATCCAATTGTCTATACAGTTCTTGAGCGAGTGGTGAATGACCATCCGGTCTTATTAAATAGAGCACCGACGCTTCACCGTCTTGGAATTCAAGCGTTTCAACCAGTGTTGGTTGATGGGAAAGCCATCCACTTACATCCGCTTGTCTGTGCAGCGTTTAATGCTGATTTTGACGGAGATCAAATGGCTGTACATGTTCCATTATCTGTCCACGCACAAATGGAAGCACGAGTCTTGATGCTTTCCAGTCACAATATTTTGCATCCGGCAAACGGTAAACCTATTGCCATTCCTTCTCAGGATATGGTCTTGGGTTGTTATTATTTAACCCGTGCAGAAAAGGGTGTTAAAGGTGAAGGAAAATTCTTTGGATCGCTGAATGAAGTGACTCTTGCCTTAGAAAATAAAACTGTAGATATCCATGCAATTATTCACGTGAGATATCATGGAAAATGGCAGAAAAATACAACGGTCGGACGCGTATTACTAAATGACATCCTCCCGGATGAAATGGACTACATTGATGAAATGATTTCCAAGAGGAGACTTGAGAAGATCGTAAATCAGACATATTTGGTTGCTGGAAACTTTAAAACAGTGAAATTTTTAGATGATTTAAAAGATCTCGGTTTTAGAATTGCGACAGAAAGTGGCAGTTCTATCTCCATTAGTGATATTTTAATTCCTAAGGATAAAGAACAAATTATCACTTCCGCGACGAAAGAGGTTGATGGGATCAACGAAAAGTTTACACGTCATATTCTCACCGAAGGTGAACGATATAATAAAGTCATTGATATTTGGACGCATGCAACAGGAAAAGTCGCACAATCTATGATGGATAACCTGCAGAAAGACAGAGCGGGTTTTAATCCTGTTTTCATGATGGCAGATTCCGGTGCACGAGGAAGTCAGGACCAGATTAAACAGTTAGCAGGTATGCGCGGTTTGATGGCAAAACCAAAAAAATCCATGACAGGCGGAAAAGGAGAGATTATTGAATCTCCAATTCTGTCCAATTTTAAAGAAGGACTGTCAGTCATGGAGTACTTTATCTCAACTCACGGAGCTAGAAAAGGGCTGGCCGATACAGCATTAAAAACAGCGGATGCTGGATATCTGACGCGTCGGCTGGTTGATGTTGCTCAAGATGTGGTGATTGGAGAGGAAGACTGTGGTACAATTAATGGAATCGTTATCTCTGATTTGAAAGAAGGAGAAGAGATTATCGAACCATTAGCAGATCGTATCTTAGGTAGATCATTGGTTGACGATTTTGTTATTGACGGAAAAGTAAAAGTTAAATCCGGAACACTGATTAGTAGCGAGAATGCCAGTGTTATTGAAGAGAGCGGTGTCCAAAGTATTCGACTTCGATCCGTTCTGACATGTGAATCGAAACATGGTGTGTGTGCAAAATGTTACGGTTGGAATCTTGCAACAAATCATTCCGTAAATATCGGTTCCTCTGTCGGAATTATTGCGGCGCAAAGTATTGGTGAACCTGGAACTCAGCTTACACTGCGAACCTTCCATATTGGTGGTACAGCTACACGTATTATCGAACAATCTGATATGACGACAAAACATGGTGGGGTCGTCAAATTCTCTGACGATTATGACTCTGCAGATACGACGGATGAAACCGGAGCAGAAGTCACTCGATGTATGTCTCGTCATGCAAAAGTATTTGTACTAGACGATAAAAAGAAAGAAATGGTTCGCGCAGAATATAATGTCCCATACGGATCAAATGTATTCATCAGTGAAGGTGAGAAAATTAAACCCGGAACTATTTTATTCCAGTGGGATCCTTACACCGATATTATCTTAACTCGACAAACAGGTGTGGTTGGTCTTCGAGATTTTATCGAAGGTGAAACCTATCAAGTTGAGTCTGTTGAAGGCGGAAAAAAACAAATGGTCATTGTCGAGTCAAAAAATAGAAATTTGAGTCCTCAGGTTGAAATCGCCGATGATAACGGGAAAACGCTATCGGGCGGAACAATCTTACCGGTCAGGGCTACACTCGTCGTAAGTGACGGTCAACATGTGAAGCGCGGTCAAACACTTGTTAAAATCCAGAAAGACATCGGTAAAACAAGAGATATTACAGGAGGCCTGCCTAGGGTCGCGGAATTATTTGAAGCCAGAATGCCCTCAAATCCGGCTGTCGTCTCAGAAATAAATGGGAACGTAATATTTGGTTCCATAAAACGAGGGATACGTAAGATTATTGTCGAGCCATCGGATGGAAAATCCCGCTCTTATAATATTCCATACGGAAAACATGTTATTGTTCATGAGGGTGACTTTGTTACATCCGGTACTCCTCTTTGCGAAGGGGCAATTTCACCAATGGACATATTAAATATTCAAGGACCGGGCGCGGTCAGGGAATATCTGGTGAATGAAATCCAGGAAGTTTATCGTTTGCAGGGTGTTAGCATTAATGATAAACATATTGAAGTCATTGTCCGCCAGATGATGAGAAAAATCCTGATTGCCAGTTCGGGTGATTCACGCTTCTTGGAATCAGAACGCGTGGACAGAAAAGACTTTTTTGAAGAAAATGAGCGGATTTCAAAAATGGTTGTTGTTTCTGATTCCGGAGATTCGGATTTGGATATCGATTTGCTGATTGAAAAGAGTGAATTTCAGGAGATTAATCGCGAATTGAAAGAAGAAGAAAAAACTCCCGCAAAACACAGAAAGACCAAGCCTGCCACATTCGAACCTTTGATCATGGGAATTACCCAGGCATCTTTAAATACGGAGAGTTTTCTTTCTGCGGCTTCTTTCCAAGAGACCACTCGGGTTCTGACGAATGCAGCCACAGCATGCAAAACAGATTATTTACGCGGGTTAAAAGAAAATGTAACCATCGGACGTCTGATTCCGGCCGGAACAGGATTCCCCGGACTTCAAGATATTCGGGTAAGTAAAGATAGCGATCTAATCATAGAGCCTGAGGCTACACAGGCTTAAGCTATATGTTAAAAATATGTCAAATAATGATTGACTGTATTTCTTAATAGTTAATAAATTTATAGGCTAAATTAAAAACTACTATGCCGACGATAAACCAATTAGTTAAAAAAGGAAGAGCGCGCGTTGCGAAAAAAACCGCAACCCCGGCTCTTAAAGGTAATCCTCAAAAAAGAGGTGTGTGCACACGTGTATATACAACCACACCTAAAAAACCGAATTCTGCGCTGAGAAAAGTAGCACGTGTTCGGTTGACAAATGGAATGGAGGTTGCAGCCTATATTCCGGGAGAAGGACATAATCTCCAAGAGCACTCTATTGTGCTGATTGAGGGTGGTCGTGTCAAAGATTTGTCAGGTGTGCGATACCATATTGTACGAGGTGCTTTGGATACAGCGGGTGTCTCCGACCGAAAAACCAGTCGCTCCAGATACGGAGCTAAACGACCAAAAGCCAGATAATTATGAGAAGAAGAAGACCAGAACGACGACAAATATTACCGGATCCGGTGTATAAGGATCTTGCAGTAGCAAAGTTTATCAATTATTTGATGGAACGGGGAAAAAAAGGCGTTGCAGAAAAAATATTTTATGATGCGATGGCAATTATAAAGAAAAAGACAAAGTCTGATGGATTTAAAATCTTTGACGAAGCTATAAAGAATTCAACTCCCATGCTCGAAGTTAAGTCACGCCGAATTGGAGGTGCAACCTATCAAGTACCGATTGAGGTTCCTCAGCATCGTCAGTATTATTTAGCATCTCATTGGTTAATTAATGCTGCAAAAAACAGAAGCGGTAAGCCAATGTCTGATCGTCTCGCAGTTGAACTAATCTCTGCTGCCAACAATGAAGGCGGCGCCATTAAGAAAAAAGATGATACACACCGGATGGCAGAAGCCAATAAGGCTTTCGCACATTTCGGAAGGCCACGCCGATGAAACCCATCCCTCTTTCACACGTCCGTAATATCGGTATAATGGCACATATTGATGCCGGGAAAACCACTCTGACTGAGCGGGTTTTATATTATACCGGACGGTCGCATAAAATAGGGGAAGTTCATGAAGGCGGTGCCATTATGGACTGGATGGAGCAAGAGAAAGAACGTGGTATTACCATTACTTCTGCAGCGACAACAGCTATTTGGGATAATAATCGAATTAATATCATTGATACTCCGGGCCACGTTGATTTTACTGTTGAGGTGGAGAGATCGCTTCGTGTTTTGGATGGTGCAATAGCCGTATTTTGTGCCGTGGGCGGTGTCGAGCCTCAAAGCGAAACGGTATGGCGCCAAGCAGATAAGTATAATGTCCCGCGAATTGCTTTCGTCAATAAAATGGACAGAACAGGCGCTGATTTTTACCACGCCGTCGATATGATGAAAGAACGGTTGGGAGCAAATCCGTTGCCACTGACCATTCCAATTGGAGATGGTGAATTATTTAACGGGATTGTTGACCTCCTTTCTATGAGAGCGATTTTGTATAACGAATCTTCATTGGGTGCGAGATTTGAGTATGCTGATATTCCAACAGATATGTTGGAAGAAGCACAAAAATGGCGTCTCCATTTAATCGAAGAATCAGCGACATATTGTGATAATTTAATGGAAAAATATGTCGATGGAGATGAAATTTCAGTTGATGAGTTAAAAGCCGCAATTCGAAAAGGTTGTTTGGATAATACATTTGTACCCACTTTCTGTGGGTCTGCTTTTAAGAATAAAGGTGTACAACGTTTACTGGACGCTGTGGTTGATTTTTTACCTTCACCAGAAGATGTTGGTGCTGTGAAGGGCTTTGATCCGGATAATTCAGATTTAGAGTTATCTCGTGAACCGGGTGAAAATGCACATTTTAGTGCTCTTGCCTTTAAGATTATGACGGATCCTTACGTCGGTCGTTTGACATACATCAGAGTGTATTCCGGCACATTGACAAAAGGCTCTTATGTTTTTAATCCAAATACAGGAAAACGAGAGCGAATAAGTCGTATTTTGTTGATGCACGCGAATAAACGTGAAGAACGTGAAAAAGTAGGTGCCGGTGAAATCGTTGCTGCAGTTGGCTTGAAAAAAACAAATACCGGGCACACGTTATGTGATGAAAAACATCTGATTATGCTTGAATCGATGGATTTTCCGGAGCCGGTAGTTGAAGTTGCCGTCGAGCCGGTCAGTAAAGCTGATCAGGATGCATTGTCTAAAGGATTAGTTAAGCTCAGCGAAGAGGATCCTACGTTCATTATTTCTACAAATCAAGATACTGGGCAGACTATTATTGCAGGGATGGGTGAATTACACCTTGAGATATTAGTAGATAGGTTATTAAGAGAATTTAAAGTTAGTGCAAATGTAGGAAAGCCTCAGGTTGCTTATACGGAGGCAATTACAAAATCAGCTCAGGACGTTGATGTGAAATTTGTACGACAATCCGGTGGGCGAGGGCAATATGGTCACGTTGTGATTAATGTTGAACCGAATGAGCCGGGGAAGGGCTATCACTTTGAAAACAAAATTGTTGGAGGAGTGATTCCACGGGAATATATACCGGCTGTTGACAAAGGAATGCAAGAAGCGTTGAAAAATGGAATCATCGCAGGTTATCCAATTGAAGATGTGAGGGTCGAACTTATTTTTGGCTCATATCACGAAGTCGACTCGTCGGAAATTGCGTTTAAAATCGCCGGTTCGATGGCGATAAAAAAAGCGTGTAAGCTGTCTGCTCCTGTGTTGAATGAACCAATTATGAATATTGAAGTTGTTACACCGGAAGAATATCTCGGAGATGTGATGGGTGATATTAGTTCACGGCGTGGTAAGGTTGATGGAATGGGCAGAAGGAAAGAAGCACAAGTTGTCCGGGCCAATGTTCCTTTGAGCAAAATGTTTGGTTATGCAACAGACTTACGTTCTATTACGCAGGGAAGAGCAGCCTTTCACATGGAGTTTGCATATCATCAACAAGTTCCTGCAAAAGTACAGGAAGAGATTGTTGAACGTATTTATGGTAAAAAATTATCTAATTAAAGAAACAATAGGAGGTTCTCATGGCAAAGCAAAAATTTGAGAGAACAAAGCCGCATGTAAACATCGGAACGATTGGTCACGTTGATCATGGAAAGACGACGTTAACTGCCGCGATCACGTTAGTACAATCAGCTCGTGGATTATCAGAGGTAATGGGATTTGATGATATTGACAATGCTCCGGAGGAGCGTGAGCGTGGGATTACGATTCAGACAGCTCACGTAGAGTATGAGACGGAGAACCGTCATTATGCCCATGTAGATTGTCCGGGACACGCAGACTATATTAAGAACATGATCACAGGCGCCGCCCAGATGGACGGAGCGATTTTGGTTGTGAGTGCAGCAGATGGTCCCATGCCCCAGACACGTGAGCATGTATTATTAGCTCGTCAGGTGAATGTTCCTTCGATTGTTGTGTTTATGAACAAGACAGATCAAGTAGATGATCCGGAGCTATTAGAGTTGGTAGAGATGGAGTTGCGTGATTTGTTAAATGAATATGAATTTCCCGGAGATGATACTCCGATTATAATGGGAAGCGCGTTAGAAGCATTAAACAATCCGTCCGATGCAGAAGCGACGAAGTGTATTGTAGAGATATTAGAAGCTTGTGACAGTTTCATTCCTGAGCCTGAGCGTGATGTAGACAGACCTTTCTTAATGCCGGTAGAGGATGTATTCAGTATTACGGGTCGTGGTACGGTTGGTACAGGTCGTATTGAGCGTGGGATCATCAAGGTAGGAGATGAGGTTGAGATTTTAGGTATGGGTCTTCAAAAGAAGACAGTATGTACAGGAGTAGAGATGTTCCGTAAGCTGTTGGATGAGGGTCAGGCAGGCGACAATGCAGGATTACTTCTTCGCGGAGTAGATAAGAATGAATTAAATCGCGGGATGGTATTAGCAAAGCCGGGCAGTATTACACCACACACAAAGTTTAAAGCAAGTGTGTATGTGTTGAAGAAGGATGAAGGCGGACGTCATACGCCGTTTTTCAACGGATATCGTCCTCAGTTTTATTTTCGGACGACAGATGTGACGGGTGTTGCCACACTTCCTGCTGGGACAGAGATGGTGATGCCGGGGGACAGCGTGGAATTAGAAATTGAATTGATCACACAGATAGCGATGGATAAGGAACTTCGGTTTGCGATTCGTGAAGGTGGCCACACAGTGGGTGCCGGTGTTGTGACTGAAATCATTGAGTAAGGACGTGTTTCGTGGCGAAACAAACAATTAGAATTAGTTTAAAAGCGTATGACCATACGCTTTTAGATAAGTCAACAGAGAAAATCGTAAGAACAGCCAAGTCTACGGGAGCTATTATCTCAGGACCAATACCTTTACCGACAAAACGGACAATTTATACTGTTTTGAGATCTCCACATGTTGATAAAAAGTCAAGAGAACAATTTCAGACTAAAATTCACAAACGGTTGATTGATATTCTGAATTCTACTCCGAAAACGGTAGAATCACTCATGAAGTTAGATCTGCCTGCCGGTGTAGATATTGAGATTAAGGTGTAGTCATGCGTGGAATGATTGGAAAAAAAATTGGAATGACACAGATTTATCTGGACTCGGGTAAAATAGCTCCGGTTACAATTGTGGAAGCCGGACCATGTGTGGTCACGCAGGTGAAAACAGAAGCTCACGACGGATATGATGCTGTGCAGGTTGGTTATGAATCTCGCAAGAAAAAGCATGTAACAAAGCCTATGGAAGGTCATTACAAAAAAGCAGGCGTAGACTTGCAAAAGACTCTTGCTGAGTTTGAGATTGTCCCTGGTTTTGAGTACAAAACTGGTCAAAAGTTCACTGTATCTCTCTTCAATGAGGGCGACAAAGTTAATGTCTTGGGGAAGTCGAAAGGTAAGGGGTTTGCAGGTGTGATTAAACGCCATAATTTCCATCGTCCTCCTATTACCCATGGACAAAAACACACCTTGCGTCATCCCGGGTCTATTGGACAAGCATCTTCTCCATCAAGGGTATTTAAAGGGATGAAGATGGCAGGACATTATGGAAATTCCCGTGTGACAGTTCAAAATCTGGAAGTGGTTAAGATTGTACCAGAAAAAAACCAGATATTTATTAAGGGAGCTGTTCCCGGAGCAAATAACGGAATAATTTACATTTCAAAATAATTATGAAATTAAACGTACTAAAGATGGATGGTTCTAAAGGAACCGCAATGTCAGTAGATGAAACAGTATTTGGAATTGAACCAAATGAAGCAGCTGTGCATCAAGCTATTACCTCAGAGCTTTCCAATCGCCGCCAAGGTACCCATGCTGCAAAAAGCAGGGGTATGGTTAAAGGTGGCGGAAGAAAACCTTGGAAACAAAAAGGGCGAGGTGCAGCGCGTGTAGGAACGATACGCTCTCCATTATGGACGGGCGGAGGTGTTGTTTTTGGACCGCACCCACACAAACATATTCGTGCAATTCCAAGAAAAATGAAACAGCTTGCAAGGAAAAGTGTTCTTTCTGACAAAGCAGCTTCGGGTACAATATTTGTGTTGGATGAATTAAAAATAGATGCGCCGAAAACAAAGGCGATTTATGAAATGATTCAACATCTTGAATTAGAGGGAAAAAAAGTAACACTCTTACCTGCAGTTGTTGGTGATTCACTTTTTCTCTCGGTCAGAAATTTGAAAAATGTGTCCGTTATAAAAGCAGATCATGCCAGCGCATATGAGTTGTTGAATAATGATGTATTGGTCTTTGATAAAGCGGGATTAGCAATGTTAAGCGAACAGTTAACAGCGAAAAATTAATTATGGTTGATTACAGAAATATTATCATCCGACCGATTTTTACGGAAAAGATGAGTATCCTTGAGGAAACACAGCGGAAGTATGCATTTCAAGTGATGACAGATGCAAATAAAATAGAAATAAAAAAAGCTGTTCAAGAAAAATTTGATGTTAAAGTAGAAAAAGTTGCTACTATGAATCGCAAAGGAAAGTCCAAAGTTATGACGGTTCGAAGCGGTGGAAGAACCATCCGAACACAAGGAAAGCGTTCAAATTGGAAGCGGGCAATTATTACTCTTAAGGAAGGGTATACCATCGATTTATTAAAAGGTGAAGTTTAGGGATTATTATGGGTATTCGAACATTAAAACCAGTTACGCCGGGTAGCCGATTCGCAACGCGACCGGACTTTGCCGATATTACAACCGATACTCCGGAGAAAAAATTAACGACAGCTCTACGTAAGTCCGGTGGACGAAACAACAAAGGCCGTATTACAAGTCGCCACCGTGGAGGTGGACATCGTCGTCGTTATCGCATTATCGATTTTAAACGTAATAAGTTTGACATTCCCGGAAAGGTTGCAACGATTGAATATGATCCTAATCGTTCTGCATATATAGCTCTCATACATTACGCCGATGGAGAAAAACGTTACATCCTTGCACCGTTCGGACTAAAAGTTGGAGATGCTGTTATCTCAGGAGAAACAGCTCCACTGAAGATAGGCAATTCCCTGCCACTAGATAAAATCCCTACGGGTCTTTTTGTTCATAACATTGAACTAATTCCCGGGAGAGGTGGTCAAATGGTTCGAAGTGCTGGCACTGCTGCCCAGTTGATGGCACATGCCGAGGGATTCACGACGTTAAAATTACCGTCAGGTGAGGTCAGAATGGTCTCAAGTGTATGCCGTGCAACTATAGGACAAGTTGGTAATCGTACGAATGAGCAAGTCGTCTCAGGGAAAGCCGGACGCTCTCGCTGGTTGGGCCGTCGTCCTAAGGTCAGGGGTGTTGCGATGAACCCGGTTGACCATCCGATGGGCGGTGGTGAAGGAAAATCTTCCGGTGGACGCCATCCCACTACGCCATGGGGTAAACCAACAAAGGGCTACAAGACACGAAAACGGAATAAGAAATCCAATGAAATGATTGTCAAGAGGAGAAAATAGGATGGCACGGTCACTAAAAAAAGGCCCCCATGTGGATCTTAAACTTTTAAAGAAAATCGATGTCATGAATGACAGCGGTAAAAAACGAGTCATTAAAACTTGGTCGCGCCGGTCAATGATTACCCCTGAATTTGTTGGGCACACACTGGCCATCCATAACGGACATAAATTCATTCCGGTGTTTATTTATGAGAATATGGTCGGGCATAAACTTGGAGAATTTGCTCCAACAAGAACATTTAGAATGCACTCGGGTGATAGGAAAAAATAATGGAAGCATTAGCACAATTAAAACATGTTAGACAGTCTCCCAGAAAAATACGGAAGACATTAGATTCGATTCGAGGTATGAAAGTGGGTATTGCTCTCAATGTTTTACATTTTTCACAGGAAAAAGCCGCTACAATTATTGAGAAAACGCTACATTCTGCTGTTGCAAATTATATGAACAATACAGAAGATAGTAATATCAATCCTGAAATGTTAGACATTAAAGAGGCGTATGTTAATGGAGGACCGGTGTTAAAAAGATTCCGTGCATCTGCAATGGGGCGTGCTTCAAAAATACGCAAACCATCAAGTCATTTAACCATTGTCCTCACGGACACAAAAGCGTAGGAGGATCGTTTGGGTCAAAAAACACATCCAATCGGGTTTAGACTAACCGTAAATAAAGAATGGAGATCCAATTGGTTTGCATCGAAAAAGAATTTTAAAGATGAACTTGCAGAAGATGTTCAAATCAGAAAATATTTAAAGCAGCGACTTCCTAATGCCGGTGTGTCAAAAGTGGAAATCAGACGCACATCTAAAGTGGTAACTATAACAATTCACACGGCAAGACCAGGGATTGTAATTGGAAAAGGTGGCGAAGAGGTTAAGCGGCTTAGAAAAGAAGTTAAACAATTAACTAAAAAAGAAGTTCAAATCAATATTTCAGAGGTGAAACGTCCTGAATTGGATGCAGCTTTAGTCGGGTCGAATATTGCACATCAATTGATGAAGAAAATATCCTACCGGCGAGTCGTGAACAAAACCATGCAGTCTACTATGAGAATGGGGGCGCAAGGAATTAGAATCAATGTTGCCGGAAGACTTGGTGGAGCCGAGATTGCACGTAGTGAAAAATTTATGGACGGAAGTGTACCGCTTCATACATTGAGATCAGATATTGACTACGCCCTCACCGAAGCGCGTACAACGTATGGTGTCATTGGAATAAAGGTTTGGATTTGTAATGGGGAAGTGCGTGGTAAGTAATTATGTTAGAACCTAAAAAAAGTAAATATCGAAGACATCATCGGGGACATCGACGTGGGATGGCTAAACGAGGTGATTATGTGGCTTTTGGAAGCTATGGACTTAAAGCATTAGAACCCGGATGGATTTCTGCAAGACAAATTGAATCATCACGTGTAACCATTTCACGTATTGTTAGGAAAGTTGGAAAAATGTGGATTCGTATTTTTCCTGACAAGCCTATTACAGCGAAACCAGCAGAAACACGAATGGGTAAAGGAAAAGGTGCACCGGAATATTGGGTTGCAAACGTTAAACCCGGTAGAATATTATTTGAAATTGAAGGTGTGTCGTTTGAAGAAGCTGAATTAGCATTTCGGAATGCCGGTCATAAACTGCCCATAAAAACAAAACTTGTGGGACGGAGGGAATTTTAGGAAGTATGAAACGCAGTCAGTTAAATGAAATAAATAAAATTGAATTGGAGTCTAGGCTTCAAGACAATCTTGATGCCATGCAAAACCTCCGTTTTCAGAAAGCATTACAGCAAATCGAAGATCCAAAGCAAATTAACATTTTACGCCGTGAAATTGCTCAGATCAAGACAGTGTTGCATGAAATGGATTTGGGTATTCGCCCTCAAAAGGATGGAGAGTAATTATGATGTCTGATGTACGAAAAAGGCAAACATTGTTTGGTGAAGTTGTTAGTACAAAGATGGAAAAAACGGTCACAGTTAAAGTCACGCGGAAAGTCAAGCACCCCGTCTATAAAAAATATGTGAAGCGTTTTAAGAAATATTTAGCTCATGTCGGATCTGTTAATCCGAAGATGGGAGATTTAGTTATCATTTCTGCTGTACGCCCATTAAGTAAAAATAAACGTTGGCAGGTAAGTGAAATTGTCCGTGAGTCAGTAAAGATTGGATAAAATGTCGTGATTCAACAAGAAACAAGATTAAAAGTAGCTGATAATACAGGAGCAAAAGAAGTCCTGTGTTTCAAAGTGCTGGGTGGGAGTCGCCGCAGATATGCATCTCTTGGAGATGTTGTTGTGGTGACTGTGAAAAAAGCCATACCCGGCGGAATGGTTAAAAAAGGGCAAGTAACTCGTGCAGTTATCGTGCGTACAAGGAAAGAAGTACGTCGTCAAGATGGAACCTATATTCGGTTTGACGATAATGCGGCTGTATTGCTTACCGAAGGCGGGGATCCTCGCGGAACCAGAATATTTGGACCTGTTGCCCGTGAACTTCGTGAAAGCGGTTATATGAAAATTATTTCGATGGCTCCGGAGGTATTGTAGTATGCGAATCAAAAAAGGGATGACTGTCCGTGTAAACAGTGGAAATCACAAAGGCAAAGAGGGAAAAGTTCTTCGTGTAACTCCTAAAACGAATCGCGTTATCATCGAAGGAGTTAATTTTATAAAAAGAGCAATCCGCCCGACGCAAGATAATCCATCTGGTGGTTTCGCTGAGAAAGAAGCATCTATTCATATCTCCAATATCGTAATCATGCATGGTGGAAAACCAACGCGTGTGGGGTATAAAATTCTTGAGGATGGTTCCAAAGTACGTATTTCAAAAAAAACCGGTGAAGAAATTGTTGTATCGTCATGACTGAAAAAAAGAAAATAGAAAAGAAAAAGACACCTGCACCGACTGTGAAAAAAACAGCTGGTAAAGCGTCACCTAAAAAGAAAGCACAAACGAAGACGGTGAAAAAATCAACGGAAAAATCTGCAGCAAAACCAGTTGCAAAAACGAGTGTTAAAAAAACGACGAAAAATTCAACTCGTAAAACAGAGTATATCCCTGAAATAAAAAAATATTATCAAGAAAATATCACGAAAAAATTAATGGAGCGATTTAAATATGAAAGTCCGATGGAAGTTCCGAAATTTACAAAAATCACATTGAATATGGGTGTCGGTGACGGAAAGGAAAATCAAAAAGCTTTAGATAGTGCGCAAAATGAACTGACGTTGATTTCCGGACAAAAGAGTGTGATCACCTATGCAAAAAAGGACGTGTCTAATTTTAAGATACGACGTGGATATCCGGTGGGAGTACGGGTGACGTTGAGAGCGAATAAAATGTACGAATTTTTTCAGAGATTAATTTCAATTGCATTACCTCGTACTAGGGACTTTACAGGTCTTTCGTTTAAATCCTTTGACGGTCGCGGGAATTACAATTTTGGCGTGAAAGAACAAATTGTGTTCACAGAAATTAATTACGATAAAATTGATGCAATTCGCGGATTAGATATTGCAATCACCACAACAGCAAAAAGTAATGATGAGGGTTATTGGTTACTCAAAGAGTTTGGGTTTCCGTTAAGAGAAAAACCTAAAAAGACTAAAGGAGCGGAGGTTAACTGATGGCAAAACGATCCTTGATTGTTAAGGCAAAAAGGAAGCCTAAATTTTCAACAAGAGGTTACCATCGATGTTCAAATTGCGGGCGACCTCATGCGTATATGAGACGGTTTGGGCTCTGTAGAATATGTTTTCGGGAAATGGCCCTGAAGGGCGAAATCCCCGGTGTAACAAAAGCAAGTTGGTAAGGAGAATTATAAATTATGTCAATGACTGATCCAATCGCTGATTTGTTAACGCGAATACGAAATGGTCTTGCTGTTGGAAAACGGTGGGTAGATATTCCAGCATCCAATATGAAAAAGCGAATAGTTTACGTGTTAAAAGAAGATCACTATATCAAAGATTTTATTTTTATCGCCGATGGAAATAAAGAAACGATTCGTGTCTTTCTTAAATATGATTATCACAATAAACCTGTGATTACAACAATAGAAAGAGTCAGTAAACCGGGGTGTCGTGTTTACGTAGATTCAAAGAGCATTCCTAGAGTGCTGGACGGATTGGGTATTTCCATTCTGTCTACACCTAAAGGAGTTATTTCAAACAAAACCGCCAAAAAAATGAACGTTGGTGGTGAATTAATTTGCAACGTGTGGTAAAGAATTATGTCAAGAATCGGTAAAAAACCAATCCAAATACCTGACGGTGTCACCGTGATGTTTCAAAATGAGGTTGCCTCTGTCAAAGGTCCTAAAGGTGAATTATCTGTCCCTGTGATTTCGGGAATAACAGTCAAAGATACTGAAGGCACCTTGCTGGTAGAGCGATCTTCGGACGAAAGGAAGTTTCGTGCAAACCATGGTACCCTACGTCAACTTATGTCGAATGCCGTTATCGGTGTCTCCCAGGGATATAAAAAAGAGCTGACATTGGTTGGAGTTGGATATCAAGCACAGATGGACGGAATTCGGTTGAAGTTAGCATTGGGATATTCACATGATATTATTTTTGAACCACCGAAAGGGATTACCATCAGTGCAAAGCGAACAGAAATCACTGTAGAGGGTATAGATAAACAACTCGTCGGAGAAGTTGCTGCAAAGATACGATCCTTTCGCAAGCCTGAGCCCTATAAGGGAAAAGGGGTTCGTTATAAAGGTGAATATGTTCGTCAGAAACAAGGAAAAACTGTTGGTGGATAAACATTATGAGTAAATTGAACCAAGATATTAGTCGGTTTAAACGACGTCGGAATCGGAGTAAGAAAACTGCATTTAACCATCCTACGCTGTCGAGGCTTTGCATTTTTCGAAGTAATAAACACATCGAGGCTCAGATTATCGATGACCGCAAAAGTATTACGCTGGTCTCTGCTTCTACGTATGAAAATGAAATTTCCGGTAAGTTAAAGAAAAACAGCACAAAAACTGAAGCAAGTAAACATGTTGGAAGTGCGATAGCAGAACGTGCTTTAAAACTAGATATTAAACAGGTCGTTTTTGACCGAAACGGAAATCCATACAGTGGCCGTATCAAAGCCTTAGCTGATGCAGCACGTGAAGGTGGATTGAAAATTTAAAAAAGGGAGTAACGAATTGGCGAGTATAAATCCGGCTGAACTGGATCTGAAAGAAGAAATTGTTGTACGAATTAATCGTATTGCTAAAGTGACTTCAAGGGGAAAACGATTTCGTTTTTCTGCATTAGTCGTTGTAGGAGACGGGAAAGGTCATGTTGGTATGGGCTTGGGTAAAGCGAATGAAGTTGTTGCCGCCATCTCAAAGGCAAAAGAGAATGGGAAGCAAAATATTTTTCGTGTATCTGTCATCAATGGTACAATCCCTCATAAAATAATTGGGAAATTTGGTGCCAGTAATGTGATGCTTAAACCTGCTGCTCCCGGTACAGGTATCATTGCAGGGGCTGCCGTTCGTGCCGTGATGGAAATGTCAGGTATTTCAAATATCCTTACAAAAATAATTGGTTCAAATAATCCATTAAATGTTGTCAGAGCCACACTGCAAGCATTAACCAGCCTACAAGATGCGGTGTCTATAGCCAACAAAAAAGGTGTAACCATCAAACAAATATTTAATTAATCATGGGTAAAAAACAGAAAACATTAAAAATTACACAAATCCGGAGTCGAATCGGTTATAAACCGAAGGCACATGCGACACTAGATGCTCTGGGATTAAGAAAAATGCATCAATCGGTTGTACAAAAAGATAATCCGGCGATTCGTGGTATGATAAAAAAAATAGAATATATGTTGAGCGTGGAGGAAGTGGGATGAAATTAGGTGAATTACAACCCCCAAAAGGTTCCAAAAAGAATACGAAGAGAAAAGGTCGTGGTACGGGTTCGGGCCTTGGGCATACCGCAGGGCGAGGTCATAAAGGTGCAGGGCAACGAAGCGGTCATAAACATCGCCCATGGTTTGAAGGTGGACAAATGCCATTGATGAGACGTGTTCCGAAACGTGGTTTTTCAAACTATTTATTCAGAAAAGAATATCAGATTGTAAATCTAAATGATTTAGAAGAACTTGACGTTGAGACAATTACTTCGGAAATTCTGAAAGAAAAAGGATTGGTACGTTCTGCATTCAAACCGATTAAAATATTGGGGAATGGAGAACTGACGAAATCTTTAAACGTATCCGCATCAGCTTTTAGTCAAACCGCAAAAGAAAAAATAGAAAAGGCAGGAGGCTCTGCAACAACCCTGTGATTGAAAAAATACGAAATATTTTTAGCATTCCGGAACTCAGAAATCGGATATTATTCACCCTTGGAATATTAATCATCGTTCGGATTGGTGCTCATATCCCCATACCCGGAGTCGATGGTGAAGCACTGGGTGCAGCAATTCAAAACTTTCAGAACACACTGTTCGGACTTTATGATCTATTTGCCGGAGGAGCGTTTAAGAAAGCAACTCTGTTTGCGTTAGGAATTATGCCCTATATCTCTGCTTCGATTATTATTCAGCTGATGGGTGCAGTCGTTCCTTACTTTCAACGATTACAGAAAGAAGGGGAAGCAGGAAGAAAGAAAATTACACAGATTACTCGATATGGTACGGTGCTGATTGGAACGATGCAGGCATATGGGGTCACGATATTTTTAGAAAGTATGACAGCAAATATTGGTGGCGGAATTGCACATGTCATCCCTCATCCCGGGCTTATGTTTAAGTTTACTGCCATAGTCAGTTTAGTCACCGGTGTCATCCTGATGATGTGGCTGGGCGAACGAATCACTGAACGTGGCTTAGGGAATGGTATCTCCCTTATTATCATGATTGGGATTGTATCACGATTCCCGAATGTGGTTCTGAGTGAAATTAATTACATCCAAGAAGGGATTCGTGGTATACTGGCTGAAGTCATTTTGATTGCGTTAATGTTTGTGATTGTCGGATTTGTGGTGCTTTTGACACAGGGGACAAGGAAAATACCTGTCCAATATGCCAAAAGGGTAGTAGGTAGAAAGGTATATGGTGGTCAATCAACACATATACCATTAAAAGTGAATACCGCCGGTGTGATGCCCATTATTTTTGCACAGTCTATTATGTTTATTCCCAGTACGATTGCCACGTTTTTTAGTAATAGTGATTTTATGCAATCTGTGATGCGTTGGTTTTCTTTTGACCATCCTTTTTATTGGATCGTATTTGGGTCTATGATTGTATTTTTCACATATTTTTATACCGCCATTGCCTTTGACCCCGTTCAAGTTTCTACCACGATGAAACAACAAGGTGGGTTTATCCCGGGTGTACGCCCCGGAAAGAAAACCGCAGAATTTATTGACAACATTTTAACTCGGGTTACACTTCCCGGCTCTTTTTCTCTAGCGTTTGTTGCTATTTTCCCGTACATCTTAATGAATGCTATGGATATAGGATACGACTTAGCCTCTTTCTTTGGAGGTACAAGTTTGTTGATTATTGTGGGGGTTGCACTTGACACGCTACAGCAAATGGAATCGCATCTAATGATGCGCCATTATGATGGTTTTTTGACTAAAGGAAAAATTCGCGGACGGAAACGAATGTAATGGTTATGATTCGTTCAAAACGAGAAATTGGTTTGATTGCTCAAAGCAGTCAAATTGTTGCAGACACACTGAATATGCTTTCCAAGTATATGAAACCCGGTATTTCACTTAAAGAGTTGGATCGTCGCGCTGAGGATTTTATTATATCTATGGGAGCTCGACCTGCCTTTAAAGGATATTTGGGATTTCCTTCTACGTTGTGTATTTCAATCGATGACGAAGTCGTCCATGGGATACCTACAACACGAAAATTAGAAGAAGGTCAAATCGTCAGTATCGATTGTGGTGCGGAAAAGAACGGCTATTATGGTGACCACGCAAAAACATTCGCCATCGGGGAGATCACTGGCGATAAGCGTCAGTTAATGGATGTAACACATGAAGCACTCATGCTTGGAATTCAGGCAGCAAAAGTTGGAAATTATGTTTCAGATATCGGTCACGTAATTCAAACGTATGTAGAAGGATATGGGTATTCTGTTGTTCGAGAACTTGTAGGTCACGGTATTGGCACAGATCTGCACGAAGATCCACAGGTTCCCAACTATGGTGAACCAAAACAAGGGCATCAATTAAAACCGGGTATGTGTATTGCCATTGAACCCATGATTAATATGGGGGCGAAAGAGATTGTAACCGATAAAGACGGCTGGACGGTTCGTACAAAAGATGGTATGTCCAGTGCTCATTTTGAACATACGATTGCCATTCTTAATGAAGGAGCCCAAATACTGAGTCAAGGAAATAGTCATGGCTAAAGAACAACCAATTACGATTGATGGTGTTATTAAAGAGACGCTACCGAACGCGATGTTTCGCGTAGAAGTTGAAATCGGCGAATCAAAACATATAGTATTAGCACATGTCAGTGGAAAAATGAGAATGCATTTCATCAAGATTTTACCGGGGGATATTGTAACGTTAGAAGTAACCCCCTATGATTTAAGTCGCGGTCGCATAGTCTATCGACAAAAGTAGGAGAAAAATGAAAGTTCGTCCATCAGTAAAAAAAATATGCAGTAAATGTAAAATCATCCGACGAAAAGGTGTTGTGAGGGTGATTTGTGAAAATCCAAAACATAAACAAAGACAAGGGTAGGAGTAAATAGTGGCGCGTATAGCGGGTATAGACATTCCAAAAGAAAAACATGTAGCCTATTCTCTGAGATACATCCATGGGATAGGATTGACGCTGGCAAAAAAGATTTGTGATAAAGCCGGGGTTTCCTACGACGTCAGAGTGAAAGATTTAACGGAAGACCAAGAGATAGCTCTTCGTAAAGCGTTAACAGATTTAGGCATCCTGGTTGAAGGAGAAATTAGATCTGAAAAAGCGATGAACATTAAGCGGTTAAAAGATATCGGAAGTTATCGTGGATTACGTCATCGTCGAGGAATGCCCGTACGTGGACAGCGAACGAAGACAAATGCTCGTACACGTAAGGGTAGAAAACGCACTGTCGGTATGGGGAAAGCAATCGTCGGAAAGAAAGGGTAATCAGTGGCTATAAAAAAAGATAAGCGCAAAAAGAAAAAGAAAAGGTTTGTTGAACCTGTTGGCGTGGCGCATATAAAAGCAACATTTAACAACACACATATTACATTTACTGATAAGTTCGGAAATGTAATTGCGTGGGCTACCGCAGGGACATCGGGATTTAAGGGTTCGCGAAAAAGTACGGCCTATGCAGCAACGATTGCAGCAGAAAATGCGGCAAAAGAAGCGATAGGATTGGGGTTAACGACGGTGGATGTTCGGGTAAAAGGCCCCGGTCCCGGTCGTGAATCATCCATTCGTGCATTAGGTGTGGCAGGTTTACTAGTTACGTCTATCATGGATGTAACGCCTCTTCCGCACAACGGATGTCGCCCACCAAAAAGAAGACGTGTATAATAAGATTTAGGAGCTGGCTGAATGGCAAAACACATTGGATCGAAGGGGAAACTAGTCAGAAAATTCGGCGAGAATATTTTTGGCAATCCCAAGTATGATAAATTATTAAATCAAAAACCATACGCCCCGGGTCAACATGGCCAGAGTCGTCGTCGCAGATTATCAAATTATGGTATTCAATTGCAAGAAAAGCAAAAGATTAAGATGATGTTTGGCGTACTGGAGAAACAATTTAGAAACTACTTTAAAAAAGCAGAAAAGATGAAAGGGGAAACAGGGACGAATCTCCTACAGCTTTTGGAATGCCGACTGGATAACGTTGTTTATCAACTTGGCTTTGCTCCAACCAGACCCTCTGCGCGTCAGTTTGTAAACCATGGACACTATTTGGTGAATGGTCAGAGAGTCAACATTCCGTCTTTTTTGGTGAAGCCGGGCGATACCATTCAGGTTCGTGAAAAGAGCCGTAAAATGGATATCATTTTAAATGCGATGAAACGGATTAAAGGTGATATTGATCTTCCTTGGCTGGAGCTGGATAAAGCAAAAATGAAAGGCATCTTTCTCGAAGTACCCGAACGTGATATGATGAATCAAACAATTAATGAACAATTGGTTGTGGAACTGTATTCCAAATAACAGGAAACAAGGATAATATTTTATGATAAAAGATATTGAATTAAACATTCAAGTAGATGAAAAAACACTGACCGATACGTACGGGAAGTTTAATATTCAACCACTCGAAAGAGGATATGGAGTCACCTTAGGAAATGCTTTACGTCGAATCCTAATGACCAAAATACCGGGTGCTGCAATCACCAATGTAAAAATGGACGGAGTTCTTCATGAATTTTCTACCATAAAAGGTGTGAAAGAAGATGTTGCCGATATCCTGATGAATTTAAAAGGTGTCCGATTCAAACTGTTCGAAAACAATCCCGATAAAATTCATATCAAGCTGAGTGGAAAAGGACTGTTTACTGCAAAAGACATTCAAGACGTTAGTGATCAATTTACCGTGCTAAATCCAGATCATTATATCACAGAATTGAACGATAAAGCAACAATCGATATGGAGTTATGGCTTGGAATTGGTAAGGGATATGTTCCCTCAGAGGAGAATGAAATGTTAAATGCTCCGATTGGAGTTGTGTCTATTGACAGCATTTTCAATCCTGTGACAAAAGTAACCTATCACTCAAATCCTTTACCCGGCGTCAAAGAAGACCTGGAAGAATTAGATATCGATGTTACCACAGATGGTTCGATTACACCGAAAGATGCCATAAGCTATTCTGCGTCGGTATTGGTTGAACATTTGAGGTATGTTGAAGCAATTGCAAATCCGGAAGTGCTGGAAGTAACAGAGAACTTCAATGAGGAAACTCTTGCCATCCAAAACTTGTTAAATTCAACGATTGATGAAATGGAGCTTTCAGTACGTAGTTATAATTGTCTAGTTGCTGCTGGAATAAAATACATTCATGAACTCGTATCAAAAGATGAAGCCGAAATGTTAAAGTACAAAAACTTTGGACGAAAATCCCTTACCGAGCTTGTTGAAAAACTCGATGAGATGGGTTTAAGCTTTGCGATGAAAGTTGATCAATACTTAAAAGAAGAAGTGTAAAATAATTTTATGAGACATTTGAATTCAAAACGGAGACTTGGCTTAACCTCACGAAGCCATAAAAAGGCAATGATGAGTAATATGGCTATGTCTCTAATTAAACATAAACGCATTAAAACTACGCATGCACGTGCAAAAGAACTCAGACGGTTCATCGAACCCATGATAACCCTCGCTAAACGAGGAGATCTTCATGCTCGGCGTTTGGTACTTCGTAAGATAAAACACAAAGAGACGGTTCATGCCTTGTTTCATGACGTTGCCCCCGTATATGAAAATCGTCCGGGCGGATACACACGCATTACAAAATTGGGTTTCAGAGATAATGATCGTGCAGATGTTTCGATGATTGAATTAATTGATTTAGTTGGAGCGATAGAAAAAAAATCGGAGAAAAAAGAATCGGCACCTGAGGAAGAAAAATAATCAGGGTCCGATTTAAATAATTTCTTAATGTCTCAAATATTACTCCCATTTAGGGCAACATCCATTGTTGCCCTTTGTTTTTTATTTGCGGGTTATGTCCCGGAGATACATGCGAGTAAATTTGAATATCGTTGTTTATGGGTGGTCAGGGATGCAATGACATCTAAAAAATCCATTGATGATATGGTTCTTTTTGCGAAAAAAAACAACTTTAATAATGTATTTCTGCAAGTACGTGGTCGTGGGGATGCTTACTATCATTCCGCGTTTGAACCGGAACCGGAGATGATGGACCTCCAATTTTATGACCCACTTGCCTATGCCTTGGAGAAAGCACATCAATCTGGGATAAATGTCCATGCATGGGTGAATGTTTATCTTACTTGGTCCTCGGCTACAGAGCCCACGTCAAATAAACATGTTGTAAACTTACATTATGATTGGTTAGATGAAGAGAAAGAGAACCAAACCCTTGCTCAGTTATATTCTAATAGAGGTGTCGGGGATGAAGGAATATATTTGGCACCTCATCATCCGGAGGTAACACCGTATTTATTATCTGTCTTTCGAGAACTCCTTGAAAATTATGAAGTGGATGGACTACATTTAGACTATGTTCGTTATAAAGATTCTGAATATGGAAAAAACATAGAAGCCGTCGATGAGTATCGAAATGAATCTGGAGAAGACCCAAAAGTATTTTTATCTGTAAATGCGAATATTTCTAAAGGCGATCCACAATTTACACGGAAGATGACGAATTGGAGTGATTACAGAAGAAAATCAGTTACAGATCTTGTTAAACAAACGAAGGAAGTAATTAAAACATCTCGTCCGAATGTTATATTTTCTGCTTCTGTAAAACCGGATTTATATACAGCACGAAATCAGTATTTTCAGGAATGGGACGTGTGGATTGCAGCGGGATATATGGACTGGCTAATCCCAATGAATTATTCTACGTCTATTCGGGATTTTGCTTCTAATATCGAGATAATATATGATAATATCCCTAAAAAGTACCGTAACAAAATTATCATGGGTGTTTCAACCTATAATCAACCCGCAATTGATGCTCTGGATAAAATTAAGTACACACGCATGACACAGTTCCCGGGCGTATGTCTGTTTTCATATAACGCATTAATACAAACACCTCTGTATGTGAATATTTTACAGGAAGAATTAAAGGAATGACACACGTGAAAGAATATAGTTTGTGCATTCGTTTTCAACGATTTATCGTCGATTTTAATTGTTTGAGAAGAAATATACTTCTAACTTTCCATGCTAAACTAGAACCAAAAAACCGTGTTTAATCAACTTACAGACAGATTTGATTCTATCTTTCGTTCTCTCAGAGGACTTGGAAAGATTACGGATACAAACATCCATAAAACCGTGCGGGAAATCCGCAGGGTGCTTCTTGATGCAGATGTGAATTTCCATGTCGCACGCGATTTTATGAAACGTGTACAAGATCGTGCCGAGGGAACTAAGGTTATTAAATCTGTAAAGCCCGGTGAACATTTTATTAAGATTATTTATCAGGAACTCATCAATTTACTTGGCAAGGATGTTCAAACACTAAATATTTCTGATCTGCCACCAACGGTTATTTTAATGGCAGGATTGCAAGGGTCGGGTAAAACGACAACATGTGCAAAGTTGGCGTATCGATTAAAAAAACAGGGTAAATCTGTCATGCTTGTTGCAGCTGACGTTTATCGCCCGGCTGCCATCGATCAATTAACGGTTTTAGGTAATGAAATTGATATCCCTGTGTATTCTTTGGGAACCATCGATCCGATTAAGATATGCCGGGAGGCTCTTCAAGAGGCGCGTCAAACACACGTAGATGTTGTCATTATGGATACCGCCGGTCGGTTACATGTGGATGGAGAAATGATGACCGAAATCCAGAACATCTCCGATGAAACTCTTCCGGACGAAACTTTGTTTGTCGTTGATGGTATGACGGGGCAGGATGCTGTCCAGTCTGCATTGGCATTTTCGAAAGCTTTAAAATTAACCGGAACGATTTTAACTAAGATGGATGGAGATGCTCGAGGTGGAGCGGCTGTGTCAATTACGGAAGTGACCGGAGTCCCTATCAAATTTATTGGTGTGTCAGAAAAAATGGATGGTCTTGACGCTTTTGATCCAAAGAGAATTGTTGACCGCATTTTTGGATTTGGTGATGTGGTTACGCTTGTAGAAAAAGCGGAAACCACAATGGATGAGAAAGAAGCAAAAATCCTGCAGAAAAAAATGCAGGAAAACACATTTACTTTAGAAGATTTTCAAAAGCAGTTGCGACAGCTGAGAAATATGGGTCCGTTGGATCAATTGATGGGAATGATCCCCGGGATGAATAGAAAAATGTTAAAAGGACTTAAAATAGATGATCGGCAAATGGTGTGGACGGAAGCGATTATCCAGTCTATGACACCCGCAGAACGAACAGAGCCACACATCATCAATGGGAGCCGACGACATCGAATTGCTAAGGGTAGCGGTCGTTCGGTTCAGGAAATCAATCAACTGCTGAAGCAATTTTCGCATATGCAGAAAATGATGAAAAAAATGGGAAAAATGAAATCACCTATGCTGCAGGGTAAACACAGCGGTTTAGGTCAATTTATTGGATTACATTAAAGGAGAATAAGATTGGCGACTAAAATCAGACTAAAAAGAATTGGAAGACGAAATAGACCCTTTTATCGTCTTGTGGTTATGGATACAAGAACACGAAGAGATGGCGCAGCCATTGAGGAATTGGGTTGGTATGATCCGATTATCGCGGATAAAGAAAATAATTATTCGCTGAATGAGGAAAGAATCATGTATTGGTTGGGTGAGGGTGCTCAAACCAGTGATATTACCCATCATCTGCTAAAAAGAGCAGGTATAGCATTTCGCTGGCATCTTATGAGACAGGGCATGAGCGAAAAAAACATTGAAAAAGAAATGCAGAAATGGGCTTTGAATAAAGAAGACGCGAAAAAGAAGCTGAAATCTGATCCAAAGAAGAAAGCTACTCTGGAAGCAGAGACTTCGGAGGAAAAAAATGCAGATGCACCGAAAGCGGAACTGGCGGAGGATTCGGGTGAAAAACCGGAAGAACCTGAAGCGGTAACAGAAGAACCTGCCACGGGTGAGAAGCCGGAAGAGAAACCTGAATTAAAAGACGAGACTAAAGAAGAACCTGTCTCTGAAAAAAAACCGAAAGAAGAATCTGCTTCGAAAAAAGACGTTACCGACAAAGCCTTAGATGAAAAAAAATCAGAAAAATCAGAAAAAGAAAATTCTGAAGAAGCTGAAAAAAAAGGTGACAAAGAGTAGTAATGCTGACAAAGGAGGAAAATGCTATGCAGGAATTCATTGAAACAGTCATTAAGCAACTGGTGGATAAGCCAGATGAAGTTTCTGTAAATATCGTTGAGACTGAGAAACAGGTTATCTATGAATTGACTGTAGGTGATGGTGATTTTGGAAAAGTGATTGGGAAAAAGGGACGGAATATCTCTGCTCTCAGATCGCTTGTCTTTGCGATTAATGCTAAACAGGGCGGTAAACGAGCCCGACTTGATGTGATTGATCAAAAATGAAAAAACTGTTTGCTATTGCACGGATTACAAAACCGGCGGGATTAAAAGGTGAAGTTAAAGTTCGTCCGCTCTCCCGGTACTTTAATGATTATGTCCTTAATAAACCTCTGTTTCTTGGAGAAACAGAAGAATTGAGTCGACAAATACTGTTAAAAGAGTCTGTGGGTGCAGGCAAACAAACACGGTATCACTTCGAGGGAATAGACAGCAGGGATGAAGCAGAGTCCATGATTGGCCAGGTGATTTTTGCATCTGTGCCGGATTCTGATAAGATACTCTGGATTTCCGGAGACATTATTGGATTTGTTGTGGTAACCGATACGGGAAAAATTGTGGGTGAGCTGGCGGAAATATTATGGCTACCTTCAAACGATATCTACGTAATTCGCGATGGGAGTCGTGAAATGTTAATCCCCGTTATCCCGGAAATTGTGAAGAAGGTAGATGTCGAGTCAGGTGTGATTCTCATCTCTCCGGTGGACGGTTTGCTTGGTTGAAGCAGATCGCCATTATTACACCCGTCCCTGAGAGCATCACAAGTCTGATTCAAAATAGCATGCTTAGACGGGCGGTTGATAAATCAATCGTTGAATTTCATGTGGTTTCACTCAGGGATTATTCCGAGGGGAACTATCGACAGGTGGACGATGAACCCTTTGGGGGTGGTAGCGGAATGGTCATGATGCCGGAACCGCTGTTTAAAGCATTGGATTATTCAATCCAAAAGATGGGTGATGATAGCGGTATTAGGGTTGTCTATCCGACACCGTTAGGTGAACAATGGACGCATGAAACCGCATTAGAAAATGCGGAGGTTGAAAAGCTCATTTACATTTGTGGTCATTACAAAGGTGTGGATGAAAGAGTGATTAAGAAGTATGTGACTCATGAATATTCCATAGGTGATTTTGTGGTTACAAGCGGGGAATTACCCGCACTTTTGATGATAGACAGTATCGTAAGATTGATCCCCGGTGTGTTGAATACATACGAATCTGCTATGACAGATTCATTTGCGGCTGATCTTTTGGATGGGCCGCATTACACGAGACCGAGAGAAATCGAAGGGATGTCCGTTCCGGATGTACTACTGGAAGGTCATCATAAAAAAATTGAAGAATGGCGTATGAAGCATAGAATAGAACGGACAAAAATACACCGTCCTATTATGTGGAAAGAATATTTAAAAAAAGAGAAAACTTCGGAGAAAGAAAATGAATAAATTACAAGAAGCAACAAAAGAGTATTTACGCACAGATATCCCGGAATTTTCCCCCGGAGACACTGTCATGATAGATTTTCGTGTTGTTGAAGGTGGAAAAGAAAGAATCCAGCAGTATCAAGGGGTTGTAATAGGACGAAAAGGAAGTGGTGTTGGAGAAACCTTCACGGTGAGAAAAATCTCAGGCGGAGTAGGTGTGGAAAGAATTTTTCCACTACATACACCCATGATTTCCTCCTTGTCAGTGGTGCGACGCGGAAAAGTACGCAGAGCTAAACTGAATTATCTTCGCAAACTGACCGGTAAAGCTGCGCGTATTACTGAAAAACGGTAGTAAATATGATTCATACACTAATGCCCTCATGCCGGTAATAGGAATGAGGGCATTTTATTTGAAAACAGTAGTGGAATTGATTTGATTCGCATGCATAGATTTTTATTCAGCATAGCTAACCTTTTGCCCATTGTGACGTAAACTAGGAAGCATTTATGACATCAGTTAATATCAAAGATCTTTATAAGGTCGAAAATAAGGAAGTCTCTCTTAACGGATGGGTCTACAATCTGCGATCCATTGGAAAAATTTGGTTTATGATTCTCCGTGACGGTACAGGACTTTTACAATGTGTCGTTGTTAAAAAGGAAGTTGAACCGGATGTGTTCCAATTGGAAAGCAGCTTGACGCAAGAATCCTCGGTTACCGTATTCGGAATCGTACGAAAAGAACCAAGAGCCCCCGGCGGATATGAGTTGGGAGTAACATCCATTCGTGTTCATCAAATTGCAAAGGAATATCCAATCTCTCCTAAGGAGCATGGAACCGATTTTCTAATGAACCACAGACACCTCTGGTTAAGATCAAAAAAACAACATGCGATTATACGGATTCGTCATCAAGTTGTGAAAGCAAGTAGAGACTTTTTTGATCAACATGGATTTACGTTGGTGGACTCACCGATTCTCACGGCAAATGCTGTTGAAGGGACGACGGACCTCTTCGAACTTGGGTATTTTGATCGTTCAGCCTTTTTGACTCAGAGCGGACAATTGTATCAGGAAGCTGGGGCGATGGCGTTTGGAAAAGTCTATTGTTTCGGACCTACTTTCAGGGCAGAAAAATCGAAAACACGTCGTCATCTTACCGAATTTTGGATGATTGAACCCGAAATGGCGTATTGTAATTTAGACCAAGATATGGATTGGGCGGAAAAATATGTATCATACGTTGTCAAATGGTGTCTTGAACATTGCAAAACAGAATTAGAAACATTGGAACGTGATACGTCAACATTAGAGAAAGTTATTCCACCTTTTCCAAGAATTACCTATGACGATGCCGTTGATATTTTAAGGAAAAATGGTGTTGATTTTCAATATGGCGGTGACTTTTGAGGAAAGGATGAAACCGTTATCTCTGAGCAATTCAACCGCCCGGGGATGGGTCATCGCTGGCCGGCAGATGTGAAGCCATTTTATATGAAACGTGACCCGGAAAATGATGCTTTGGCGTTGGGTGTAGACATGATTGCACCCGAAGGGTATGGCGAAATTGTCGGAGGCGGACAACGAGAAGATGACCTAGAAGTGCTGGTGAGTCGAATTCTGCACCATGACCTTCCGATGAAGCCGTTCGAGTGGTATTTAGATCTTAGAAAATACGGATCGGTGCCTCACGCCGGTTTTGGATTGGGTATTGAACGTACCGTCGCATGGATAAGTGGAACAAAGCATGTTCGTGAAACCATCCCCTTCCCAAGAACCATTACTCGATTGGAGCCCTAAGTAAAATGTTTAAAGCCAAAATCTCTGTGTTTGGCGGACGAGATATCTCTGATGAAATATATGCTGAAACGGTGGAACTCGGTCGGTTGATGGCAAATGAAAATTGGCTGGTGTTTTGTGGAGGAGCGAAGGGAGTGATGGAAGCTATTGCCAAAGGCGTGAAAGAAAAAAACGGGACATGCATTGGAATCCTTAAAGGAACGGATCCAAAAGAGGGAAATGGGTATATAACAATACCTGTTGCCACTGGAATAGGACTAGCTAGAAATGCCTTATTAGCATATAATTGTGATGTTGCTGTGGCGGTCTCCGGACATTACGGAACTTTGAGTGAAATTGCTTATGCCCTTCAAACTGAAAAACCAGTTGTTGGTTTTAAAACATGGCCCATGGATGAAATCACAGTCGCCGAATC
This sequence comes from Fidelibacterota bacterium, assembly GCA_014381855.1. GTDB lineage: Bacteria > Fidelibacterota > Marinisomatia > Marinisomatales > JACNKV01 > JACNKV01. The sequence goes on along the minus strand of JACNKV010000084.1, from coordinate 44,923 downwards.
ACCATTGGATGTAATTACAAAAGTTAAAACACTTCTTACTAAATAGACAAAAATGAAACAAATGTTGGCAAAAATCACTGTAAAAGGACGAGTCCATGGCGTGTGGTTTCGAGCGTTTACACGTAATATTGCCAGAGAATTAAAGCTGAATGGATGGGTAAAGAATCAATCGGATGGAACCGTTTATACTGAGGTGACAGGCAGCAGACCTCAGATTGGAAAATTGATTCACTATCTCACTGTAGGACCTGAATTGTCCCAAGTGGATGATGTGTCAGTAAAATGGGAAAAACCCGATCATCTTGAAAAAGGATTTTACATTCAATATTAGCCGAATGTTTCAATCATGAGTTTATTCCAAAAAAGTAAAAATAAACACAATCTGAAAATCATAAGTAATTATATCTGTGGAGATAGTATTTCGTCATTAGCGAAAATTAGCCTTAAGTGGCGGTTTTTGGAATAGACTTAGTCATGAAGATTGCTCTTTGCCAAATCAACACGACGGGTGGAGATTTTGAAAATAATCAGAAGAAGATATTTGATTATTATGAGAAAGCGATCAAACAAGGAGCAGAATTAGTTGTCTTTCCGGAGTTGACAACCATCGGATATCCTCCTCAGGATTTATTATGGGAACCCGGATTTATCACCAGAAATTGGTCTGTGTTGGAAGCCGTCGCTAATACATCAACGATTCCCATTATTTTAGGTGGTGTACGCCGTGATGGAAATAAGATTTATAATAGTGCTGTATTGTGTAGCAACGGTCACATAGAGCATGTTTATGATAAAATATTATTACCAACCTATGATGTATTTGATGAAGATCGCTATTTTACTCATGGAAAGGAACCCGGGATATGGCCAGTAAAGATAGGTTCTGAAACCAAAAAAGTTGGTATACAGATTTGTGAAGACCTTTGGGATAAAGATTATGATGTAAACGTGTCCCAACTGCTGGCGGACGGCGGCGCGGAAATGGTGATAAATATTTCTGCATCGCCTTATCATGAGGGAAGATTAGAGGAGCGACTTACCTTACTGCGAGAAAAAAATGCCGTGACAAACCTTCCGTTTTATTACTGCAATTTGGTAGGGGGACAAGATGAACTGATTTTTGATGGTGAATCCATTGCGATGAATGCAGACGGGAAAATCGTTGCCCTTGGAAAAGCATTTGAAGAGAATATATTGATTGTAGATACATCATCTGTGGAGACAAAAAATATTCCAAAAAAATGTCGTGAAGAAAAAATGTATCGCGCTCTTTGTTTGGGCGTGAGCGATTATTTCCATAAAACCGGGCATTCCGATGCAGTATTGGGTCTCAGCGGCGGAATTGATTCTGCTCTCGTTGCCTGTATTGCCACCGATGCTTTGGGAGCCGATCATGTGCATGGCGTGTCTATGCCTTCCAAATATTCCAGCAATCACAGTACCAATGATGCTTATACACTCGCAAAACACCTTGGCATAGATTATCACACCATCCCAATTGAAGATATTGTTACAACATTTGATGAGACATTGCACAAACTTTTTACAGGAACAGAATCCGGGATTGCTGAAGAGAACATCCAAGCTCGGTCGCGCGGAAATCTATTGATGGCGTTATCGAATAAATTTGGCTGGATGGTATTATCCACCGGCAATAAAACAGAATTAGCACTTGGCTATTGCACGCTATATGGAGATATGAGCGGTGGATTGTCTGTTATCTCTGATTTGTCAAAAACTGACGTTTATGCGATTTCACAATGGGTAAATAAATCAGCGGGGTATGATCGTATCCCTGAAAACAGTATAAATAAACCGCCGTCTGCTGAGCTTAAACCGGGTCAAGTTGACCCCTTTGACTATGAAATTGTCAGCCCAATCGTAGATGCACTTGTTGAAGATCACACGGGAATAGATCAGCTAATTTCTGATGGAGCCGACCCTGACTTGGTTTATGATCTTTATCAGCGAATTCGGATAAATGAGTATAAACGACGCCAAGCAGCACCCGGATTGCGAGTGAGTGGCAAGGCGTTTGGCACAGGGAGACGAATCCCGATGGTCAATCATTATACAGGAAATAAAACACTTTCGGAGGTAAAGGATGAAACTTAAATTGTTAGCCATTTTGTTTTTGCTTATGTGCCAAGTTTCTATCGCGAAAACAACACCGGCGGATTATTGGAATAGTTTGGATCAGTCAGACAAAATTGCATTTGTCAACGGAGCGTATGGAGCGATCTCATCGATGAAGGCTCATCATTTGCGTGAAGTCAAGAAGCAATACAACCAACAGCCGGGATGGGTTGAACCTTACTATATTGAACGGTTTTATGAAATTGTTGATGAACACTTAAGCCAAAATGTTGGTTATGATCTTGTGCTCATCACCCGTCACATGGATGCATTATACGCAGGATATGACAATTCCAATATTTCGTTAATCGAAGCTCTCAGAATAGTTTCTCTTTCTCAGGATGACGAGCAGAAAAAAGCAGACTTACTTTTGCTGAAAGCACAGAGAAAATTCTTACATCCGTTACCGAAATAGGTGTGAAAGGTATTGTCCCTGAGCTTCTTGCTCCGGCAGGAGGACTTGCAAAACTAAAATATGCCATTGCTTATGGCGCAGATGCTGTTTATGCCGGAATCCCAAAATATTCTCTCAGAACACGGGAAAATGACTTTCGTGAAACCTCACTGATAGAGGGAATTACGTATGCACATGAACGCGGAAAAAAAGTGTATCTTACGCTAAATATTTTTGCTCATAATATGAAGGTGGATGGGTTCATCCGTGAACTTGAAAAAATTGTAGAGTGGGAACCGGATGGGTTGATTATGGCAGATCCCGGTCTGATTAATCAAGCATTGAAACGTATTCCGGATATTCCTGTGCATCTCTCTACTCAAGCGAATGCAACCAATTGGACTACCGTGGAATTTTGGCAGGATCTCGGAGTTCAGCGTATCATTTTACCGAGAGAACTTCGGTTAAAGGAGATTGAGGAGATTCATCGCAACGTTCCGGATATTGACCTTGAATCATTCGTGCATGGAGCGATTTGCATTGCTTACTCAGGTCGCTGCTTAATTTCCAACTATATGAATCACCGAGATGCAAACCAGGGGACATGTACAAACTCCTGTCGCTGGGATTATAAATTTGGTCAAGAAACACCGTCATTATTAGAACAAGAAAAACACCAAATATCCGGTTCAGATAAGAAAAAGTATGTTTCTCCGAGTGGTTATTATTTAGAAGAGAACGAGCGAACAGGGCAGCACTATCCAGTGGAAGAAGATGAGAGCGGAACCTATATGTTCAACGCAAAAGACCTATGTGCGGTGGAGCTACTCGAAGACATTCGGAATGCCGGAGTGATGAGTGTAAAAATCGAAGGCCGGACGAAATCAGAGTATTATGCGGCAATGTCCGCTCGGGCTTATCGTAAAGCATTGGACGTTTTGGCGAAAAATAAACCATTTGACAGCTCTATTTTGAAGGACTTAATGGCATTGTCAAATCGCGAATATACTACGGGATATTATACACGTAATCCTCAGGAATTTGGCCAAAATTACACTGACAGCCGATCCCGAGAGCGTTATAAAAAACCGGTTGGAATGGAATGTAAGTGGGATAAAGAAACCGGTTTACTGTGGTTCGATATAAAAAATCGTCTTGAACTAAATACTAGGATTACAATCTACACTCCTGATGGTGAACAGCTATTTCTTGTAAATGAATTACGGAATAATAAAGGTAAAAAGGTCGAGGTTATCCATGGCGGTGCAGGGAGAGGAGCAATCCCATTTGAAAACGACCCGGGTGAATTTGCTGTCTTGCAGCGAGATCTATACGAGAAAGAAATCTTAGGTGTGCGAGTAAACGAGTAAATGCGTAAACGTGGGAAAAAAGCAACTCACAAACTCAAGAACTCACAAACTTATTAACTCTTTTACCCGTTAACTCGTTTACTTTATTAAACTATCCAAGAAATCAGTTCCGATTGATGGACGTGAACTGGTAAATTTATCCATATAACTGTAGGAAATTATCATGAGTTACAAACGAATAATGGTTGCCTTGTCCGGGAATGGCAACGAGATAAAATTAATTGATGAATCTATTCGAATCAAAAATTCGTTCAATGCGAAAATGATTGTGGTTCATGTTAATGATACGCATGCCGGTGAAATGTCTATGATGATGGACACACCGGGGCATCGGTTTACTGAAGAGGATATTCGCAATCTTTTTCGATCTGCCGGACATGAAGAAATTGCGAATCGTTTAATTATCCGTATTTTAACCGGTGAGGTTATCCACAAAGAAATTACGAAAGCAGCCGATGATGTTGATCTCTTGATTTTGGGGCATCGCAAGATGAATGCCTTCAAAGAAAAATTCTTTGATTCCGTTGATGAAGGAATCGTCAACCATGTCAATTGTCCTGTTTTAGTCGTCCCAAAAGATTAAACCCAAAAATTAATAAGAGGAAAATATGAGTTATTTGAAAAAAGTGAATCATTCCACTGAATCGTGGTCAAAAATCCAAGCCGGTTTGATTGCCGTCGGTGTGTTTGAAGATGGACTATTAACAGACATCGCAAAAGAAGTTGATGCTGCATTAAACGGACAAATCACGGCAGCGATTAAGATGGGTGACATCAAAGGAAAATCCGGTAAAATCAGCCGGTTTTATATGGATAAAAAACGTATTTTGGTCGTTGGACTTGGGAAAAAGGATAAATTTAATTCAGAGGAAGTTCGTAAAGCAGGTGGAGCAATTGCAAAAGTGACGACATCCTTGGAGATTGATCATCCTGCGGTTGAATGTTTTTGCAAATATACGAAAGAGGACGCATGTCAACCTCTAGCAGAAGGGCTGGTGATGGGAAGTTATCAGTTTTTGGATTACAAAACTGAAAAAAAGGATAATCAAAAACAGTTCACGTTGACATCCGCCGTAATTTTAAGTGGGGATAAACCCCAGATAGAAAAGGGTGCGGTTATTGGAGCCGGCGTTTGTTTTGCCAGAGATCTTGGAAACCATCCCGGCAACGTTATGACACCTACCAGACTCTCCGGTGAAGCCGCAAAAATTGCAAAAGAAGGCGACATGACTTTAACCGTTTTTGACCGTGAACAATTTACAAATATGGGAATGGGATCTTTTGCTGGTGTTGCTCAAGGAACGGATGAACCCCCGAAATTCATTTTACTGGAGTATTATGGTGGTGAAAAAGATGAGAAACCGGTTGTGTTGGTCGGGAAAGGACTCACATTTGACAGTGGCGGAATATCTCTAAAAGGATCAGCCTCTATGGATGAAATGAAGTTCGATATGTGTGGCTCCGGTGTGGTGATGGGTGTGATGAAATCCGTGGCAGCACTCAAACCAAAAATGAACATTATCGCTGCGATTCCTTCTACTGAAAATATGCCCGGAGGTAAAGCCATAAAACCCGGAGATATTTTGACTGCATACAACGGGAAAACCATCGAAGTTCTGAATACAGATGCTGAAGGACGGTTGATTCTTGCGGATGCATTAGCCTACGTGAGTAAACACTTTGACCCTGCGTATATTTTGGACTTTGCCACCCTTACCGGTGCAGTGCTGGTTGCGTTAGGGCACATCGCTACCGGAATTATGGGTACTGATAACGCCTTGATTAACAAAATCCAAACGTCGTCGAAAAATACCGGAGAAAAAGTGTGGGAATTACCAATGTGGGACGAGTATTTGGATCAGGTGAAATCTAAGATTGCAGATGTGAAAAACATGGGAGAAGCCCGACAAGCCGGAACTATCGCAGGTGCTTCATTCCTAAATGCATTCGTTGGTGAGGATATCCCTTGGGCACATTTCGATATTGCCGGAACTGCTTGGGGAGAAAAAGAAAAACCGTATGGCCCGAAAAAAGGTGCTACCGGAAATGTCGTCCGTTTGGTTTTGGATATGTTGGGTGTCTGATGTTTGTCGGTAATTTCTTATTATCCGTTGGTAGAAGAAATTTAAGAGTAGAGCGTACTTATGATTGAAGTATTACTAAGTATCTTAATTATCCTTGTAATAGTAAATATTGTTATAGGGGTAAAAAAGAAAGAGTCTTTTGATATTAAACCACAATTGAAAGAAGTAGAATCAGCAATCGTAAAGTTTGATATATCGTTAGATCGAATTGAAAAATCTATTAAAGATGATTTTCAAAGAAATCGAAAAGAAACAAATGAAATAGCGACATCAAATAGGGAAGAGTTATCGAAATCCTTAAAATCATTTGATGTTATATTTTCTGATAGCATTAAAGAACTTAACGAGATATTAAGACAAAAATTCGGAGATTTAAACAAACAACAAACGGAGATAAATAAACAAGCGACGGATAATATAAAGCACGTTGAAAACACCATTGAAAAGCAGTTAAAGTCTATTCGTGAAGATAGCAGTAAACAACTCGATGAAATGCGAAAAACAGTTGATGAGAAATTACAAACCACTTTGGAAAAACGGCTTGGAGAGTCATTTAAGCAGGTCAGTGATCGCCTTGAGCAAGTGCATAAAGGACTGGGTGAAATGCAAAATATTGCCACTGGAGTTGGCGACCTCAAAAAAGTATTAGCCAATGTAAAAACACGCGGTATATTAGGTGAGTATCAACTCGAAAATATCTTAGAACAAATACTCTCTCCCGATCAATATGCAAAAAATGTAGCAACTAAAAAAGGAAGCCAAGCAAACGTTGAATTTGCGATAAAACTACCGGGAAAGGAATCTGGTGAAGAAGTCTGGATGCCTATTGATTCTAAATTTCAGATAGAAGATTATCATACTTTACTTGAGGCGTTTGATCGAGGAGACAAAAATGAAATTGAGGCATCTCAAAAACGATTAATAAAAGCAATAGAGAAATCCGCAAAGGATATCAGCTCAAAATATATTGACCCACCGCACACTACAGATTTTGGAATTATGTTTTTACCGGTAGAAAGTTTATATGCAGAGGTGTTAAGGCACCCGGGACTATTTGAAACGCTACAAAATAAATACAAGATAACAGTAACTGGGCCAACGACATTATCTGCAGTATTGAACAGTCTAAATATGGGATTTAGAACATTAGCTGTTCAAAAAAGAAGTAGCGAGGTGTGGGATATCTTAAAGGCGGTCAAGCATGAATTTAAACAATTTTCCGGCGTTTTAGCAAAAGCACACAAACAAATAAACACAGCTTCCGGGACATTGGAATCACTAAGGACGACTAGAACAAACGTTTTAGAACGTAAATTAAAAGATGTTGAAACATTTACATCAATTGAGTCACAAGAGATTTTAGAATTACCGTTTGAGGATGATGAGGTGAAACAAATTGAAGATTAGTATGAAAAAAACAACTTGGATTTTAGCACTCGGTTTTGTGTTTTTTATCTTTTCGTGTGTGGGACCGCCGGAACCACAACATGGGTTGGTTGAAAATTATCCGGTGGTTGTGAATGCAGATTCTGTATTTACATTTGCGGTTAGAGGAGAAGTATATTCCTTTGAAGAAACCTATGATTTAAATTTAAAATTGTCCAATGGGATGAAAATCACTTCTGCCTTGATTGTTGCCGATTATACCGGAAGTACTCAGGATACTTCTCAAATATGGCTGTTGAATGATCAGGGTATTGTCCAAAAAACGTGGGTGATAAATAAGAGTCAAATACTCGTAGAACAACGCACCGTGGATTCTGTGTATTATTTTCCTGAAAAGATTATGGTGAAAGGAAACCAATTTAGTGGTGTATTAGAGTTTGTGCTAACGGCAGAATCTTCTTCAGACACCATCGAAGAGAATGTTCCCGCCGTGATTACCACAGAATCAATCTTCTCGTTTTCTCTGAAAGCTGCTCATTACACCTTTGATCGTTTTTATCCGCTTAGCATGGACTATATAGATCTAACATCTATCACACTAACAGACTGGATAGACGTTGGGGAAGATACAACGTTTGTCACGCTATATTCAGCAGATACAACTGAGATGGTATCTTACGAACTGCTTGGAAATACGCAAATCACAGAAGAAACAGAAGTGGACTCTTTGTTTCAGCCCAAATTTATTGGGATTGCCGGACAAAACCTCACCGGTGTTTTTGATGTTTTGTTGATGAAAAACTAAAATATTTTTCATAGATATTTTTCAGATAAATACTGTCTTTCGCTTGTTAACGTTTCACAGGTAACTTCACTCTATGTCCACAGCCCATATACGAAACTTTTGTATCATTGCACACATCGATCACGGGAAATCAACCTTAGCTGATCGGTTATTGGAGGAGACGCATACACTTTCATCCAAAGTGATGAAAGCACAAGTGTTGGACAGCATGGATTTGGAGAGAGAACGCGGGATTACCATTAAAAGTCACCCAATTCAAATGAAGTATATTCATCATGACAAACAGAATTACACGTTAAATTTAATTGATACACCGGGTCATGTAGATTTTTCTTATGAGGTTTCCCGTTCGTTAGCCGCATGCGAAGGCGCATTGCTGCTTGTGGATGCAGCTCAAGGTGTCGAAGCTCAAACCGTCAGTAATACGTATCTTGCCATAGAGAATGAACTCGTCCTGATCCCAGTCATAAATAAAATTGACCTCCCGGCGTCCCGTGTTGAAGAGGTTACAGATCAAATTATTGAATTAATTGGCTGTGATAAAGAAGACATTATCCATGTAAGTGCGAAGACAGGTGATGGTATTCAGGATATTTTTAATGCTGTTATTAGGGAGATTCCACCTCCGAAAGACAAGAATGATGAACCAACCCGTGCGTTGATTTTTGATTCTATGTATGATAATTACCGTGGAGCGATTCCGTACGTTCGTGTATTTGACGGTGTACTCAAACCGGGAATGACCGCTGAATTCTTTTCGCATGGCATCACATACGACATTACCGAAGTTGGACATTTCATCATGAAACAAGTTCCGGCGAAAGAACTTCGCTCAGGTGATGTAGGGTATGTCATTGCAAACATTCGTGATATGGAACATATTGAGCCGGGAGATACGCTTACGGCAAAACAGAATAAGGCGGAAGAACGCCTCCCGGGATACAAAAAAATTAAGCCGATGGTGTTTTCAGGGCTTTATCCTGCAGATGCTGACGATTACGAACAACTCCGAATGGCATTAGATAAATTGAAATTGAACGATGCCTCATTAAACTATGAGCCGGAAACGAGCGAAGCACTTGGTTTTGGGTTCCGTGCGGGGTTTTTAGGTCTTTTGCACATGGAAATCGTTCAAGAGCGGCTTGAACGTGAATTTGATCTGGATCTTGTTACAACCACACCGAACGTTCGGTATAAAATATTGAAGCAAGACGGGACAACCATTGAGGTGGATACACCGGCAAAAATGCCTGCCCCTGGGGAAATTCGTGAAATACTTGAACCGATTGTCACCGCAGAGATAATAACCCCCAGCGAATATATTGGGAACATTATGACCCTTTGCCAAAAAAAACGCGGTAAGTACAAGACAACGCATTATCTATCTGCGGATAAAGCTCAGCTACATTACGAATTGCCTTTAGCTGAAATCATTTTTGATTTTTATGATAAATTGAAATCGTCCACAAGGGGATATGCTTCGTTTGATTATACCATATCAGAATTTCGAACCGGTGCTTTAAAAAAATTAGACATCCTGATTCATGGAGAACCGGTAGATGCTCTTTCGACTATTTGCCACGCGGATGATGCATATCATCGAGGTGTTGCCTTATGCAGTAAATTGAAAGAGCTTATTCCGCGACAGATGTTTGAAGTGGCGATTCAAGCGACTCTTGGAACCCGTATCATCGCCAGGACAACCATCCGGGCGTTAAAAAAGAACGTTACTGCAAAATGCTACGGCGGAGATATCAGTCGGAAGCGGAAATTGTGGGAAAAACAAAAAGCAGGAAAACGCCGAATGAAGATGATCGGGAAAGTTGAAATCCCGCAGGAAGCCCTTCTTGCCGTTTTACAACTTGGGGATGACTGAAAAGCATCGGATGACTTCAAAAAAAAATCACCGCAAACGACTTTTTCTCATTGACGGCTATGCCATGTTGTACCGGTCGCATTTTGCCTTGATTCGGAATCCGCTCATTACCAGTTACGGATTGCATACAAGTGCGTTATTTGGGTTTATGAATCAATTGCTAAAGCTGGTCCAAAAAGAACAGCCGGATTATATCGCTGCCGTGTTTGATTCCAAGGAGAAAACATTCCGCCACGATAAATACCCGGAGTATAAAGCCACGCGGGAAAAAATGCCGGATGAGCTGAAAGAGCAACTCCCGCATTTATGGAAATTAATGAATGCTACGCAAATTGTTTCACTATCTAAACCCGGATTTGAAGCAGACGATATTATCGGGACATTAGCCAAACAAGGCACTTCACACGATTTTGATGTGTACATTGTCAGTGGCGATAAAGATTTTATGCAGTTGGTGAATGACCACGTATTTTTATATGCCCCAAGAACCCGGAATAAAGATTTGACAATTTACGACCGAGAAAAAGTCATAGAAAAATGGGGTGTTCCACCAGAAAAAATAATTGATTTACTTGGACTGATGGGTGATTCCTCGGATAATATTCCGGGTGTTCGCGGTGTTGGGGAAAAGTCTGCTGTAAAACTCATCAAGGAATTTGGGTCGTTGGAATCATCGTTGGAAAATGCGGAAAGAGTTGGAAACAAACGCGTCAGAAACGGACTACTGGAATACCGTGATAACGCCATATTGAGTAAAGAATTAGTGACCATCGACACGAACGTTGAACTGGATGCATCCATCCCGGAAATGGAACGAACGGCAATGAATATAGAAGCTTTAGACGCTCTATTCACTGAGTTTGAATTCTCCGGTTTAAAACGGCAATTACCCTCGTTGACTGATACGAAAAAACCAACGATATCCCAGCCGAAAAAAGTCTATAAAATTCTGAAAACAAAGGGAGATGTTCAAGCATATTTTAAGCAGTTAACTCAGGGTGAGATACTCTCAGTTGATTTGGAAACCACTTCGGTTGATCCCATGCGGGCGGAGATAGTCGGATTTTGTTTTTCGGTAAAAGAAGATGAAGGGATGTACATCCCGGTGATGCATAAAGACAAAACGGAAACCTATTTTGGAGAAGATGAAACGGAAGCGGTACTATCCATCCTAAAACCAATATTAGAAGATACGGCGATACCGAAAACCGGTCAAAATATTAAGTACGATGCGCTCATTCTCAACCGATATGGCATACAATTAAATGGCATTGCATTTGATACGATGATTGCGTCACACATGATCAATCCTGATGCGGGATCGCGTAAATTAGATGTGCTAGCGATGGAAAATCTGAACTATCAAATGGTCCCGATCGAGGAGCTGATTGGGAAGGGGAAAAGCCAGATTACCATGGCTGAAGTCCCATTTGATAAATCGGCGTTTTACGGGGCGGAAGATGCAGATATTACACGGCAATTAACGTCGATTTTTCAAAAGAAGCTGGAAGAACAATCGCTTCACAAATATTTTACGGATGTTGAATTGCCGTTGATAGATGTCTTAGTTAATATGGAACACAACGGTGTGTATGTGGATAAACGGGTGTTGGGGGAGATGTCCTATGACTTAGGAAAAACTCTTCACGGACTCACATCTTCCATTGTGAAAGAAGCCGGAACAGAATTCAACGTGAATTCCACTCAGCAATTGGCAAGTATTTTGTTTGATATTGTAGGTTTACCAAAGATACGGAAACGATCAACCGCTGTGGAAGTCCTCGAGCAATTAAAAGATATTCATCCCCTGCCAAAGTTGATATTAGAGTATCGAAAATTATATAAACTAAAACATACATATTTGGATCCGTTAAAAGAGACAATACACCCGGAGACGGGAAGAATTCATACATCATTTAATCAAACGGTCGCTGCCACAGGACGGCTCTCCAGCAGCAAGCCAAACTTCCAAAATATTCCGATTCGCACAGAGATTGGGAAGGAAATTCGAAAAGCTTTTACCGCCCAGCAGGATGGTTGGAAAATCCTCTCTGCAGATTACTCCCAAATTGAATTGAGAATTATGGCGCATTTAAGCCAAGACCCCGGGCTAATCCAGGCATTTGAAGAAGGAGAGGATGTCCATTCGCGAACGGCAAGTCTAGTATTTGGTGTCCCTATTGAGGAAATATTACCCGAGATGCGCCGAACAGCTAAAATTGTGAATTTCGGGATTATGTATGGTGCAGGTCCGTTTCGAATGAGTCAGGAGTTGGGGATTCCTCGGCAGGAATCTCAGGCACTTATTGATACGTATTTCCGGCAGTATAGCGGGATTCAAAATTATATCGACAAGACATTAGAAAAAGCCAGAACAGATAAATATGTGGAGACGATGCTGGGTCGGCGACGTCCAGTGTGGAATGCGGATAGTGACAACCGTAATCTTCGGGAAGCGGCAGAGCGTATGGCAATTAATATGCCAATACAAGGAACCGCTGCCGAGATGATTAAACTTGCCATGATTCATATTCATAAGGATCTTATTAAACATGAGTTGAAAACAAAAATGATTTTGCAAATCCATGATGAATTAATTTTTGAAGTTCCCGAAGATGAAATTGAAGTTGTAAAAACTCTTGTGCTAAAAAAGATGGAAGAGGCACTCCCGTTAAGTGTCCCGATAGTTGTAAATTGTGGAATCGGAAATTCGTGGTTTGAAGCACATTGACAGGAGACATAAAAAAGTAATAGGTTACAACTAATTTGATTAGGAAGACAAAACAAAATTTTAGCACCAAACACCTAACGAAAAACACCCAACAATAAATCAATGGAAGCAAGTGTAACACTAAAAAAGGTCGGGAAATTAGCCGGGGATAAGACAATCCTTGCCGGGTTAACCTTTGGGATAGAAAAAGGTTCAATCGTTGCAATAATTGGTGATAATGATGCGGGAAAATCTACTTTGCTACGCGTGCTTGCCGGTTTTGAGAACCCGGAGTATGGACAAGTATTTATTCACGGTCTAGATAGTGTAAAACGGCGAAAAGAAATTCGTGAAAACATCGGATACGTCCCACTCAGTATTGATTTAGATCCATGGCTTACTTTGGATCAGAATATTCGATTTATTGGGTTATTGTATGGTGTCCGGAATGCCGTGATTACTCAACGGATTCACTCGTATGCACACCGCCTCGATATGTCAGAATATCTCAATCTAAAAGCGGGAAATGTTTCCTCAGGCATCGCTAAAAAAGCTATGATTATCCGTGCCTTGGTGCATGATCCGACAATCGTTATTTTAGATGAACCCACTGCATTTATGGACGCGCAGTCACACAGACAAGTCTGGGATTTGCTGAAAAAATTAAAAAGCGAAAAAACAATCATTTATGTCAGTCAGTTACTTCATGAGGTTGAACAAGCACACGACAGGATTTTAGTGATGGACAATGGAAAGATTGTTTTGGATGGGAATCTAGATAAATTATTAGAAAGCACACTCGAATTTCATCAATTCCAGATAGAGTTTGAAGAATTATCTGATGAGTTATATAAGAAATTATGTTCAATCTCTACGGTGGTGACTCCCAGCCGGATGAACAATATATTCCATTTTTACGGGCGTACAAGAAAAGTCCTTTTTCAGGTGATGCAAACGGCTCAATCCGCTGTAATGAAAGATATGAATATCAAAAAATTAGGATTACAAGATTTGATGGATTCAGAATTTGCACGGAAAGGATTGGACGAATGATCCTAAGTTTATTAAAACGTCGCGGTTGGCTGATTCAGAAACATTTAATATCGACACTGAGTATTTCTTTTGTACTCCCGATTATGTTGCACCTAACTCTTATGCTTCCGGTTAAAGCAATTTTTATTCGTAGTATTCGCCACACACCGATTGAACTTTGGTTATTCCCCGGTATTTTATTTATCATTGCTACCGTTGCTTTAATTCCTCATCTATATCGGGACTTTTTTGATCTGAGGATTCACAAAAAAGCTCTTATGCCAATGACATTGACTCCTGTGTCTAAATTTAAACTCACGTTAGGAATCCTGACAACTGCAGTTATTGAATCCATCCTGTTTGCCATGATTGGTGGAGCCGTACTAACTGTCATCACCGGAGTTGTCTTTCCGTGGTTGGACTATGTTGTCATGTTGGCTTATTTGTGCTTATTTACATATTTCATTGGATGTATTATCATCACTATTTCTCTTTTGACAGAGCATGTCTCTATATTCATTTTACTGATATTTTCATTATTTATTTTTATTGTGTTTGGTTCAGGAATTATTTTTGAGTTTGAATATTACCCGGTTGGTTTAGGATATCTTTTACGGTATTCTCCTGTCGGCATGACGATTTATGGTTTGCGCATGATGATATTCAGCCACCTTTTTGATTGGACATCGGTCATTGTTCCGTTTTTGCTTATATCTATCTGGCTTCCATTGAATGCTGAAATATTGAGAAGGAAACTCCATCAATGATTGCTTATCTTTCAGGTGCGATGGAAAAGGCGGTTGATGAAGGTGCTGATTGGAGAAAAGAAATCACCCTATGGCTGAAAAGTGAACTCAACCATGATGTGGTGGATCCTGTAGTAGAGTCAAAAAAACTTGTTAAATTGACTGGTTCACAGGATTACAGAAAATGGAAAGAAGATGATCCTGGTCGATATATCTCATTCGTTAGAAAATGCGTAAAACGAGACCTGGATGTGGTCATGAAAGAAGTAAACTATCTTATTTGTTTGTGGGATGAATTTGTGCTAAAAGGCGGCGGAACACATGGTGAAGTCACGGTTGCGTATTTACATCATGTTCCTGTGTATCTTGTAAATCGCTTGCCGAAGGAAGATTTTAGTAGTTGGATTGAAGCATGTAGCACTAAAGTATTCCAGGATTTTTCCTCGTTACAACAATTTTTAAAAGAACAACATAGAAAAGGTCAAAATATAAAATCGTGATAGGACCAAAAGCAATTATACATTTGGATCGGTTGCTCCAAAACCTCAAACACATTAAAGAACACATCGGAAAACATGAATTGATGGTTGTGGTAAAAGCCAATGCGTACGGGCATGGGGCTGTCCCGGTTACGAAAGCACTTGCAGGGGCTGGAGTAAATTGGTTTGCGGTGTTTACTCCGGAGGAAGGTGTTGAGCTTCGGAATGCTGGCATAACACAAAAGATATTGGTTTTCTCTCGTCTTAACCAAGAGTATTTTCATTTGGCTCTGGACCAAAACTTTATTCTGAATTGCTCTTGTCTCGATGATCTGCGCGAATTAAAAGCGTTTCATGAAAAAATAGGCAAAAGCCCGGAAGTACATATCAAAATTGATACCGGAATGACGCGATTGGGAGCATCTCCCGAAGAATATCCTGAGATATTTCGAGAACTTAAAGAATATCCTGAAATACGCTGCACGGGGATTTATTCACATTTCGCAACGGCCGATGAGGGAGATTTATCCTATGCAGAATATCAACTCGACAGATTTAAAAAGGCGGTTGATTTAGCGGCAGATTACGGAATTACGTTTAAACATGTCCATTTGTCGAACAGTGGTACAATATTAAATCTCCCGGAATCATATTTTAATATCGTTCGGGTTGGAATGCTAATCTATGGAGCGTTACCATCCGATGAAGTTCCGGAGGATGTACCTGTTAAACCCGTGATGGAATTTGTTGGTCCTGTCGTGAATGTGCGAAGAGTTAAAAAGGGCACAAAGGTAAGCTATGGCGGAGTTTGGAGTGCCCAGAAGAATACCAATATTGGTGTCATTCAAACTGGATTTGCTGACGGATTTCCGCGTCCGTGGTACGATGGTGGTTACGTTTTGTACAGAGGACGTCGTTACGAAATTGCTGGTCGTGCGTGTATGGACCAGCTCATGGTTGATTTTGAAGATACCATCCCCACATTGGGAGAGCATGTCCTGTTTTTTGGTGATAACATACACGGACAGTTAAAGGTCGAAGAAATTGCAAAATCTATCGGACAAACTACGTACACACTTCTTACTGCTATACATGGAAGAACAGAACGGATTTTCATTTGACTTCATCGCAACAAAATATACAGAAACCGCAAAAAAAATCACCAATACCCACCGTAAAAAACCCCATACAAAACCCCGTAGAAAACACGGGATGTAAACACATGC
Organism: Fidelibacterota bacterium; assembly: GCA_014381855.1. Lineage (GTDB taxonomy): Bacteria > Fidelibacterota > Marinisomatia > Marinisomatales > JACNKV01 > JACNKV01. Next base: position 28,679 of record JACNKV010000084.1, on the reverse strand, counting down.
ACACGGGGTCTACTAGGCTGCTACGGGCAGGCCCTCCGAACCAATGGCGGGCAGGCACTACGTTATGACAATAACCAATAACCCTCACCAATAAGTATGTCTGTATTAGATATTTCAATCATTAGTTTGTTTCTTGGCGGACTCGTTATTTACGGGATTATGCAGGGGAAACGCACTCGCTCAACCGGAGAGTATTTTCTTGCGGGTCGCGATCTGCCATGGGTGACAGCAATGTTCTCAATCGTCGCCACGGAAACCTCCGTTCTCACGTTCGTCAGTGTGCCCGGCTTAGCGTATCAAAAAGATTGGTTCTTTTTGCAATTAGCCATTGGCTACATCTTTGGGCGCATTCTAGTCAGTTGGTTCTTATTGCCAATGTATTTTCGTTCAGGGATTACATCCATTTATGAGACATTGGGAGAACGCTTTGGCAAACCGATTCAAAAAACAGCATCCGGGCTATTTCTGTTTACACGGATTCTTGCTGACGGAGTACGATTTTTAGCCACGGCAGTTATCGTTCAGGTGATGACAGGATGGTCACTTCCCATTGCAGTCCTAATTATTGGAAGCGTCACATTGCTCTATACATTAAGTGGTGGGATTCGCACTGTCATTTGGGTAGATAGTTTTCAGTTCATCCTGTATTTAGCAGGAGGCATAATCACCGTCGGATATATCCTTCTCAATTTGGACGGTAGTATTGCTTCAACGTTTTCAGTTCTCTCCGAACAGAGTAAACTTCAAATATTTCATTTTGGAAAAGATATTTTCCATGAACCCTATATTTTCTTCAGCGCATGGATAGGAGGAATGCTCCTGTCGTTTGCATCACACGGAGCTGACCACATGATGGTCCAAAGAGTGTTGGCAACAAAGAATGTGTCCTCTGCCCGAAAAGCCATGATTGGGAGCGGGTTTTTTGTCTTCCTGCAATTTGCTGTATTTCTTTTTGCCGGGTCATTAATTTGGGTGTATTTCGGAGGAGCAGATCTACCGAAAGATAGAGAATTTTCCACGTTCATTATCCAACATTTACCGATTGGGTTAAAAGGTCTTTTGCTTGCAGGTGTTCTTTCAGCGGCGATGTCGACCTTAAGCTCTTCCATTAATTCACTGGCGTCCTCAACGGTAACAGATTGGTTTAAGAATATGCCATCCATCAAGATTTCACGGTGGGTTAGCTTTGCGTGGGCAATCGTTCTTATGGGAATTGCCGTTATTTTTGATGAAGGAGATACCACAATTATTGAACTGGGATTAACGATTGCCTCTTTTACGTATGGCGGTTTATTAAGTCTATTTATCTTAAGTCGCGGTCAGCAACGCTTCTCAACCGTCAGCCTTATCATCGGATTAATTTTGAGTGTTATTACGGTGTTGGTCTTACGGGAGGTAGGCATCGCATGGACATGGTTTATCGGCATTTCAGTTTCGGTAAATCTTGCCGTAACATTGAGTATTAATAAAGTAACGAATTCCCTGAATGCGTAATATTTACCGGATATTCATCACGCTGTTCGTCACCGGCTCGATTTTATTGCCACAGAACTTTAAGTATAGTAAAATCATGGGCATCCCTGATTTGTCGTTTGTTCCGCAGATTTTTACTGGATTGGATGTGTTAGAACAAATGGATTGCCGTTCTCTCAAAGACCGTACCATCGGCGTTGTTTGCAATCAAACTTCCGTGAATCACCGGGGGAATCATCTTCTTGATATTTTGGACAAACACAACATTAATGTTCGGTATGTCTTTTTACCTGAGCATGGATTAACCCTCCCGGATGATGGGAAGGTAATATTATCCGGGGAAGAAGGACGTGAACCTGTGACAGGTGCAAAACTGATAGATACCTTCGGTCGCTATGTAAAACCACCAAGTTGGGCAATGAATGAAATTGACCTTGTTTTAGTAGATATTCAGGACACCGGTGTGCGATATTCCACGTATATAACGACGGTGACAAAAGTGATGGAAGCTGCCGGTGAATGGGGAATCCCGGTGATGGTGCTGGACAGACCAAATCCTCTGGGAGGATTGACCATGAGCGGACCGATTCCACGATTGGAATACCAATCGTTCGAGGCGTACCATTTAGTGCCCATTCGGCATGGACTCACCATCGGAGAATACGCCGTAATGGTGAATGAAACAGGCTGGATTAAAGATTTGGTACGGGCAGATTTGACTGTAATCCCACTTGCGAATTGGTCTAGAGCAATGTGGATGGATGATGAAAATGAAAACTGGAACCATCCGGCACCTGACCTAAATGATGTTGAAACTATATTAACGTACACCGGTTCAACTTTGATGAAGGGAACGAATATCAGCATAGGACAAGGAACGCACAAACGCTATAAAATTGCCGGTGCCCCATGGATTTCCGGGACGTATCTTGCAGAGCACCTGACACAACTGGAATTACCGGGTGTTCGTTTTACTTCCATTCGTTTTATTCCGAAAATTCACGCTGATTTAGATGTGGTTCCGCGATATGTCGGAGAAGAATGTAGTGGTGTGGAGATTCGTATAACGGATAAATATAAATTTGAACCTATTCGAACGGCGGCGGCAATTATTTTTACGATTCACCATTTGTATCCGAGGGAATTTCAGTGGGAAAAATATGATTATATAGATAAACTGTTCGGAAGTTCGCTTTTGCGGACAATGGTCGCACAGGGACGTGGAGCAGATGAACTCTCTCCTTTGTGGGGGTACGATATTCTCAGGTTTAGTGAGTTTCGGAATAAGTTTCTTCTTTATCCATAAGTTCAAATATGGAGTGTGCCGACCGACCATGCCGGCACCTGTCCAATCGACAGGTAGGCAGTCCACCAAACCGTCTATCCATCGGGTATGGGTTTTAGCGATGAGCCTCATTTTAGAGTAATCCACGGGATGAATGATTCAAGTCAGAAAATGAAAACATCTTGAATAAACCATTGATACCGACGAGGAAGGTAGGTAATTTTTCAGAACGTTATTAAGGGAAATTATGAGAAAATCTATCATATTCATACTGTTAAGCATTTTGGCAAGTTCCGGTTTTGCTCAAGAAAAACGGTCTGTACAGGGGGCATTTGGTGCTGTTACCATCGATGGAAAAATATGGAACCAGATTGCGTTGCGTCCGACAGTTCCTATTTGGAAGTTCGGCGTGGCGCTGGATTTAGTGTTCTATATTGACGCTGACGGAAATATCCACGAAGACGAATGGGATTTTTCAAATGGTACGGCAATTAAAAATACGCTTATTGATAAAATTTATTATATCCGTTTCGGGTTCAAGAAAGACCCGCTCTATTTTCGGGTAGGGGCTTTAGATCGTGTGAAGTTAGGGTATGGAATTCTTGTAAACAATTATTCAAATGCCATCGAATATCCTCAGGTTCGAAAGATTGGACTGGACATTCGTTTGAAAAAAAGCCACTATTCTTTGCAGGGTTTCGTTAACGATTTCAAAGAAAATATCGGTATTGCCGGTCTGCGTGTTCAAACTCCGGTATTTGCAGGGATTCCGATTGGCATTTCTGCGGTAGTAGATCGGAATCAGTATCTTGGGTTAAAAGACAGAGACGGGGACGGACGACCGGATATGGTTGATGATTTTCCCGACGATAATATGTGGTGGTTAGATACAGACAACGATGGCATTGCAGACAGTAATCCGCTGGAGTGGGATATTGATGGCGACGGAATTACAGATACCTTGGATAGTGACATCCCAGGTTGGACGGCGGATACAAGTATGGTGCTTGACACCGACATTGAACGTAAGTCTGAGCCGCTCAATGTGTTGAAAGACTCCGATCCCATGGCAGCATTATCTGTGGATATCGGATATCCCGTGATTGCCGAAAAAAACATGTCATTGTCAATCTATGCTCAGGCAGCCAAACTCATCGGTGAAACAGTTGATCCGTCTACGGATAGCACCGTCTCTCTTGGTAGCGGAATCATCCCACTGGGCATCTCCGGCCGGTTCGGACCGTTTCGTATTAATGTTGAATATCGGATGAAACCCAAAGGGAATTTTGAGTTTGGTTATTGGAATCGCACCTACGAACTCGAACGTGCTGCGTTGGTAGTTACCGGGGATGAATCTGTTGCGATATCAACAAAAGAAAGATATTTAGGCCGGTTTGGACCGCAAAAAGGATTGTTTGCTCAGGCAATCGTCAATCTTGGCGGAATTGTCCAATGGAAGACCTCGTATCAAAACTTGAAGGGTGAAATGTGGGATAGCGAATCCTATGAGTTTGTGGATGAATCTACTCAGAACTTTTTCTCCTCCCTGGCACTAAATAAAGGAATTAGTAAATTGAAACACGCTGCGCTTTTTTACGAGCAGAGAAATGTTCCGAATCCTTTTGATTTTGAGTTTTCTGAAAGTACGATTATGGGATATCGCATAGGATTAGAACTTGGTAGTGGAATGATGTTAAATTATGTCTTTCAGCGAACATTTAAATTAGACAGTGAAGGGAAATTGAAGCCAGTGAATATCACCGGAATAGAAACAAGCTTCAATTTATAGAGCAAATATGAATAGCAAACAAATCAGACAGACATTTATCGAGTTTTTCGAGAAGAAAAACCACCAATTCATTCGCAGTTCATCTGTCGTCCCTCTGGATGACCCGACATTATTGTTTATCAATGCAGGGATGAATCAGTTCAAACCGATTTTTTTGGGTGAGAAAAAACCGGGTTCCACCCGTGCCGTTAACAGCCAAAAATGTATTCGAGTCAGTGGAAAACACAACGATTTGGAAGAAGTCGGAGTAGATACATTTCACCATACATATTTTGAGATGCTTGGGAATTGGTCATTTGGTGATTATTACAAAAAAGAAGCCATTGCTTGGGCATGGGAACTCTTGACCGATGTGTGGAAGTTAGACAAAAATCGTCTCTGGGCTACCGTGTATAAAGGTGACGATGACGCATTTGAATTGTGGACAAAAGTAACGGATATTTCTCCGGATCGCGTGCTGAGATTTGGAGATAAAGATAATTTTTGGGAAATGGGTGAGACAGGACCATGCGGACCGTGTTCGGAAATTCATTATTACATTGGCGACAATCCGGATGAACAAACTCCGGATGGTGTGAATGCTTCTGATGAATACTGGGAACTCTGGAATTTGGTATTTATTCAGTATTTCAGAGATGAAAAAGGAACGCTGAATAACCTTCCGTCAACGCATGTTGATACCGGGGCAGGATTGGAAAGAATTGTTACGGTTTTACAGAATAAAAAAAACAATTATGAAACCGATTTATTTATGCCCGTTATCCGGAAAATAGAGACACTTGCAAACTCGTCAGTAGAGAAAAATCCTGTCCCGCATCGAGTCATTGCTGATCACATCCGAATGTTAACGATGGCCATTGGAGATGGGGCCATGCCCTCTAATGAGGGGCGTGGGTATGTATTACGTCGAATTTTGAGGAGGGCGTCGAGATTCGGTCGAATGCTGGGAATGCATGAACCATTTTTATATAAACTTGTGGATTCCGTCGGCGAAATATTTGGAGGTATTTATCCTGAAGTAAAGGACAAACAATCTCATATCCAAAATGTAGTTAAAGCTGAAGAAACATCGTTTAATGAAACTTTAGATCGAGGATTAACACATTTTGATAGGATGATAAAAAAACTGGATGGAAATGTTATATCCGGAGAAGAAGCTTTTCGTCTTTACGATACATATGGTTTCCCGTTAGATCTTACACAGCTGATGGCGAAAGAAGGGGGACTGACTGTAGACGAAACCGGATTTGTCCGGGAGATGAGTAAGCAAAAAGAACGTGCGAAAACAGCAGGTAAATTTAAAAGAGACACATCATCATACACATGGATTGACGTTACAGATGGAACTGACTCTGAATTTGTTGGATATGAAACACTGGAATCGCAATCGGTCATTCGAAAATATGTGAAGGAGAAAGATCAAATTTACGTTGTATTGGACAAAACTCCATTTTATGTGGAATCGGGTGGGCAAGTAGGGGATACAGGCGTTATGACGGGAGAAAATATTGATTTGGTTGTCAATGATACCCAAAAAGACGGCGATACATTTATCCATATCTGCACAGGAGATTTTACACCGCCATCTAAAGATGATTTTATTCATTGCCACGTGGATGAAAGCCGTCGAAATGCCATCCGCCTGAATCATACGGCAACCCATTTACTCCAAGCTGCTTTGCGTGAGGTTTTAGGAGAACATATTCATCAGGCAGGTTCATTGGTTACCGATGATTATCTCCGATTTGATATGACCCATTTTGAAAAAACAACTTCTAATGAGTTAGAACAAGTCGAGAATATCGTCAATACAGCGATTCGAGAAAATTACGTTGTAGATTGTTCGATTCAATCATTTGATGATGCGAAAAAAAGTGGTGCTCAGGCATTATTTGGAGAGAAATATGGCGATGACGTGCGTGTCATCAGTGTTGGTGAATTTTCAAAAGAGCTTTGCGGGGGAACGCATGTAAATCAAACCGGAGATATTGGGCTGTTTACGATTACAGAAGAATCTTCTCTTGCAGCCGGTGTCCGTAGGATTACGGCTCTCACAGGAGATAAAGCACTCCGGATAATGCAGGAACAAACAACAATTTTAACTAAACTCCAACAAACGTTAAAAGTAAAACCGACCGAAATGGTCGAACGTGTTACTCAACTGTTTAAACAGCGGAAAGAGCTGGAGAAAAAACTACATCAGAAAAAGCAAGGAGATGTGGATATAACAGGTTTGATTAACCAAGGTGAATCTTTTGGAAATACTATATTAGTGGTAGAAAAAATACTTGCCGACTCCATGGACGAATTGAAATCCATTGGTGATTTGTTTTTTAATCAGCTGCAGTGCGGGATTGGCGTCCTTGGAATGATCGGCGAAAAGAAACCGGCTATAGTGGTTGTGGTATCCCAAGATTTGGTGGAACTAGGGATCAAAGCAGGTGCTTTGGCGAAGACCATTGGCGGATACATGAACGGAGGCGGAGGAGGAAAACCTCATCTTGCAACGGCTGGGGGGAAGGACAATAAAATGCTGGATGATGCATTGAAACAGTCCAAAAACTTTTTAAGTGAAATATTAGCGAAATTTGAAAAATAAGTATGCAGTATAAACACATTGATGACACGTATTTTGTTTTTATCCAAAAGGATGAATTTGTCAACAAAACGTTGACGGAGTTTTGTAAGAACAGAGGGATTCAAACCGCAGAAATTTCAGGAATTGGTGCGGTAAAAGATATTGAGATAGGTGCATACGATCCGGTAGAGAAAAAATACATAACTAAAACCTACTCAAAGACGTATGAATTGATATCATTTAACGGAAATATTACACTCAAGGATGGAGAACCATTTGTTCATGCACACTTGACGCTTGGTGATCATGATATGAATATTCTAGGGGGACATCTTTTTGAGATGAAGGTTGCGGTTGTCGGAGAGTTCATCATTAAAAAAGTGAATGTGGATATTCATCGGAAATTGGATTCGGAGATTGGCTTAGCTACGTGGAATTTGTCTTAGTCTGTTTGAAGAGGATACGATGACTCGAAAAATAATATTTACCAAAAAAGCACCAATGGCTATCGGTACATATAATCAGGCAATTGTGAGCAATGGGCTTGTATTTACCGCCGGGCAGATTCCAATCGATCCGGAGACTGGTATAGTTATTGACGGTGATTTTAAGCAACGCGTGAATCAGGTTCTGAAAAATATTGACGCAGTATTAATCGCTGCGAATACGTCCTTAAATAATGCCGTAAAATTGACTGTATTTCTCACCGATCTTAATCGGTTTGGTGAGTTGAATGAAGTGTTTTCCAAGTGGTTTCAGGATGGCGACCCCCCGGCTCGTTCTGCGGTTCAGGTATCAGCACTCCCCGCCGGTGTGGATGTCGAAATAGAATGTGTGGCAGAAGTTGCATAAACTGATTTTTGTTATCTTTGTTGGTTTAACAAGCATTATTGCGGAGGATAATTCTAAAGATTCCGTTCAGGTAATATCTCCTAAAAAAGCTGCATTATGGGCGTTAATCCCCGGTGGAGGGCAAGTGTACAATAAACAGTATTGGAAAGCCGGAGCCGTTTTAGCAGCGGAAACATTTTATATCTGGAAATTTAATGAGCATCGGATAAATTATCGATATTACAAAGAATCGTTCCCGTTAAGAAAATCGCGATACTTAGAAAAAAGAAATAAGTATGCGTGGTGGATAGGATTCACGTGGATGTACGGAATGTTAGATGCGATGGTTGAAGCACATTTATCACGGTTTGAAGAAATAATGACAGAGGATATAGAGAGAATAAAAAAAGTAGAAAGTGAAAAGTAGAAGTGAAGCTGAAACCCCGCGTTTTTTTGCGGGGTAGTTAGAAGAAATTTGAAAGTAACACGAACACTCTTTCACTTTCAAAATAATCCAGAAGAACAGGAAAATATAGAATGATCAAACAGAGAGAACATTGGGGATCCAAATTTGGATTTATTTTGGCGGCTGCCGGTTCTGCCGTCGGGTTAGGTAATATTTGGAAGTTTCCATACATTGCGGGTGAAAACGGAGGGGCAGCGTTTGTCTTTGTGTACCTTATATGCATCGCAGTGATCGGGTTGCCTGTTCTAACGGCAGAGATATTGCTTGGACGGACGACTCAACGAAATCCGGTCGGAGCATTTAAGAAATTAAGTGGCAGTAAATTTTGGACGGCTGTTGGAGGTATGGGTGTTATCGCCGGATTTGTCATTCTTTCGTTTTACAGTGTTGTCGCCGGCTGGTCTTTTGGATATATTTTTGAGGCCATGAAAGGAACATTCTCGACTTTTTCTGATGCATCCTTTGCCGGAGAACACTTTAATTCATTGGTAGGAAATGTTACATGGATTGTTGGGTTTCACGGGGGGTTTTTCCTGTTAACGATGTTGGTTGTCTACGCAGGCGTAAAAGGCGGGATTGAGCGCGGCAGTAAAATTATGATGCCGATTCTGTTTGTAATTTTACTCATTCTTGTCGTTCGTGGGTTGACGCTCGATGGTGCTGAGAAAGGGTTAGCCTTTTTATGGAATCCTGACTGGAGTAAAATATCCGGGCAATCAGTATTGATTGCCTTGGGACATGCATTTTTTACCTTGAGTTTAGGGATGGGTGCTATGATGACGTACGGAAGCTATCTTACGGAAGAAGACAATATCCCAAGCGCCGCTTTTCAAGTGTTGTTTTTGGATACGTTAATTGCCATTTTAGCTGGAATTGCTATTTTTACTGCTGTGTTTGCAATGGGACAAGATCCGGGAGCCGGTCCGGGATTGATTTTTCACACGATACCTGTTGTGTTTTCTAAAATGCCCGGAGGATTACTCTTTGGTGTTTTATTTTTCCTGTTACTGACACTTGCAGCTTTGACTTCTGCTATTTCATTATTGGAAGTTGTGGTTGCCTATTTCGTCGATGAGTTAAACTGGAAACGCCACCAAGCGGTGCTGGTGTTTGGATTACTTACGTTTTTGATTGGTATCCCGAGTGCGTTATCATTTAATGTGATGGCAGATGTCAAATGGTTCGATAAAACATTTTTTGATATCGCAGATTTCTTAGCCTCAAATATTTTGCTGCCGGTTGGTGGGCTTTTTATCGCGGTCTTTGTTGCGTGGGTTTGGGGTTTTGATAAAGCTGTCATCGAATTAAAGAAAGGCGCCGTGAATTTCTTTGAGAAAAATGATTGGATGATCGTCGCATGGAAGTTTTTCCTCAAATATTTTGCTCCTGTGATGATCTTTATTGTATTTTTGCACTCAATAGGGTTATTAGAGAGCGCAGTAGCACAAATCAAGCAGTATTGGGGACTTGACGTATCAGGATTAATCCTCCTTATTTTGCTCATTAGATATTTAAAGAAATAGGTTGTCTGAAAATTGGTAAGATTACCGCATTCGGATGACTAATTAAAACAAACAGAAAGAAAACACATGTTAATTGCTAGAATTGCTCCTCCAAAATCTTCTCTCTATAAACGCATGGCAGAGAAAGTAAAATCATTAGATAAATTTATGTCCTATAAACCTGTTACGTGGTTTGGGTTTTGGACAGTCTTTGTGTCAGGGATGGCTGCCTTTGGCGGTTCTCTGGATCGATATCATTACTGGGATTGGTCTCACTGGCTTGTCGGGACTCTCTCATTGATTGTGATTACATTTATTCTGTCCGTTTTCTTACTGAAACCTGAAAGAATTACGTTTGAGGAAAAGTCCTTAACAGTCAAAAAGAGTATTCAATTTGCTTTAATAGGAGCAATCTTATTTCTGCTTGGATGGGGTGCAAATCCGATGAAGGGGTTTATCCCGCTTATTCCGTATCTTACTACATATCTTGCATTAGCATTTGTTCACACAGTCTCGATCGAAAAAAATGCGAAAACAGAAAAATCCAATATTGTATCATCTGAAGTGAGAATTCAAAGACTTGGTATTTCTCTGGCTTTAATGAGCATTGGTCTGATCGTAGGAAGCTGGTTGGATGATCCGGTTATTAGCACGGCCATTGCTGTATCTTTACCCTTCCTGATTATCGCACTGTTGATGAAACATGTTCGACATCTCCAACGTGCCCGATTCTATCCGATATTTATCATGGCTATGTTTGTTTCGATGAGAGAACCTTGGTTTTTGATTCTGTTAGGAGTTTTATTTTATTCATTGAGATTCTATCATTATTTCCGATATGAGATTATTTATCCGACATTTGGAGTGGAAATGGATGAGTGATCAATTAAGAATTTAGAAATGAAAAAAATAAAAAATGAAGCACTTAAACACCCAGAACCCGGTAAAACATTGTGAATAAAAAAGAACTATTCAAAAAATTAAATTTAGATTCATTTATTGCATTTGATTTTGAAACGACGGGTCTTGATCCGCAAAAAGACAGAATAATTGAAATAGCTGCGATTCGTTTTGTAGACGGAGAACCGGCTGATCGGTTTGTTACGCTTCTGAATCCGGGGTTCTCCATTTCTGAGACGATCATCGATATCACAGGAATCACCAATGCGATGGTCGCCAATATGCCGGAAGAAGATGAAATCATTGATGAGTTTCTTGAGTTTCTTGGGGAAGAACCGTTGGTTGCGCATAACATTTCATTTGATATTAGTTTTCTGAATCTCCTCCGTGAAAGACATGAAAAACCGCAGGTCGAGCATCGTTTATATGACACTCTTCAGCTTGCACGCACGTTTTTGTTTGACCAGCCAGCCTTTAATTTAGGGTCAATTTCGGAGTATTATGGATTATCTGCAGAGGGAGCTCATCGCGCTGAATCCGATGCGGAAAATGGCGGAGAGATATTTGTTCAACTGGTTCAGGAAGCCGCCAGCTATCCGATTTCTGTTATGTCAAAAATACTCGCATTGGTTAAATCTTCCGACTTGCCAAATAAGGCATTGTTCGTTGATATCGCGAATACGTTGACTCAATTAGGAATTGTAAAAAAGGGGTTGGTTTCTTCTAAAATTGATCGACCGCGGTTAGAAAATATTTTTTCCAAAGATGGTAAATCCTCCATCGGTTCATTGTCTGTAAAAGATGTATTTGGTCACACCGGACTATTGCATAAAAGTATGGATAAATTTGAAGAACGTCCGGAGCAGACCGGCTACTCTGAATTTGTGGATGATGTTATCACAGGAGAACCCAAAATTGGTGTGGCTGAAGCCGGAACCGGATTGGGAAAATCCATGGCGTATCTGTTCCCTGCCTTAAAACGAGTAGAAGTAATGAAGGATGAAGGCCCGACGATTATTTCGTGTCATACAAAACATTTACAGGACCAATTATTCTATAAAGACCTGCCGATGTTGGCAGAAGCTTTGGATGTTCCTATTCGAGCAATAAAATTGAAAGGGAGAAGTAATTATATTTGCAGAACCCGATTAGATTGGGTTATCTCTGATGCAGAAAACCTTCTAAATAATATTGAGATGGCAAGTCTACTGCCTTTGCTGATTTGGCTGGATTGGACAAAAACCGGTGATTTGTCTGAGTGTAACGGATTTTGGAGTACTCGACCAAGGAGATTAGCTTCAATGATACGAAGTGAACCCGGATTCTGTACCACCTCTGTATGCTCTCGGTATAAGGGCTGCTTTTTTGGAAAAGTACGCCGTTCGTTGTTTGATGCACAGATTATTATCATCAACCACGCATTACTATTATCAGAAATAAAATCTCCCGGATTTTTACCGTTATATAATGCCGTCATCATTGATGAAGCACATAATTTGGTGGGCGCAGCCTATAGTCAACTCTCCTTAAAACTGGACAAACCTTCTTCACTTTTGATGCTAAATAATGTAGACCCAACGGCAAAAACGAACCAAAGGTGGTCGAAAATCTTAAAAGCAGTTGCAGGACTTCATCCTGAGTTTTTGGAGTATCTTAATCTTCTGGAGGAGCGATCGAAAGAAGCTATCTTTGTGACTGAAACATTTTTTAATACACTAATCCTACACATCGAACATAAATTTAATATCAGTGATGCCTATCCCAGGAAAGTAATTGTTGATAATCTAACCGAAGAATACGGGTCTGTAAATTCTGAAATAGAAGATGTTGTTCGGGCACTGCATGATTTAAAGAACATGATCGGTCGAATTGCAGCAACCTTATTGGAGAAGGACGCAGCAAGAGAAGATTATCCTGATTTACACCAAGCGCTTGACCAGCGAACGGAGATTGTAAAAGAATTATTGAGTACGTTTACATCTCTAATGGTAAAACAAGAAGCAGATTGGGTGTATTGGCAGGAGGGACAATACCGGCAAACCGGTAAGAAAGGGACACATTTATATTTATCCTTACGTACGGCTCCGGTTGAAGTTGCAGGATTGCTGTCTGCAAAATTGTTTTCTTCACTGGATCATTGTGTGCTAACATCTGCCACTTTGAAAGTTGATGACGCGTTTCAATATTTTATAAGACGCGCAGGTTTAGACAGACTGGAAGATAAAAGAATCGTTACAAAGGAATTTCCAAGTCCATTTTATTATAATGAACAAGTAACGTACTGGCAGTACGGTGGACGGAAAAGCATTACGACTGATTCGTCTGAGATTGCATCGATTATATATCGATTACATCAAAAACAGCAAAAACGAATCATGGTTCTGTTTACGGCACATGCGGCATTAAACGGTACATACCAGAAGTTGAGAAAAATGCCCGGTGGAAGAGATTTGCCGATTTTTGCTCAAGTATATGGGACATCACGTTATGCCATGATTAAGGGAATGCGTAGCACAGAAAGCGGAATCTTGATGGGAACAAATTCCTTCTGGGAAGGGGTTGATCTCCCCGGTGATTTATTGGAGATACTTGTCATAACGAAACTTCCGTTTGATGTTCCGTCTGAACCGGTTGTTAAAGCGTATTCAAATATGATTAGTGCCTCCGGCGGAAATTCGTTTTTTGATTACTCCGTTCCGGAGTGTGTAACGAAATTTCGACAGGGTTTTGGTCGTTTGATTCGTACAACACTCGATCAGGGAATTTTCATTGTGCTTGACAATCGAATTGTCATCAAAGGATATGGCAAGCATTTTATGGATGCAATCCCCGTCCGTCAACAGGTGTTTGCGAATCCGGGCGATTTAAGTTATTAACCTTTCAAATGGTTTCTTGCACGCCTTCCGCTTAGGTCGGTTGCAGGCAGGAACCCCTTTCCGGAGTAGATTGTTTAGCAAATTTTTATTGACAACCATTTCACTTTTAAAGTGTCTAATGTATAAAGCAAAAGAGGTAAACCCAATGAAAACACTCCACGTATTCACGATTTTAATATTTTTGTCCATAGCGACAGGCTATAACGAGACCAGACATTTGAGTATTGCCACTGGAGGTATTACTCTCATCGATATTGATTGTGGTGCCGGGTTTCTAAAAATTACAGGAGACCCGAATACCGACAAAATCGAGGTTATAGCAGATATCAATGTGGAAGGATATAATCTTAAAGAAAGTTTGAATATTGCGGAAGATTATCTAGAGCTGACTTTGAAAAGGAGAGGAAAGAGAATTGTGTTGGTCAGTCGGTTCATAGATTATCGCAAGGACTTTAGTTTCTCTTTTCTTAAGTGGTTATTCCATGGAGGTAAATCCGGACAAACACGAGTGAATCTTACCGTTGTGATTCCGGAAAATATCGCAGTGATGATTGATGACGGTTCAGGATTTATTGATGTAAAAAATATCCATAGTGGTATGGAGCTGGAGGATGGTTCCGGCTCAATCACCTTGAAAAATATGAGTGGATCAATCATTATTGATGACGGATCGGGAAGTATTCAGGGGCTTAATATCATCGGAAAAATCGATATTGATGATGGTTCCGGCAGTATACTCCTTTCCGATTTTGACGGGGATATTATTATCGATGATGGCTCTGGAGGAATAGAATTGTCGGACATCACCGGAAATATTAGGCTGTGGGATGGCTCCGGGGATATAAGCGTCCGTCGAGTGAAAGGAAATGTGACAATTGTGGATGATGGAAGCGGGGATGTGGATATCCGAAAAGTCGAAGGAGAAATCAATCGAATGGACTGACAGATTAGTCGGAGAATGGAAAATGGTGCTTTGACTCCCAAGAGCTTCAACCAACAATTATTTAATGCCATGATATTTTATTCTTTCGTCCTTGGTTCTTGATTTGGATTCTAATAACTTTCCCTATGTTGGGAGTCAATATATTTTGCATTTTAATTTATTTCGAACTTCCAAAAGTTCGGCGAGTTCCTAGCGCCCAAAATGTATGTTCCACAAGTAATCACCAATTCAATGGAGAGTCCAATGGATAACCACACAGAATTTGTATCTGCTTTAACCTTTGATGATGTGCTTCTTGTCCCGAAAAAATCCGGCGTTTTACCTCGTGATGTAAACGTAACCACGCGATTAACGAAAAACATCAGAATGAACATCCCAATTCTCAGCGCAGCTATGGATACAGTCACAGAAACAGCGATGGCGAAAGCGCTTGCTCGTGAAGGCGGCATTGGGATTATCCATAAAAATCTATCGATCAACGTGCAAACCGAGATGGTGAAAACCGTCAAACGAGCCGAGAGTGGAATGATTGCCGATCCAATTACGCTGACGATGGATCAAACCATTCGGGAAGCAAAACGTCTTATGGGACAATATAAAATCAGCGGTCTTCCCGTCCTGAATGGCGAAAAGTTAGTGGGAATTCTAACGAACCGTGATATTCGATTTGAGACAAATCTGGACCAATCTGTTATCAAAAGAATGACATCTGAAAATTTGGTGACAGTTCCGATTGGAACCACGTTAGAAAAAGCCAAGGATATTCTTCAAAAACACCGAATTGAAAAACTATTAGTCGTCGATGACAGCGGACATCTTGCCGGTTTGATAACGGTAAAAGATATTTTGAAGAAAGAGCAATTTCCGAATGCGTGTAAAGATGATAAGGGAAGATTACGGGTCGGGGCAGCCGTTGGCGTTGGTTCTGATGCTATTGAAAGGGCTCAGGCGTTGGCATCTGCCGGAGCAGATGTAATTGTCGTTGATACAGCTCACGGTCATTCAGAAGGCGTGCTAAAAACTGTCGAAAAAATTAAAAAAGCAATCACTGCAGATGTTATTGCAGGGAATGTCGCAACGGCAAATGGAACGAAAGCACTCATCGATGTGGGTGTGGATTGCGTGAAAGTCGGGATTGGCGCTGGTGCGAGTTGTACGACAAGAATTATTGCGGGCGTTGGTGTTCCACAGCTATCGGCGATTATGGATTGTACGCGTATGGCGCAGAAATATGATATCCCGATCATTGGGGATGGCGGACTGCGGTATAGCGGTGACATTGCAAAGTCATTGGCAGCCGGCGCGGAAATTGTCATGCTAGGCAGCCTGCTAGCAGGGATGAATGAAAGTCCGGGTGAAACGATTTTGTACGAAGGTCGTCAATATAAATCTTACCGTGGAATGGGCTCTATCGGTGCAATGAAAGAAGGAAGTGGCGATCGATATTTTCAGGAAGGAACAGAGTCCACAAAACTTGTGCCCGAAGGAATCGAAGGCATGGTACCTTACAGAGGAGAAGCGCGAAATGCCATTCATCAATTACTGGGTGGACTGCGATCGTCTATGGGATACTGTGGTGTGAAAGAGATACGCGAATTTGGTAAAAAAGCAACGTTTATACGGATTTCACCAGCTGCCGCCATTGAAAGTCACCCGCATGAAGTACGGATAGTAAAAGAAGCACCCAATTATCAGGTTTCGGATAGCTGAGATTAAAGGGAATAAAAAAAGCCCCGAAATCGGGGCTTTTTTTTGAGTATTAAAATCTAAGAAAGTGAATTCAGATGACGCGAAATCTGAGCTTTCTGCCGTGAAGCTTTATTTTTATGTATCAGATGTTTGTTAGCCATTTTATCGATAAAACTTACTGCCGTTTTATGATGTTCTTCTGCTTTTTTCACATCAGTTTCAATCATAACTGACTTCACAAGCGTTCTGAGTTTGGACATATTTTCTATGTTTCGTTCGCGACGGACAATGTCTTGACGTTCACGCTTAATTTGTTGCGGATGTCTATCCATGAAAGTGTTGTATCCTTACGTTTTGTTCAAAATGTGAATAAATATCGAGCGGGAAGTTATCCATGAAAATGGTAATATGTCAATGAGGCAAATTAGAAAATCTATTTTATTTGATGGTGTTCAATTCTGTACCAACTCTAATAAACGCTTCAATGGCTCTATCCAAATGATGTTTTGTATGTGCAGCGGAAATTTGTACACGGATTCGAGCTTCTCCCTTCGGGACGACTGGGAAGAAAAATCCAATGACGTAAATGCCTTCATCCAAAAGCATAGTTGCCATTTTTTGGGCTAAAACCGCATCGTAAAGCATAATCGGGACAATCGGATGAATTCCATCTTTGATGTCAAATCCTGCTTCGATCATTTTTGAACGGAAATATGTTGTATTGTTTTCCAGTTTATCTCTCAATTCAGTAGTGGCTGACAGCATGTCGAAAACGGTTTTGCCGGCCGCCACAATAGACGGAGCAACTGTGTTTGAAAACAGATAAGGTCTGGATCGTTGACGGAGCAAATCAATAATCTCTTTTCGCCCGGTTGTAAATCCGCCCGATGCACCTCCAAGTGCTTTTCCCAATGTGGACGTGATAATATCGATTTTTTCCAAAACACCATGATATTCTACCGAACCGCGTCCTGTACGACCAACAAATCCGGTAGCATGGGAATCATCCACCATGACCATCGCATCATATTTTTCCGCCAGTTCTGTGATCTTGTCCAGTTTGGCGATGTAACCGTCCATGGAGAAAACACCATCGGTGGCAATGAGTCGTAAACGGGCATCTTGAGCTTCGATCAATTTCTGTTCTAAATCATCCATGTTGCTGTTGGCATAACGGTATCGTTTGGCTTTACACAGACGAATTCCGTCAATGATCGAGGCATGATTCAGTGAGTCACTTATGACGGCATCTTCAGCGGTAAGGATGGTCTCAAACAATCCACCATTAGCATCGAAGCAGCTGGTGTAGAGTATGGTATCGTCCGTTCCAAAGAAGGTAGAAATCGTATTTTCCAGCTCCTTATGTAAGTCTTGAGTACCACAGATGAACCGCACAGACGCCATCCCGAAACCGTGATCGTCCAATGCTTTCTTTGCTGCGGTAATCACTTCAGGATTATTTGCAAGTCCGAGATAGTTGTTTGCGCAGAAATTTAGAACCTCGCCGCCTTCCGTTGTGGAAATATCCACGCCTTGCGGAGTGGTGATCGTGCGTTCAGTTTTATACAAGCCTTCGTCTTTGATTTGGTTTAACGTGTTTTGATATAAATCTTTTTTATGCATTGTTTTCATTCTCATTACTTGTGCGTTCGCGGTAATCTTGTCTGATTGATTTTGCGTTTTCTCGGTACGCTTTGGCATCTCCGTAATCGAAGAATTTGTAGTATCGTGAATGCGGATCTTTCACACGTGAAGCATGCTTAATTGGACACCAATATTGTTCAGTTCTTGCGATAGCTTCTTTTGTGTAAGCAGCAACAGCGTTACCATATCCACAGTAGACACAATTTACTTTTTCCAGCGTATTTAGGTAAGAAAGATGCTGGCGGTCGATGATGAAATATTCTTTGCGTTTTACGATAGGAATTCCAAATGCTCTAAAACATATGTGCTGATAAATAAAAATAGCCAAATCCATAAAAACAATCGGGATGATCATGGCATAGATGACAGGAGCAAGAATAATATGACGTGTTCGAGCCGCAAAGATATATTTTAATAAATTTGTCTTATACTTTTTCTGTTGCTTTCGAATGTTTTTTTCAAATTTAATTTTCCGCTTTTTGAAATTATCCGTCATTTCTTTGCTAATAACTGCGAATTCTTTTTCCAGCTCTTTTTCCAGCTTGCGGATTTTTGTTAAATGTTTTTCGAATAAATTGTTCATGAGTATTTTTCTTTAATTTAACTTATATATTTCGATTGATTTTGGAGCGAAAAGTCGTTCATCAGCTAAAGTCTTGGAATCGGATTTCCGTCTTCGGTCTCCTTTCTCCATTTTTCCCCGCTCTTACCCCCACTCAAGAATCACTTTTCCGCAATTCCCGGATTCCATAATATCAAAAGCTTTTTGAAAGTCATCCACCGGAAAGCGATGTGTTAAAACGCCGGAAATATCAAGTCCGCTTCGGAGCATTTGCGTCATTTTATACCAAGTCTCAAACATTTCGCGTCCATAGATGCCTTTTATATGCAGTCCCTTGAATATGATTTCATCCCAATTAATCTGCGTAGATTTTGGCAATAGTCCGAGCAAAGCGATGCGTCCGCCGTGGTACATATTTCGAAGCATATCATTAAAAGCAACCGGGCTCCCGGACATTTCCAGCCCGACATCAAATCCGTTGGTCATCCCCAGTTCTTTGATAGCATCTTCAATGTTGACTTTCGTTACATTTAATACAAGTGACGCCCCCATTTTTTTTGCCAAGTTAAGCCGGTAGTCATTTACATCGGTGATAACCACATGGCGAGCACCTACAAAGTTGCAAATTGCCACAGCCATTATTCCAATGGGTCCCGCTCCGGTGATGAGGACATCCTCACCGACCATTTCGAAGGAGAGTGCAGTGTGAGCGGCATTCCCGTACGGATCGAAAAAGGAGGCAATGTCGGATGAAATATCTTGGTGAACAGGCCACACATTGCGTTCCGGCATGACAAGATATTCCGCAAATGCACCGTCCCGATGCAAACCAATTCCTATAGTACGATGACAAAGATGACGTTTGCCTGCTCGGCAATTTCGGCAGTACCCACAGGTGATGTGTCCTTCTCCGGATACTTGATCGCCCACGCTATAATGTGTAACTCCCGGTCCGATTTCAACGACCTTTCCCACAAATTCATGTCCTGCAACCAGAGGGGGTTTAATTGTGCGTTGAGACCATTCATCCCATTTGTAAATATGTAAGTCCGTGCCGCAAATAGCTGTTTTATGTATCTTAATCAGGACGTCATTTGTTCCTGGAGTTGGGCGGGGAACATCTTCCATCCAGATCCCTCGTTCGGGAGATTTTTTTATCAATGCTTTCATAAGGGTAACGTATCTATGTTAATGAAAGAAAATTAACCACGAAAATTTACCGCATGTTTGATTCTGTACCAAGAATTGAATTGTCGGAGTTTTCATGGCGGAGAATTTGGGATTAGGAAATGGTGACTGATTTAGGCTCTACAAAGTCTTTATATCCCGAATTGTACTTATTTTTCGAGATGATGGGATGAGTCTTGTAAACTCAGGTATCTTACGAGTAAATTTCGGTTCGAATTTTTCGCAATAATTATGGCACACATCTTTTCATTCGTCAATCAAAAAGGCGGTGTTGGTAAAACAACATCGTCAGTGAACGTTGCAGTTAGCCTCGCAGTATCCGAAGTCAAAACACTTTTAATCGATTTGGATCCGCAAGCAAATGCGACGACGGGTATTTCCAATCTAACTGAGGAGAGTAATTCTACAATTTATGATGTGTTAATCCGGGGTGTAAATTTCAAAGATGCCGTCACGAAAACGCAATTCGACCATTTGGATTTGGTGTCGTCTACGAATGATCTCGTGGGTGCCGAAATAGAATTAGTCAGTATGATGGCACGCGAATACCAATTAAAAAAAATGCTGGAATCAGTTCGTGATGAATATCAATATATTATCATAGATTGCCCGCCATCCTTGGGATTGCTTACCATCAACGCTCTTGCCGCATCGGACTCGATTATTATTCCAATACAAAGTGAATACTATGCGTTAGAAGGATTAGGTCAGCTGTTAAATACAATTCGATTAGTTCAAAAACATATCAATCCTAATTTAAGTATCAGCGGAGTGCTTTTGACGATGTTTGACTCGCGATTGAATCTGTCAAAAGAAGTCGCGTCAGAACTTCGAAGTTATTTTGAAGATAAGTTGTTTGAAACGGTCATCCATCGTAACGTTCGCCTGGGTGAAGCCCCAAGTTTTGGAAAACCTGCATTGCTTTATGATGCAAATTCTACGGGTGCGCGAAATTACATGAGTTTAGTTGAGGAGATTTTAGAACGTGTCAAATAGTCGTTTAGGTAAAGGGTTAGAAGCGTTAATTCGCCCTAAAGAAGATAAAATGGAATTGAAACCGGGTGTTACGGCGATTCCGATAAAGTTTATTATTCCCAATCCAAATCAACCTCGGCAACACTTTGATAAGACAACTCTCAATGAATTAGCGGCTTCGATAAGTCAAAAAGGTGTGTTGACACCCGTAACCGTTTATCAAAAAGGGGAACGGTTCATCTTAATTGCCGGAGAACGTCGATGGCGCGCCACTAAATTAGCAGGATTAAAAAACCTCCCCGCTTATGTTGTTTCAGTGACGGGGGAGGAAGATGTCATGGAGATGGCATTGGTTGAAAATATCCAGCGGGAGAATTTGAATGCCATTGAAGAAGCAGAAGCTTATGCGTACCTAAACAGTAAATTTGATTTATCGCATACAGCGATTGCTAAGTCCGTAGGGAAAAAGAGAACGACAGTATCTAACTCTCTTCGGTTATTGGGATTACCGTCAGACATAAAAGATAGTCTGCGTGATGGAAAAATCTCTGCCGGGCACGGTCGTCAGATTTTGGCGATGAAAACTCCAATTGCGATGACAAAAATGTGGAAAAAAATCCTAGATGAAAACCTGAGTGTTCGCGGGGTAGAGGCAATTGTAAAAGAAATATCTGATAAAAAACAATCTCAAAAAGTACAACCGTCTAAAAGACACGCAGCGCGGAGAGTGTCTCCTCAGATTAAGCAAATAGAAGATGAACTGGTTTCAATTTTGGGAACAAAAGTACACATCCATGCCAAAAAAGATAACGGAAAAATTGAAGTAAGCTATTTTTCAGTTGATGATTTGGAAAGAATTTTAGAATTATTGCGTAAAATTAATTAGGCAATGTGCTTATTGTGTTGAAATTTTGTGAAGCCAAATAAATATACTGTTCTTCTGATACCCGATAACGGGGATAATAATCGTCAAATTACCCTCCACCGTAGGGTTATTTTTTGGGGAATTATATTATCGTGTATGCTTATTGTTGGTGCAATGAGTGTGTGGTATTATTCTATCAAAGTATTAGAAGACCATCATGAATTGCAAAATAAATATGACACATTGGTGCAGGACAGGTTAACTGTAATCGAATTGATGGATGACCTGCAACGAATGAAGCAAATGGATCAACTGATTCGTAAGACCCTTGGAACAGAAATAAATTTAGACACAGAGAAAAAGACGATGGACTCTCTTCGCTATTCAGCCGAGGATAAATATCATGTGTCTTATATTGAGAATTTTCCGTCCAAAGCTCCGATTCAGGGTTGGCTGACACAAAGAATAAGTCAATCATCCATCTTTCAGAATGAAAATCACTATGGAATTGACCTTGCCGTAAAAGAGGGAGAGCCCATATTAGCATCTGCCGGAGGGTCTGTAGTGTACTCCGGGTGGAATTATGAAATGGGGAATTTGATTATTTTGTATCATGGAAATGCATATTTTACTCTGTATGGACATAATCAGCGAAATCAAGTTCAAAAGCTGGAAAGTGTAAAACGTGGAGATGTCATCGCTTTAGCGGGGAAGACTGGGATATCTTCAGGTCCGCACCTGCATTATGAGATTTGGAAGGATGGAGAAGCTCTGGACCCGTTAATATTTTTTCCGCAATATAAAGAAAAGGATGTAAGTCCGAATAATGAGTAAAATAGATTTCAAGAATGTGCATACCATGATTGGTGGCGATGCGGTTGTCTACGGGAATATTGAACTTGCGGGCGGACTTATCGTCTATGGGACGGTGAATGGTTCGCTCACGACAACCGGGCCGGTGAGGATATCAAAAACCGGTGTCGTAAAAGGAGATATTATTGCAAGTGATATTCATCTGGGTGGAGAAGTACAAGGAAACGTGACTGTAAAGAATCGTGCGGTGCTAGGCGGACAATCCGTGTTGAGAGGAGATTTGGTGTATACCCGCTTGCTTATTGAAGAAGGAGCCCAATTTGAAGGTAAATGTGATTTTTCTGGGAATGTTGCCACAGAGTCCACAGAGGAACTCGAACAACTGGTTTAATAATTATGGCACAAAGCGCTAATAGTTGTATTTTTACTTCATATACTTCGGGATATAGGATTATACTTTTCGCGATAATTAGCGTCATTAGCGGTTCCCGGAATAACCAAAAAGTGCGATGAAAATCCAATCTGATTTCACTGCCAAATCTTTTCAATACCTTCAAAAAATGATACGGGAAAGCGGTCCTGCGGCTTCGGCTTCTTATACCTTGATCGGAGCGATTATCCTCCTTGGCGGAATCGGATATGTGTTTGATAAATGGCTGGAATCATCACCATGGTTTTTGTTGGGCGGACTTCTGTTGGGTTTAATCGTCGGGTTTTATGAATTGGCGAAAACCGTGTGGGGGATGTCGGAGAAAGGGAGAAAAGGAGAAAGGGAGAATGGGTGATTGGGTACCCCGTCTTAAATTTGTGTTATCTGTGTTCTATCAATAAATGAAATTCAAACTAAATCTAACATTGTTTTCTCTAGGCTCTTGGGGTTTGATCTCCGGAATATTTTTCCCGCAATATATTTGGGAGATATTTTTGGGAATGATCGGTCCGCTTGTAGTCGGAATAGTTACAGTAACACTCGTAAAAAACACGTTTGAGATATCAAACGAAAAACTTACAGCTACGATGGCAAAAGCGTTTTTTATCAAAATGATATTTTATGGAGTGTATGTATCGGTAATTATTGGTTTTTCTTCTTTTGACTCACCATCATATATTATTAGCTTCGCAGCATATTTTTCGGTGTTACATATGTTTGAAGCAATGTATTTTCGCACCTTATTTAATTCAAAATAACGGCAGTTTACGATTAATTACCAATGAGTTCAATTGAACACGGTCAGGAAACGGGTGGATTTGATGCCGGTGAAGTCATTATTCACCACGTATCAAACAGCTCAATCGAACACCCAATTATACATTTGCCAACGATATTTGGCATAGATTTTTCCGTAACGAAGCATGTGCTGATGCTTTGGATAGTTGCCATTTTTGTTTTTTCGGTTACGACTTGGGCGGTTCGAAAATATACGAAGCAAGATCGCCCTATTCCCACAGGATTTATGAATGCTCTTGAGGCGGTTGTTTTGTTTATTCGAAATTCGATTGTCCTGCCAAATGTCGGAAGTAAATTTGTCAATTCCTGGACGCCACTCATACTGACATTCTTTTTCTTTATCCTCACCGCAAACGCTATTGGAATGGTTCCCATCTTTGACGTGCTGGGAATGATTAACCGATTTATTCTTCAAGTCCCGCAGAGTGACAGTCACAATTTTATTAATAATCTTTTGCACGGCGGAACGACATCCACCGGGAATTATAACGTAACATCTGCATTGGCGATTATCACATTTACAGCCATTGTTATTGCAGGGACAAAAGCTCACGGGTTTTTCACGCACTGGAAAAACCTTGTCCCCAAGGGATTAGCGTGGCCTGTGTATATCATTTTAATTCCGATCGAAATCATCGGGATGTTTGTCAAACCATTTGCGCTGACCATGCGTTTGGCAGCAAATATGACCGGCGGACATATTGCAATTCTGGCAATTCTGTCTTTTGTGTTCATTTTCAGCGGATTATTTCACAGCACTCTCGCCGGGATTGGTGTTGGAGTATTGGTTTCCGTGCCACTGGCTGTTGGTATTTCTGCCCTTGAAATTATTGTAATAATGGTTCAGGCTTATGTCTTTACCATGCTAAGTGCTGTGTTTATCGGCATGGCAATTAACGTTCACCATTAATGTTGTATAGATGAATTACAACAAAAATAAACTTAACAAATAACGGAGGTCCATCTTATGGAAAATCTACACTATTTTGGAGCAGCAATCGGTCTGGGTATGATCGTCATCGGAGCCGGTCTGGGAATCAGTCGTTTTACAGCTGCGGCAGCAGAAAGTATTGCCCGTCAGCCGGAAGCAGCGGATAAAATCACCGGAGCAGTTAACCTTCCTCTTTTCCTACTCGAAGGTGTTGCTATTCTCGGTGAAGTATTTGTGCTCCTCATCGTCTTGATGAAATAATAACCGGTTTATCACTGCTGAATTCAGCAGAAAATTATTTACCGGAAATTAACGGAGTAAAATATGAATAACCCTCTTGTTCAGCCCGACCCGGGTTTGTTCATCTGGACGATTCTGACATTTCTTGTCCTGCTCTTCATGCTCAGAAAGTTTGCTTGGAAACCGCTTCTTTCTATGCTCGAAAAACGTGAAGAAATGATTCGGAAGTCTCTAGATGATGCCGAACAGGCTAAGCTGGAATTGGAACAACTAAGTCAGGAATCCCAAGAAATTGTTGACAAAGCACGGACGGAAGCTCAAAACATTGTGTCGGACGGAAAATCAACAGCGGAAAAAGTCAAGGAAGACATTCTTAGAACCGCACGCGATAAAGCAGATATGATCGTAGAAGATGCCAAGAAGCAAATCAAATCTGAAAAAGATAAAGCGATTGGTGAAATTAAATCTGAAGTCGTCGATCTTTCTCTGCAAATCGCAAATAAATTGATTGGCAAAAATATCACCAAGTCTGATAATCAAACTCTGATTGAAAAATCGATGAAAGAGATTAATTTGAAGCATGAAGCCTGATCGTTCGGTAAAACAATATGCATTTGCTTTGTGGTCTGTTGCGGAACAGATTCATGCAATAAATGATGTAAAAACGTCTCTTCAAACACTATCCGGGCTTTATCAATCGGAATCTGTTTTTAAGGCGTTTTTGAAAACATCCAGAATTGAGACTGAAGATAAGGTCAAAATTCTAATCAATATATTCAACAATCAATGCCATGTGACAGTCCTTGAGCTTTACCGCTTGTTAGATCAGACTAAACAAGGACATTTGATAATAGACATTGCTAATGAGTATATTCGTCTAGAGAAGGAAAAGATGAATCTGATATCCGTGAAGGTGTACACACCGGAAGTATTGGATGATAAAGATACACAATGGATTCGCGATTCACTTGAAAAATCCACAGGAAACAAAATAGAATTTTCATCTGAAGCAGATCCTTCTCTGTTGGGCGGAATCAAAATGCGTATCGGAAATACATACATTGATGGTACGGTTGCATCACAAATGGAAAAACTCAGACGGAATCTAATCAGTGAGTGGTAAGTAGTGAGGAGTGAATAGCTATAGGGAATCAGCAGGCAGTAGCAGTGGGTAGGAAGAAAAAAGACAAAATGAAGAAAAAATTAGAATTACAAAAAGTATGTACAACGATTCATGCATCGCAGATTATTTTACTACCTTTTGTGAATTTTGCCTGCCCTGAGCAGACGAGCCCGCCATTTCATTTTTGGCAGGCGGGCGAATAATTCAGGCTTCAAAATAATTTGAATCAGTGGAAAATATTGGAATAAATAAATGGAATTCAAAACCAACGAAATAAGAGATTTATTAAAAGCTCAAATTGAAAAGTTTGACGTGCAAATTGATGTAACGGAAGTTGGCGAAGTCATCGAAGTAGGTGACGGTGTCGCGCGTGTCAATGGTCTGGAAAATGTAATGAGCTCAGAATTGGTCGAGCTGCCGAATGATGTATTTGGGATGGCGCTCAACCTGGAAGAAGACAATGTCGGACTTGTGCTTTTTGGCGAAACAAGACTGGTTCGAGAAGGTGATCTGGCCAAACGAACAGGAAGAGTAGTCGAAGTTCCTGTCGGAGAAGAAATGCTCGGGAGAGTTGTCAATCCGTTGGGACACCCCATGGACGGAAAAGGGGCAATACAGACAAATGATTCCCTGCCCATTGAACGAAAAGCTCTGGGTGTTATGCAGCGCCAGCCGGTGGTTGAACCACTTCAGACCGGATTAAAAGCCATCGATAGTATGATTCCAATCGGACGCGGTCAGCGTGAGTTAATCATTGGAGACCGCCAGACAGGAAAAACCGCAATTGCCATCGATACTATCATCAATCAAAAGTACACGCAAGACACGGACAGCCCTGTTTATTGCATTTATGTTGCCATCGGACAAAAAGCCTCTACCGTCGCGCGCGTGGTCGCTGAGTTAGAAGCCGCAGATGCCATGAGTTACACAACCGTTGTTGCCGCAAATGCCTCTGACCCCGCTCCTATGCAGTATATCGCACCCTATTCCGGTGCGTCGATGGGAGAATATTTCAGAGATAGCGGAAAGCACGCCCTAATTATTTACGATGATCTTTCGAAACAAGCGGTTGCCTACCGTCAAATGTCATTGATTTTAAGACGCCCACCCGGACGTGAAGCATTTCCAGGGGATGTTTTCTATCTGCATAGCCGCTTGCTTGAGCGAGCATCCAAACTCAGTGATGATTTAGGTGGAGGATCACTGACAGCCCTGCCAATAATTGAAACACAGGAAGGCGATGTTGCAGCCTACATTCCGACGAATGTAATTTCCATTACCGATGGACAGATTTATCTTGAGAATAATTTGTTTAACTCCGGACAAAGACCTGCCGTGGATGTCGGACTTTCCGTATCGCGTGTCGGTGGAAATGCACAGATTAAAGCGATGAAAAAAATTGCCGGAATGTTAAGGCTGGATTTAGCGCAGTTTCGTGAATTGGAAGCATTTGCCAAATTTGGATCTGATCTGGACAAAACCACACAGCAACAATTAACACGCGGTCAGCGGATGATGGAAATCATTAAACAAAACCAGTATGTTCCCATGCCTGTAGAAAAACAGGTGGCAATCATCTTTGCCGGAAATGTCGGAGTCTTGGATGATATTCCGCAGACCAAAGTAAAAGAGTTTGAAGAAGGTTTTTTAACATATGTTGAAGCCAATGCCGGTGATATTCTTGACGAAATTAAATCCACAGGAAAAATGAGTCAGGAATCAGAAGATAGACTAAAAAAGATAACGGAAGATTTCAAAAAAGGATTTGTAGCTTAAACAACCCCAGCCGCTAAAATTGCAAAGTTTCACTAAGATAATAATACAGAAACAAAATTCTACATTAGACTCATTTCAAGTACTATCGAATACTTGTTTTTTTAACCTTTTGTGAGTTTTGCGGATTGTGTGACTAAAATAAATACATGGCAAATTTAAAAGACATACGCAACCGAATATCTTCGGTCAAAAGCATTCAGCAGGTGACAAAAGCCATGAAAATGGTTGCCGCTGCAAAAATGCGAAAAGCCCAAGAGCGAATGGAACAGGCACGCCCGTATGCACAGAGATTGTGCGGAGTAATTCAAACCATCATGCCGGATGTGGATCGGTCACTGCTCCCTCTACTGGATATTCGTGAGATCAAACGGATTGCCTACGTAGTGGTAACGTCCGATCGAGGATTGGCAGGATCGTTTAATACCAGTATTATTAAAAAAGCTGAGAAAGAAATTAACAGTTTTGGCAAAGAGAATGTCGATCTGTTCTGCATCGGAAAAAAAGGGAGAGACTATTTCAAGCGGCGCGATTACACCATCGTTGAAGAACATATTGAATTTTGGAATGAATTGGATTTCAATCATTCTATTAAAATTGGTAATGGCATTATCAGCCATTTCATCAACGAAAATGTGGATGAGATCCATGTCGTTTACAATCAATTCAAAAATGTTGCTGTTCAGGAGATTATTTCAGAAAAATTACTCCCGCTTACATTTGACGGAGAAGAGAGTGTTTCTACAGAAAAACTCTTCGAACCTTCGAAAGAGGATATTGTTGTATCGCTGGTTCCGCGTCATTTAAATATCCAGATGTGGAAATATCTTCTGGAATCATACGCAAGCGAACAAGCCGCCAGAATGGTTGCAATGGAAAGTGCCACTGAAAATGCCGGTGAAGTGATCGGTGATTTGAAACTTCAGTACAACAATGCCCGACAGGCAGCCATCACCAAAGAAATATTAGAAATTGTGAGTGGTGCGGAAGCGCTGGCGGGATAAA
>JACNKV010000028.1 GCA_014381855.1 Fidelibacterota bacterium | reverse complement strand
TAATGATTCCCAAAGGGGGAACGGGATTGGGAGCCATTAGTGAGGCGGGGAGTTGGATAGAAAAATCTGATATGATGTATGTGAATGAAGATGGTTCACCGGCGGAATTGGTGCCGTCAAGTTATGATGGGGAAATTGAACTGAAAGAAACGGTTTCCATCGAATTTTTATTAGAACACAACATTGCATCAATCTATGCTTTGCAGGGTGAAGAAAATCATCCTGACTTTGTGAAAGCCATTGCAGAGAACAAGGGAATCTTCACATTCGTGTTTAATTACCGTGCTGACTTTGAAGGTGACCCTGCCTTTGTATTGGAAAACGATGGAGAAGTCTTTATTCTTGTGGGTAAAAAGATAGAATTTGAGTTTATCGGTTTGGATGGTGCAGGTGCATTGGATGAAGAAGATGCTGAAAAGGAAGAAGTTGAAGATGAATTTGACTTCGCCATGATGTAGGAGATATGATGAGAAAAATAAATATAGCCAATGCAAAAAAACGGGATGCCATATTAGGCTTCGAAGCAAAACCAACACGTCCAAAAGTAAGACAGGTTTTACAAGATGGCTCTGAAAAAAGAAATGTAAAAATTCTAAAATCCACCCTTGAAACAGATTTGTCTGAACTGTCTAAAAAGTTTTCTGATTTAGAAGATCTATCGCAGGAAATCATTCAATCCGAAATAGAATGCGATATTGAAACAACGGGACTCATGCTGGGTCCCACGAAGAAAATTTATGCAAGTAAAGATAACAAACTGGTTTTTAATGTAAAGCAGATTGAAGTCATCAAAGACAGTAAAGGGGAAGAAAAATCCCGAAAACCGTTAGAGCAGAAAGAATCAAATGTGGCTGCTGAAAAAATACCTATTTCCTGGAGCGGAAAATATATGCCCAAAGAGGCGGCAATTAAAAAGTTCGTTTTTGCAAAGCATTACCAAATCCGTCATGTGAATGGATTAACTTTTGATTTTCTTTTTGATATGGCGAAAGAGCTATCGGATAAAAATGCCCTTATGTTTGTTGGTGGCGGGGAAAAAGGAAATGAACCTTTAATACTTACCACGGGTGGAACGCCTTACCGGGGGTTTTTGGAAGGGAGAGTGAAAGACGACACCTACTGTCTCATACTTCATTTAACGAATCTGGAACTGAAGGAGTTTGCGAAATGAGCGATATTCAGCAAAAAGCAATTCATTATAAGCGAAAAGTTACTGGCAGTTTTATGGCCATTACACAAGATGATATTTCATCCAAAATTACCGGTGAAACAGTTTACATCACCACCAAGATAGACGGTGAATTTAATCTACTTTATTTTGACGGAAAGGAATCTGTTTTAGTCAATAGCAGCGGAAAAATAAAAGAAGATTTACCCTTTCTAAAATCAGCATCAAAGTCACTGAAAGATCAGAAAGTCAAATCCTTAACGGTGGTGTGTGAATTGCACCTAAATACCAAAGATCACCGCAGCAGAGTGTCTGAAGTGATGTCTGCACTTTCAAAAAAGAAGGATTCATTAACTATTTCACCTTTTGATATTCTTGATTTGGACGGAGATGAATATGCTGAAAATGATTATGAGAAAACCATTGAAAAACTCACTGAACTTTTCAGCAATAATGATGCAATAAATCCGGTAGAATTTCAATCGACATCGTCATCGGGTGTAAAAGAAATTTATGAGGAGATTGTGACGAACAATGGCGCTGAAGGGTTGGTGGTAAGGTTCCCTGATATGCCGATTGTCTATAAAATTAAACCGCTTCATACCTTGGATGCGGCTGTGATTGGCTTTACGGAAGGTTCGGATAATAATGTTCGTGATCTTCTCTTTGCATTACAAAAAGATGACGGCACTTTTGTCCAGATTGGCAGAACTGGAAACGGTTTGAGTGTGGACGAACAACACAGCTTTTATAAATCATTGAGTAAAGATATTGTTGAATCGTCCTATATAGAAACGGACGGAAGGCGCGTTGCATTTCAGATGGTAAAACCTACATTGGTTGCTGAAATAACCGTGAATGAATTGTTAACAGAAAATTCCAAAGGAATCATTAAAAATCATGTGTTGGCCTATGATGAAAAAACTGGCTATTCATTCTCTGCAAGTGTGGATGGCGTCAGTTTAATTCATCCCGTGTTTAAACGAATCAGAGATGATAAACAGGTGAATGATCATGATGTGAGATTATCTCAAGTGACGGATATTGTATATCTTGACCCAAAGAAGGCTGACAAAGGGAAAGAACTTTCGAAAAGTGAAATTTTGTTCAGGGCAGTCTATACAAAAGCATCCAAGGGCAAAACCAATGTGCAAAAGTTTATTGCCTGGAAAACGAATAAAGAAAAAAGTGATGAGGGCTATCCAGCTTTTGTCATGAATTATTCTAACTTTAGTCCCACACGAAAAGCACCGTTAAAAAAGGATGTGAGAATTTCGAACAGCAAAAAACAAATTATGGATTTGCTGAATGGATTTATGGAGAAGAATATTAAAAAAGGTTGGGAGAAGGTCTCATGAGACAATCCCCATTTTATCTGACAAAATCCCGCTTTAAGAGCGCCCTGGAATGTCCGGCCAAATTATTCTATACCAGCAATGATGATTACGCAAATACAATGAAAGAAGATGATTTTCTTATGGCCTTGGCGGAAGGTGGATTCCAGGTTGGAGAATTGGCAAAATACTATCACCCCGGTGGACATGACATAATTTCATTGAATTATAAAGAGTCATTAGAAGAGACCAATGCTTTATTACAGAAAGAAAATGTGATCATCTACGAACCGGCTATTCAGTTTGAGAATTTCTTTATTCGGGTGGATGTGTTGGTAAAAACCGGGAATAAAATTGATTTGATTGAAGTCAAAGCCAAATCATTTAAATCCCGTGAGGAGTTTTATTCTAAAAAAGGATATATTGATTCTCATTGGCGGCCTTACCTCTATGATATTGCCTTTCAAAATTGGATGACGAACCAGGCGTTTCCCGATTGGGAAATCACACCTTATTTGATGTTGGCAGATCAAAATAAAAGGACTTCAGTTGATGGCTTGAATCAGCTTTTTATGGTTGAAAAAGATGCAAAAGGGAGAAAAAGTGTTAAGGTCAATGAGGAAATAACGAAAGAATTGCTGGGAGATGAAATTCTTATAAAGGTTAATGTGTCTCAACCAGTTCAAATGATTTGGGACGGGAAAGATATTGATCCGGCCAACAAGACAATTGAGGACCAAAGGGATTTTGCTGATAGGGCACGGTTATATGCAAAATATTATAAGGATGATAAACGTTATCCTGTATCATTGGGATTAAAGTGCAAACACTGTGAATTCAAGAATGACAGTAAGCCGGAATTAAAAAGTGGATTTGAAGAATGCTGGGAAGCTGTTTATTCCGATTTTAACCCGAATGAACCCCATCTGTTCAAAATATGGAATTTTAGGAAATCAGCAAAACTCATTGACCAAGGTGTTATTTATCAAAAAGACATTTATGAGGGGGAATTCGTAAATGAACTTAATCCACGGCAACTTTTACAGGTCGAGAAAACAGTTAATAGATCCAATGCTGAAGATATCAAGCCAGAATTAATCACGGAAATGGACAGATGGAATTTCCCATATCATTTTATTGACTTTGAAACAAGCATGGTTGCAGTTCCTTTTTATAAGGGCCGACACCCCTATGAACAAATTGCATTCCAGTTTTCCTGCCACACGCTTTATGAAAATGGAAAAATTGAACATGTAGAATGGATTGAAACGGAGCGAGGGAAATTCCCCAATTATGATTTTGTGAAAGCATTGAAAAGTGTTTTGGATAAAGATGAGGGAACCATCTTTCGTTATGCAGCTCATGAGAATACAGTATTGCGTCAAATCCAAAGCCAGATGGTGGATGATAATGAAGAAATATTTGGTGAATGGATAGAATGGATTGATTCTATTGTAGAATGGAAAGATGAGGATACGGGTGAAGAATTTGAAGGTGATCGAAATATGGTGGATATGCTGAAATTGGTCCGGGAATATTATTACCATCCTGCCATGGGAGGGTCCAATTCCATTAAGGCGGTGTTGCCTGCTATATTTTCAACAAGTGAATTTATTAAACACCGATATCAAAATGCAGTTGGGTATGGTATAAATCTAAAAGATGAGATTCTTTGGAAAATGAATGATGCAACGGGTGAACCCTATGATCCCTATAAACTACTTCCAAATAAATTCGAAGATTTAAATTTAGCGCCGGAAGATATTTTATTTGAGGGTGGGAATATCCAGGATGGTTCCGGGGCACTTACAGCATTTGGTAAAATGCAGTTTACTGAAATGGGTGAGAAGGAAAGAATGGCATTAAAGGAAGCTTTGCTGCAATATTGCGAATTGGATACACTGGCCATGGTCATGATTTATGAACATTGGAATTCGATTGCTTAAAGTATTATATTATAGTTAAACTTTGGTCAAGCAATGAAAACAGCTTTTTACAAAAGAGACTTAACAAACCAATTGGCATTGGTGAAACATTCGCCTAATGTAATTGGGTAAATTAACAGAGAATAAAAAAGGAGACAAAAAATGGTTAAAGGTTTAAAAGTTTCAGGAAGAATGAGTGTAGGTAGGTTCGAAAAGGAATTTGAAGATGAGTTTGGAGTTAAATGTCAAATAAAAGATTGTGGAAAACTAGCAGATGATAATGCCACACTTGCTTCCTTGCGACCTGAAGACTTTAAAGGTCCTAAAGTTGTTGATTTTTCTCCTAGTGGCAATATGCTAGTTAAAAATGTGAAAAAGAAATTCACTAAGAATTTTGGTGCTAACATTCAATTCTATTACAAAAATAGAGTTGTCCTGGAAGATATAACTTTCGGTGAGCTACAAAGAGGCGAAGTAAAAAAAGATAATGATCCGGCAGAATCAGTAAATATTGAGCAGAATGAAAGCGTATCATCAACAAATAATAGGGCGCTCACAGAGGAACAGATCAATGATTTGAAAAATACTGAAGAAAAATCAACAAATAGTAATGATTATCGAAATTTAGCGGATGATATATGCGAAGCAGGAGATAAAGAATGGGCAATAAAGGTCTACAAAAAAGCTGAAGAAAAAGCTGAAGATGTAGATGATTTACAGGCATTAGCAGAATCAATTGCGAAAACTCTTGGAGATAAAGAATGGGCAAGAAAGGTCTATAAAAAAGCTGAAGAAAAAGCTGAAGATGGCAGGGATTTACACTTTTTAGCAGAATCAATTGCAGAAACTCTTGGAGATAAAGAGTGGGCGACAAAGTTATTTAAAAAAGCTGAAGAAAAAGCTGAAGATGTAGATGATTTACAGGCATTAGCAGAATCAATTGCGAAAACTCTTGGAGATAAAGAGTGGGCAAGAAAGGTCTATAAAAAAGCTGAAGAAAAAGCTGAAGATGTAGATGATTTACAGGCATTAGCAGAATCAATTGCGAAAACTCTTGGAGATAAAGAGTGGGCAAGAAAGGTCTATAAAAAAGCTGAAGAAAAAGCTGAAGATGTAGATGATTTACAGGCATTAGCAGAA
>JACNKV010000029.1 GCA_014381855.1 Fidelibacterota bacterium | reverse complement strand
CAATAGTCATATTAAGTTCTATAGCTGTAATATCAATAATTTGGAAACGAGTTTTTGGAATAAATGTAATAGGATTGGCCATGACTGCAAAACATGCACTCCCCGAATTAAGAAAAACCAAAGGACGTCTTGTTTTAGTTGGCAGTGGAGGGTCAATGATTGCTTCTCCTAACTTCTGCGCTTATACTTCAACAAAATATGCGGTGAGAGCGATTGGGCAAACATTGTCTATGGAATTATATAAAAGTGGTGTCACCTGTACAAATATTTACCCGGGATATATGAGTACAGAATTTGCTCAAATTGACAACGATGGTAAAGTAAGCCCTGAAAAACAAAAATGGGATAATTCATTCACATGGACAGCCGAAAAATCGGCTCAAGCTTGTATTAGTCCAATTTATAAACGCAAACGAGAGTATGTAATATCAGCCTCTGTTAAAACATTTGCTTGGTTAGGCAGACATTTTCCCGGTGTGGTACATTATATTTTTACTCGCTTTTCTATACCCGGTATAGAAAAGCCCGGAAATTAAATTAACGGAAGCAATTCTATTGAATCATTCAGTTCTAAATCCGATTCGGATATTAATAAAATGAACAAGTTATAATTCCAATCACAAAGCATGCAGAGATTGCAACAAAATAAATAAGGTACAAAAATGAAAGACATTAATACGAATATCCCCTCATATTCTGTGGTCATGTTAGGTGCAACAGGTGCAGTCGGTGGACATGTGTTGCATAATCTAATGAAATATCCCGAAGTCAATCGCCTTACATTACTCGGTCGTCGTTCCATACCGGATATTTCCAGTTCGAAAGTTCACCCAAAAGTGATCAATATATTTGACTCTAATTCATATCTGAAGGAATTACCTGGTCATCAAACAGCGATTTGTACCTTGGGTGTGGGACAACCCTCAATAATGAGTAAAGACGACTTTGTAAAAATTGATAAACTCGCTGTGGTTGATTTTGCATCAGAGTGTAAAAAGGTAGGCGTACGCCATTTTGAATTATTGGGATCCATAGGTGCAAATTCACATTCCTCATCGTTTTACCTTCGTAACAAGGGTCAGTTAGTGAACGAATTAAAAGCGCTCGATTTTGAGCGACTCAGTATATTCCAACCATCCTTAATACAAACTCCCACCAATCGATATGGATTTGCTCAAGGTGTTGCATTAAGCGTTTTCCCTATTCTAAAACCAATACTTCTGGGTGGATTACGGAAATACCGCGGTGTTCCTGTAGAACTGCTTGGTAAAGCTATCGCAATAAATATATTAAATAACAAAAAAGGGTTGGAAACATTATTTTGGGATGATTTTAATACACTAGCTAAAACTATAAAATAATTAATGAGGAAAATATTTAAAATGACAGGAATTTCAATAACACTAATAATTGGATTAATAGTTATTTTTGGAGCATTATTTATGAGTTGTAATCCTCAGTTTGGAAAACATGCGACAAAAAAACAGATTGAAGAATATGCAAAATTGGAATATTTTAAGAATGGCAAATTCATCAATCTTAATCCAAGCCCAATGGATATAAACTATTGGAAAATGATTAAAGAGTGGACAAAAAATGCACCAAATAGAAATCCTTCCAACGATATTATAGTTGAGAAAATTGACTCAACGACTATTGAAAATCATAATGCTGATATAACTCAGTTGACTTGGTTTGGTCATTCCACTTTTTTATTAGAAATAGATGGCAAGAAAATCCTTATTGACCCAATGTTAAGTAAAACACTATCACCAATCTCATTTCTTGGTGCAAAACGATACTCAAACAACATCCCTATTGAAGCAGAAAATTTACCATTTATAGATGCAGTTATTCTATCGCATGACCATTACGACCATTTAGATTATAAAACAATAAAACAAATAAAAAATAAAGTTGGAGAATTTTACGCTCCATTAGGAGTAGGTAATCATCTAAAATCTTGGGGAGTAAACGAGGAAAATATTACTGAATTGAATTGGTGGGAAAGCGTTGAATTTGACAGTATAAGTTTTGTGTGCACTCCTGCACGTCATTTTTCAGGAAGAGGATTATTTGATAGAGCATCTACACTTTGGTGTTCGTGGGTTATTAAAGGAAGTAAAGACAATATATATTTTAGTGGGGATAGTGGTTATGATACACATTTTAAAAAAATAGGTGAAAAATATGGACCTTTTGATATTTCACTTTTGGAGTGTGGTCAATATAACGAAGACTGGAAATTGCTTCATATGATGCCTGAAGAAACAGCATTAGCAGCAATTGACCTAAAAAGTAAGTTAGCGATGCCAATACATTGGGGAGCATTTACGATAGCACTACACGACTGGAATGAACCAGTTGAAAGAATGCTGAAAAAGGCAAATGAGTTAAACTTATCAGTAACTACACCAAAAATTGGTGAAAGTGTTATCTTAGGGAAAGATACTTTCCCTACCGAAAAATGGTGGAAAAATTATATCTTTGAAAATAAAAACTAATGCCAACAAGCAAAACAGACGAACTGAAAATCAAAATTTCGATAATTTATAGATTTTTATTTTATCATTTGCTTAAATAAGATAATTATACTAATTTTGTTGTATGGAAAACAATAGTTGTATACGAATTGAAGCAGATATTGAACAAATATCTAACTGCAAACAAACAATAACGGAATTAGAAAACTCATTTGATTTACTTTCAAACGCATTGAGTTTGGCGGGAAATAATGTTCGACTTAAAATTTTATTTCTATTGTCCCAAGAACAAGAACTTTGCGTTTGTGATTTAAGCGATATTCTCTCAATGAAAATTTCTGCAATTTCTCAACATTTAAGAAAACTAAAAGACAGAAATATAATCAAACCAAATAGAAAAGCACAAACAATATTCTATTCATTAACAACGGAATATGAAACAATATTCTTACCATTTTTTGAACTTATTGCCGGAAATAAAATATTGGAAACAGAAGTGGACCCTTCAAACTGGACAGTTGCTTAGTGTAAATTCTGTATGAATTAAAGTAGAAGGAATAACAGGATATGAGCAAGAAACGACGAAATCATTCAGTATCATTTAAAGCAAAAGTAGCATTGGAAGCTGTGAAGGGAGAAAGGACATTAAGTGAACTGGCATCACATTTTACTCTTCATCCCAATCAGATTCAACAGTGGAAAAAACAGTTGATTGATGGTTCAAAAGATGTATTTGGATCGTCTGAGAAGAACAAAAAGGATCATGAATCCGAAGTAACAGAGCTTCATGCGAAGATTGGTCAGTTGACCATGGAGCGTGATTTTTTGGCCAAAGCGTTCGGTCGTTAAGTATGGCTGAACGTAAAACCCAAATTCAAGAGGACAGAAGTTTACCGGTAACCAGGAAGTGTGAGCTTTTGTGTATAAGCCGATCTACGCTGTACTATACACCGATTGAGCAGCTTCCAAATCTCGAAGAACTTGAAATAAAGAAAGAGATGGACAAGCTTCATACGAGGCACCCATTTATGGGTTCAAGAAGCCTACGGGATCAACTATCCTCAAAAGGCTATATCGTAAACCGTAAACGTGTTCGCAGGCTTATGATAGAAATGAATATTCATTCAACTGCACCAAAGCCAAATACGTCTAAACCCGGTAAGCAGAACAAAATATATCCTTATCTTCTGAGGAACCTAACAATAGATCGACCGAATCAGGTGTGGACGACAGACATCACATATAGTGTGCCCGGAGTTTAGATCAAGCATGGAAGCTTGAATAAACCACGAGTCTATTTGAAATATGCAAGCAAAGTGACAAGAGTTCACTTGGTTTGTATCTATGCCTGGTTGTGCAGGCATATGAGTCTGAGCGGCAGTGACTTACCGTATGCTGGTAAGGTGATGTAACCCGCTAACAAAGGGAAGTGAGGCGAACTCGTTAAGCCAAGATGCTTTCCAAGGCTGAATATTGATATGATGAAGAACATGAACCGATTAACCCGCATCTATGGGCTGAAATGTCGCCACTGTCTACACGAGTTAACAGGCAGTATGATGCTGTATCATAGTTAAATGTAAGAGCTATGGTACGATTTGCTTGTATGTAACCGGCAATGGATAAACGCAAAACCACAAATCTGTGTTTAAGCGTCATCACCTTACAGCACGATAAGGTAAAAGACTGCGATCGGCATCTACACCAATATATTCGAGTTCAGATAGGTAAACCGGGGAAGGTCTGTTTGGATGTTAAGGGAGCATGACCCCAATGATAAACAGACTGGCGGAGTGTCCGCAGTAGTCCGGGATGGGGAAAGCCCGTCACATGGCGAAGGGGCACAGCTTAATTGTTTAGCGCAGGCAGATTACCTGACTTCAGCGAGGTGAAGACCTTTGATAATCAGTGAAATGCAACGCAAATTAGCAACATCTTAGAGAAGAGATCAGAAAACAGTCACATCTCGCTACTCTGATGTTGCAATGGCCGTTGGCCATGATTAAGTGGAGAGCCGTATGCGCTGAAAGGTGCACGTACGGTTCGGAGAGGAGAGGCAGGGAAATAGTTTGACTACGCTCTGTCTCTTACTCTACTCCCTATGGCAAGAGGGTTTCTTTATCTGATTGCTATTATGGACTGGTACAGTCGTAAAGTCTTGAGCTGGAGATTATCTAATAGTATGGATACAACGTTTTGTTTGGAAGCGTTAACTGAAGCCATTAAGAAATTTGGAGCACCGGAGATCTTTAACACAGATCAGGGTTCACAGTTTACCAGTGAAGAATTTACCGGAGTATTAAAATCATCTGGCATCAAAATTAGCATGGATGGTAAGGGACGCTGGATGGACAATGTTTTTATTGAGAGGTTATGGCGTAGTTTAAAATACGAAGAAGTTTATCTGAAAGCCTACGCTACCCCGGCGGAAGCCAGAGTGGGTATCGGCGATTGGATGATGTTTTACAACTTTAAAAGAACTCATCAATCTCTTGGAAGAAAAACACCGGAATCAGTATATTTGAATAGGTCATCAGTGAGGGTGGCTACATAATGACAACAATAGCAGAAAAACACTACAACTTAAAATCAGAAAAAAGTGTCCCCGTCTGCCTCCGGGCAGGCAAGCTATGGGGTCCACTTCTGATAGTCGCAAAGCAAAGTGAATTGCGCACAGCCATTGATGAGATTGTTGCTGACTTGGAGGGAGTATGATGAGCCATCCAGGCAATGAAATCATCATCTACGAAAGCGGTGATGGAACCCCCCATATTTCTGTACGGATTGAGAATGAGACGGTATGGCTTGATGCCCATCAAATGGCTGATCTTTTTGGAATCGACCGCAGCGGGATTGTAAAACATATCAAAAACATTTATGAAACAGGCGAACTGGAGCCAAAAACAACCTGTGCAAAAATTGCACAGGTTGCCAAAGATGGTAAAAAAAGACAAATGGACACCTATAATCTTGACGTTATTATTTCCGTCGGCTATCGAGTTAATTCAATTCGGGGCACCCATTTTCGTATTTGGGCAACCAAACGATTAAAAGAGTATATCGTCAAGGGTTTCACCATGGATGATGAGCGGCTCA
>JACNKV010000030.1 GCA_014381855.1 Fidelibacterota bacterium | reverse complement strand
CGGATAAGTTTGCTTTGCATCAAAATTACCCAAACCCATTCAATCCAACGACGACGATTTCGTTTTCGATACCTCAAAACAACGTAGAGACGTTGCGTGTCGGAGATCCCGATAAGAACGGGGCAACGTCTCTAATGGTGTATGACCTCACCGGACGGTTAGTAGAAACATTGGTGAATGAAAAACTTGAGCCTGGTCATCACTCCATAAAATGGGATGCTTCCAATTTTTCAAGCGGGGTGTATTTTGTTAAAATGACAGCGTGGAATTACACGAAAACACGGAAAGTGGTATTGCTGAAATAACGCTTGATATTGTAATGTTTGTGCAGTACACTTTCAACCGTTGCAGGTTTAGTCAACTCACTTTTGGAGGTTCATCATGAAAAACATGACATTCTTCTTAATACTTTTTGCAAGTTCGATTATAACCGGCACGGTCATTCATGTACCGGGAGATCAACCCACCATTCAAGCCGGAATTGACTATGCGGTTGATAGTGATACGGTTTTAGTTGCGCCGGGAACGTACTTTGAGAATATCATCTGGCCGGAAACAAATGGTATAAAACTCATTGGCAGCGGTGTAAATGAATGTTTTATTGATGGTAGTGAGGGTACAAACACTATAATACGTTTTGATTCTCCTCTTATAGATTTATCCACCCTTCTAACCGGGTTTACAATACAGAATGGAAATAATACAGCACCAGGATGACCTCAATGCTTTGGTGGTGGGGTCTACTGCCGATATTCAAGTCCTAAACTTGCAAATTTAATAATAAAAAATAATCACGCTGTTCACAATAGTGGTGGTATCCATATAGAATCATCTTATGAAATGAGTTTAACAAATATTTTAATAAGGGATAATAATGCAGAAGATTCCGGAGGTGGTCTTTCCATCATAAGTTCTGATTTCAGTTTAGAAAACGTAATAATTTCTGGAAATTCGGCTGAAGATGACGGGGGTGGTATATTGATAGGAAACTCAGATTCTGATTTTAATCACGTAACAATCATTGGAAATATTGTTTGGGGCGATGGAAGTGGTATATTTGATCGAGGGGGATCTACTTTAACCTTCAAAAATGGTATAATATGGAATGGAATATCTAATTTCAATCCGATGAGCATCAACATCACCCACTCAAATATTCAGGACGGCTGGATAGGTGAAGGTAATATTGAAACCGACCCTCAATTGGACAGCCTGTACATGCCGAAGTGGGATGAAAATCATTATTCACCCTGCATTGATTCCGGGGATCCATTAAGTACTTGGGATGAAGACGGAAGCCCGCCGGATATGGGTGCAGTACCAACGATAAACCACAAGTATGATAACTGGGAGCTTCCGTCTAGATTCACAGATAGAGGCTGGAGGTGGATGAGTTTTCCAGCCCTTGATACTCTTACTTCAGTCTATAATGGAATTGACCTTGAATATGACGGAGACATGGCAGAGTATCTCTTGGCTGATATTTTGGATGTTGATATTTTAAACCACGTCGAGTGGAAACCGCCTTTGAACAATGATCCTCCAAGGGAGTTTATAAGATATATTAATAATGAATGGTCTCACCTTGATCATACGTTCACAAGTTCTCAGGGGTACAAAATTTGGATGGTTGGTCAGGAACCTGTAAGCTTACCCGTTTCCGGCTTTCTAGAAGACATTGAAACATCCATTCCTCTTTGGGCGAATCAAGATAACTGGGTGGGATACTTTCTTGAGAAAAGCAGAAAACCATTAGAAGCCTTTTCTCCTTATGTATTGGAACATCTTACTTCCATCACAGCGCAGCACTGGTACATGATAAAAGACAATGGGGTTTGGACATCTAATTCAACCGACGGACGATTTGATTACGGTGGGATGTACATCCTAACTGCCGATACCAGTCTTATATTTAAATGGCAGCCTCCTTCGGAGACTCTTAATTCATTTACATTTACTCCAACCGACAATTTTCAGTTTGAAGAGCTTGCCGATTACACCCCTGTCATTATTGATACCGTTGAAAACGGAGAGACAGTAGAAGAAATCGGCATTTTTGTCAATGATGAGTGCATCGGAGCTGAAAAAGTCACTGAATACCCGGTTCATCTCCGTGCGTACAAAGGCAATCGTTCTTTAGAGAACATGAGTTTTGAGGTGGTAAGACAGGAAGGCAGCGGGAAGCTCCGAGAAGGAGAAGAAGCTGTTCTCATCAAGGAGTCAGCCAAGATACACTATGTAGACGTTGTAGAAGCCGATAATCACAGACCGGTGTATAGAGTAAGCTTGAAAGCCAATGAGATTCGTTCCATCGCGACTCTTCCTGTATCATATCGGTTAGGGAATAATTATCCAAATCCGTTCAATCCTGTGACTACCATTGCCTATGACATTCCGGAAGATGGATGGGTAAACCTCAGGGTTTATGATATTACCGGAAGGCAGGTGGATGAACTTGTCAATACAAGGATAAAGGCAGGGTTTCATTCGGTGAAATGGGATGCAACCGAATTCTCCAGTGGACTTTACTTCGTAAGTATCCATGCACGTGGAAACAATGGTGGCAAAGATTTCACATCTACGAAGAAAATGATGATGATTAAATAGTATCGGTGAGAAGGTGAAGAAGAGATGGGGAGATGGGGAGATGGGAAAAAGCCATCTGTATATCATTTTAAAACAGTCTGTACATTCTATGCTTCCTAGTTTCACCCGTATCCTTTTCTCCTTTCTCCTTTTCTCCTCTCTCCTTTTCTCAGCTGTTCATCACATCCATCATGACGGGAGCGGAGACTTTCCGACTATTCAGGAAGGGATAGATGGTGCAGTGGAAGGTGATACGATTTTGGTGTTTCCGGGACGGTATTATGAAAACCTGAACTTTAACGGAAAAGACAACCTCACCCTTGCAAGTCTTGAAATGATAACTGAAGCCGAAGAATTCATTGACTCAACGATTATAGACGGAAGTGGCACAGGATCTTGTATTCGTATCAGCAATGAAGAACAAAACGCCGTCATCCACGGATTTTCTCTTACTAATGGGTATGGAGATTATTATAATATTAATATACCGTGTATAGGAGGGGGAGTATTAATAAAAACCAGCTATTTTGATGTGGATAGAGTCAGTTGTAATGTAATAAACTGCAATATCTATAATAATTTTGCTATACAGGGTGGTGGTATTTATATAGAGGATGCCACAGTAACAATTTCAGGTACATCTTTAATCAATAACATTGGTATAGGCATAACCTTGTTCGAAGAGAGTACCGTGTATTTTGATCCAGAGAACCGTTGTAATATCTACAATAATTATCCGTTTGATATCCGTGCTGTAGATTGTGGTGAAGTTGCGGTGGTACTTGATACATTTACGGTATTAAATCCTAATCAGGAGTATTTTGCCTATCATTTTGATCAATTGGCACCTCATGGCGGATATGACTTTTTCACCTTTGATATCCTTCATGGCTGGATGGAGCTTGTGAATCATGATTTGTATGTATCGCCGGATGGAGATGATCAAAACAGCGGACTGACCCCGGATGAACCTATGAAAAATATTGCATTTGCCGTTCATAAAATTCAGTCTGACCCCGAATATCCAAAGACGGTTCATGTAGCTGCCG
The DNA here is from genome assembly GCA_014381855.1 of Fidelibacterota bacterium. Taxonomy (GTDB): domain Bacteria; phylum Fidelibacterota; class Marinisomatia; order Marinisomatales; family JACNKV01; genus JACNKV01. The sequence goes on along the minus strand of JACNKV010000030.1, from coordinate 2,010 downwards.
GAGAATACCACTGGGATGACGGACAGATATTTCCCATTTTTTGTAAGCCCTATGTGAATCTCATCGGGGATAACATGGAGTCTACTTTTTTAATTAATAATTCTATTTCTCTGTATTTATTGACAAGTAGAGCAAAAAATATTACTATAGAAAATTTCACATTACAAGGTTCTGACAACTGTAGAAAATTCATACTTGGATCTGGTACTGAAAATATAATTTATAGAAATTTAACAATTGAAGATTGTATTAGTGATGATCGCGAAACAAATTATTTTTATAAGACAAATAATATGCTGTTTGAAAACGTAACCTTTCGTGATTGTGTTGCGGAATGGAATGCCGGAATATGGGCATCAAAAAGTAACGGCATATTTCGAAACTGCACTTTTGAGAATTTATATGTTCCCTGTCCCCAATCTTCAACCGGTCAATGCTCTGCCGGATTGTATTTTATATGTAATGACAGTATTCTTATTGAGAACTGTATATTTTCCAATTCATCAATTGCAACACCCGGTGAAGATGGTAATAATCGTATTATAGGAATTGGTGACGAACAGTATCATGATGAGCAAAAAGATATTGTTGGTTCTTTATTTATAAATAATACGAGTGCAGGAAATAATGTGATTGGCCCGGGGGGTATGGAATCGGTTACAAACTATATTAATTGTACATTTACCGGGAATCAATCAACCTTTACAACCATTATTAACGGTGGAAATTTTTATAATTGTATTCTATATAACCCAACACAGTATGAAGTGATGATTATTTCAACACCGTATGGAGCTGATGAAATAAATGTAAGCCACAGTTTAATACAAAATGGAATAGAAGGCATTTGTCTTCGGGATCCCTGGGGGGAATGTAATACAATAAACAGTCCGGATGTTCTAACTTGGCTGGAAGGAAATTTAGATACAATACCATACTTTACCAACCCTGATTTGAATGATTATTCTTTACAGTGGATTTCTCCCTGTGTAGATGCCGGAACGCTTGATCTGCCTGAAGGAATTGTATTGCCGGAGTTTGACCTTGCGGGTAATCCGCGTATTGCTGGTAATGGGATTGACATGGGTGCGTTTGAGTTTCAACCGGAAATGATTTATCCATACACTACCGATTGGAATCTTGTTGGTACACCGTTAGATTTATATGAGTATGACTGTCCTATGGCGTATGAGAACACCTTGTATTATTTTCATTCCATTGATGGTTATGTGCTATCGGATATGCTTAATCCGGGGGTTGGATATTGGCATCGTTTTGCAGAAAGCGGGGACTGTGTTTACACAGGGAGTCTGCTTATAAATATTCTCGTCCCTCTTCACGAAGGGTGGAATTTGATTTCCGGTGTTTCTGTTCCGCTTGAAATAGAAAACATTGTTGATCAGAACGATTTGATTATTCAAGGAACTCTCTACGGTTACGATGTAGGGTATGTGAGTACGGAAACGATTGAACCGGGTTATGGCTACTGGCTGAGAAGCTACGGCGAGGGGAATATTTTACTTTCCGCCAACGCCAGAGCAAAGCGCACCAACTCTAACACTCTAACTCTTCAACACACGAACACTCTAACTCTTAATAACATGACCCTATATTTTGGTGCAGACATTCCTGAAAACGAAATATTGAGTTACAGTTTGCCACCCAAACCACCGGTTGGTGCAACGGATATTCGTTTTTCCGGTAATACCAAACTTTGTGAATCGAATGAGTGTGTGATTGAAGTTTCTCAACCTTTCGAAGGTTTAATAACCGTTGAATACGACATTTTAGATGTGAATACTGTGTGGCTATTCGTGAATAGTGTAACCGGCGAAGAATACAATTTGAGTGATAACGGGGTTATGGAGTTGCCCGGCGGAAATGCGGAGTACAAATTAATCAAAACCACATTGTCCGATATTCCCACTACATTTTCTCTGAGCCCGGCATATCCTAACCCATTCAATCCAACGACGACAATTGGCTACGATTTACCAAAGGATACACACG
>JACNKV010000031.1 GCA_014381855.1 Fidelibacterota bacterium | reverse complement strand
GGCGATGTGTCTTCCTTGTTTTCCTTAGTCTCCTCCCAAGCTTTAACAATAAACGCCCGTGTTGCCGCTCCTTTGGCATAATACATCATTGAGCGTCCTGCAAGGTACATACCGACAACCACCAAAACAACGGGGATAATCCTTAATATCTTTCTCATGTCTTTTTCATCCAGAAATAACGTTTGAGTAAAAGACTGGTTAATATCAAAACAAGACCGATAATAAACTGTAACGGATAACTCGTGGCTGTTTGCGGAAGTGAAACAAACTGTATCCTGGAATTTGATGACTGTGTATTATTTACCAGCATCAGTCCTTTGTGGTTCATTTTATTAAAGACAGCACCATGTCTCCATCCCTTTGGCATATCGGTCGGAATGGCAATGGTTGCCAATTCTTTTGTATAATTTGCAATTTTATCCTCCACGGCAACAAAGGACGTGAATTTAGTTAAAAGAGAATGCTCAACGGCAAGATTGATGACTTCCTGTCTGGCGGATTTATCACCCAGCCGGTAAGAGTCCATTAATCCTGATATCTTCTTTCGTGCCCAAAGGGTTGGGATGCCCGGTTCTTTTCCTGCGTTCTCTAAATCCAACGGAAGATTAACGGACACATATCCCTGAGAGGTTTTTCCTCTTAATGTTACATCCTTTGCCTTGCCTTTCAACTTTCCGAAGATGACTAAAGGTTGTCCCTGGAAAAGATCAGGGATTGGATTTGGGTAGATTTCCTTCTCTCCATCTATGTACAAAGAGACATTCGTAAACACCGGCTGATAAACCAACTTGAACAATTCCATCATTTTGGATTCCACCGACCCCACTGTAGAGATGTAGGTAAAGGTTCCTTTTCCGTATTCACTTGCTTTTCGTAACAAAAAGCTGTTTGGAGCAGATCCTATCCCGATGGGAAAGAACCGAATGTTCTGTGTCGTACTTCCTGATTTAATGGTTCTCAGCAACTCATCCTCATTCCCGACTGAACCGTCTGTCATAAAGAAAATCATCGCGACCGCATCTTTCCTCCCCGCCATATAATATCCGGCTTCTATGGCAGGGAGTGCGGCGGTGCCACCTGATGCATCCTGCTTTGATATGAATTGATTCGCCTGGGTTTTGTTAAAATTTGTCGCAAGGACATGGCCGGGCTGAAAATAGGTGCATTTATCATTGAAAGTAATGATGTTGAAATAATCATCTCTGTTTAATGCGGCCACAGCGGTTTTAAGTCCTTCTTTTGCCTGATAGATAGATTCTCCTGCCATCGACCCTGAGATATCCATGATGAAAATAATCTCTTTGGGGAGAGGGTTAGTTTCCGTGATCTTCGGAGGAATCGTCATGAGCATAAAATAATCTTCATCCCCTTTTGTCGCAGAGAATAATGCAGCTTCCGGTATGTTCCCTGTTTTTGCTGTGTAGTTCAGAATAAAATCTCTGTTGGGGATATCGGATGTATTTGAGAGTGTGATTTGTTTTTCTCCTTCAGCCGTATCTGTCATGTTGATTTTGTGTGAGGGCGACTCCACATGTTCTAACTCAAGTCCGGTGTTGAGTTCAATCGTAAACGTGATCATATTTCCGGTTTTCTTTGTTTCGGGAAGAACAGGCGGTGTAATCCTGCTTGCATCCGGGACGACATCCGAATCAAAGGACCAGCCGTTGCCGGAGTAACCAATTATACGATTCCCGGGGATATACCTTGGACCTACAACCGTCGGGAACCTGAACGTAAATCTGCCATGGTCATAGTGAACCACATCAACATACTTTAATCGGACAATGATCGTATCTCCCGGCATGATATTCGCAATGGAGTTTGTGAAGATATTCGGTCGTTCCTGTTCTGTTAACGCTGCTCGTTTTCCTTCTTTCTTTGCTTTTTCGTATGTCTTCTTCGCTTCATCTCTTTCCTTTACGATTCCCTGAATAAACCTGTCACCGACAATGATCTGCATCTCATTGATTGCCGCGGTCTCCGGTAAAGGGAATACATAGATTGCTTCGATAGGCATTGGATTATTATTAGTGTAGACCTGATCGATGGTGGCAGTTACTGCCATCCCGTCAATCCTGATATTGACATCGGTATCCAGTTTCGGAATCTCTTTGTAATACCCTGGGGTGTCATCTTTAACAAGAAGCAACCCCGCTGCAAGGTCATCTGTGAGCTTGAATGCGGGCATCTGCATATCCGCATATCCAAAGGTAATAAGCAAGGCTCCTGTGAGGAGTGTATACATTAAACGTGGTAGCATTTTCGGCATGGCGCGCCCCTTTCTAAGGTGAATGAAAAAAAACCGAAACTCCGCCCTTAACAGGCAGACATCCGGCCTCCTTTGTTCGCCCCTTTCGGGACTATCCCTTAGTTAGTCTCTAATACACCAAGATATTGATTTGGTTCCTGGGTTTTGTAATTTTAACGAAGTGTGTTGTCCTTAAGCCGATTATTCTTTAAACATATAAGCAGTTTTACTTACCTTTCATTAAGAAATGATGCGGATACCAAAGAAACTTATATCCTGCAGTCTGGTGTTAATCTTGGCTGGATGCGGTGCTCCTCTAACTACACTGGATACAGTGATAGAACAAGAGACCTTGTCACAAACCCCACCGCCGGATATGAGAAAATACCGGTGCAGTATCGGCGCTCACAGAGGAGACTCTAACCGTTATACCGAAAATACACTAAACGCAATCTCTTCTGCTGTAAATAACAACCAGTTTACCTTTATTGAATTTGATGTACAGTATACTTTGGACAGGAAGATCGTTGCTTATCATGATAAGACTTTGTTAAGGCTGTACGGAAGTTTCAGGAAAATCAATAGTCTTACGTTTGATACACTGAAAGAAAAAACCGGTAATAATATTGCCCTATACTACGATGTTATGGATGTGATTGGACGTAAACATATCAATATTGAAATTAAATCTAGCGGTGACAAAACTGCTGACAAGAAGCTTGTTGATCAAATCGTTCAAGATATAAAACAAAGAGGTATCGCTGAGCATGCCATGATCAGCTCCATCTCCGCTGACGTTTTAAACTATATCAAGACAGTTTACCCCGGACAGAAAACGGGACAGGTTTTCTGGATCGACCCGTCCACCTATGTCCCGTTTGATTTCCTAACTGAGAATCTGTATAATGAAATTCAAGATACCGGTGCAGATTATCTGATGCTTCATGTGTCAAACCTGCACAACCTTAAAGATCTCTTTAAGCTCAAACCCAAGACTGTAACACTCATCTTCTGGAACTTTGACGATAAAATGTATTTGGTTCACAAAGACCCGACAGATGTCGTGTGGGGTAAGTCTGTGCCACTAAATTATGTCAAACATTATTCCCACAGTTTCCAACAGTTTGTAAAGTCAAAGGCAGCGGGGGTATTCAATCAGTAACTGTTATTAGAATGGAATTCCGCTCTAACCCAGATGACTGGTGAGTCTTCTTTTCGTTTTCATTTATCCTCACTTTCTTCATCGAACACACTAGTTAGGTGTCCGAAGAACTTCCGGAATGGTGTCCGAATGTTTCCGGATTTTCCATGATAGTTCTGAAATAGATAATTACAGATAAGAAAAACAGATGCTAACATTGAATATAGCAAGTTGAGTATTATGTGGTTAACGTAAGTTTTGTGCTATAATCCAATACCACCAAATCTGCGATTTTGATTTCCCTCAATCAGACAAACTGAATTATAAAATAGTTAAAAAAATAATGAAACTTATCATAGTGTGATATTTATAATATTTAGTAAATTACTAATAGTGGAAAGGATAAATAATGGACAAATCATACATTGGTAAGAATATTCAAAAGCATCGTTATGCCAAAGGATTAACTCAAAAAGAGTTATCAGATAAGGCAGAAATATCTCTTGTTCAGCTAGGGCAAATTGAGAGAGGAAAATCAGTTCCTAGAGTAAATAATATTCAAAAAATATCAAAAGCTTTGGATATAAGATTTGAAGAATTGCTCATACCTGTAAGAGAATTACATTCAGTTAGATTTAGAGCATTCAAAAAATTAAAAAGTAGAAATCAAATTTTGTCTGAAGTTGCTCAATGGATAGATAATTATAATTTCTTGGAAGAAATATTAAATCAAAACCCGAATTCTACTCTTGACAAATTATCAGAGAAGTGTGTTAACATTTCTCTTGACTTGAATAAATCAATTCGTGCTTCAGAATTAGCAAGAGAATTTTTTGGACTCAGACTTGATGAACCTATCTTTGATGTTTGTGGATTGCTTGAATCTAAAGGTATTAAAATTTACGAAAGACCATTACGGTCAGATAATTTTTTTGGATTAAGTGTAGGAAAATCAGATGGCGGTCCCGCGATTGTAGTTAATACTCATGACACTATACCTGTTGAAAGATGGATATTCTCAGCAATTCATGAATTAGGTCATTTGATTTTACATACTGATTCATATTGCGAAAATGAAACTAGTGAAAATAAAGATGAAGAGTTAGAAGCCAATGTGTTTGCTTCACATTTCTTAATGCCTGAAAAGGCATTTATAGACGAATGGGAAGAATCCCGTGGGATACATTTTGTAGATAGAGTTTTCAAAATAAAACGAATGTTTCATGTATCATACAAAACTGTATTGTATAGACTATCACAACACATAGACTCTGGAATTAATATTTGGATTGAGTTTCAAAATGCATATCGAATGATATCAAGAAAATCTTTAATGAAAAAAGACGAACCTGATTCTCTTTCTAAAGATATATTCCGCTCAACTATTCCAGAAAATGACATTAGCAGTGAACCAAGTCATTTAGAAAAATACGATTTTTCTGAGACTAAATTGCATTCATTAACTCGGGAGGCGATTGAAAAAGATGAAATATCAATCTCAAGAGGTGCAGAAATATTAAGACTACCCCTGCCTGACTTTAGAAATTTAATGGATTCTTGGGTAGATAAATTTGAATATGTCAGATAAAAAGTTAAATGTAATTGATGCAAATGTGTTAATTGATTTTTTGGATACGGAAGAAAATTTACTTCATTTATATTCAAAACATATCTCAACATTGGTAACTCCAGAACAGGTATTTGATGAGGTTAAACAGTTATCAGAATCTAAATCCGAACAACTTCTTATTCAAATCCCCACAGCTACAGATGAACAGGTCAATAAAGCTCTTGACCTGTATTTAACCAATAGACGAAACACATTCCCTGATTATTTATGCTATATATTTGCACGAGATTTACAAAGTCCATTAATTACAAATGATACTCGATTATCCAAATATTGTTCTTTGGAAGGAATTGAAGTAATAAGAGGACTTAGGGTAATTCTAATACTGTTTGAGAATAGTTTATTAGATGAAAAAAATAGCATGAAGTATGCTAAAGAAATGATTGAGTCAAATAAATGGTTGAAAGAAATATTGTTTGACGAGTTTGTAATTGAATTGGGAAAACTCAGTGATAAGTGATAATATTTTGTCAACTAATGAACACATCCCTTCGCAACTTTTTTCGGCTCATCCCAAAACTATGGCTATTCAAACTTTTTGATTTAAAAGGTTTAGACATTTTAGAATATGTCATAAATTCCATTATGGTTTGACTAGCGGAAAGGGCGTAAAACAAAGAGGCAAAATGCAGAACTCGAT
>JACNKV010000068.1 GCA_014381855.1 Fidelibacterota bacterium | reverse complement strand
TCGAAGAAAGTTATGGCCGGTTACAAAAGGGAACTTTGGCCATTGTAAAATAGGTTAGGAATATTGAAAAACCATGAAGGGTTATTTTATGTATTTCTTTGTTGCCGTATTATTGTTCTGGCTGTTTTGGGCATTGCCATTTTGGGGGATGCCCTTTAATCATACACGCCACTCCGAAATACCACACACTCCAGCCTGGGCATTGGAATGCTGGTTATGGGAAGATGACATTAATACAGCCGAAAGGGTATGGGAACTGCTGGATGGATATAAAAAATATGATATTCCGGTCAGAACAATCCTGATTGATAGTCCATGGAGCACACGCTATAATGACTTTGCAGTAGATACGGTTCGTTATCCAAAACCTAAGGAATTTTTTACAGATCTTCAGGATAATGATTATCGAGTCGTGTTGTGGATGACAACAATGGTCAATTATTATAGTAAAGATACCCGCATACAAAATTCTCAACAGTGGTTCAATCACGCCAAAGGAAACGGGTTTTTGATTGGGAACGGATATGAATTTGACTGGTGGAAAGGTGATGGCGGTTTAATCGATTATACGAATCCAAAGGCGATGAAATGGTGGTGTGGAATGCAGCAGCCATTGTTCGATTGGGGGATTGATGGATGGAAACTTGACGGGACAAGCACATTCTTTTCTTCAAAATTAGGGAAAATTCCTATTCCGTATCAAAAAACACATGCCGGATGGATGACAACTCGAGGATACATGGATCATTATTATCGGGATGAATACAAACATGGAATTTCCCAAAACTCGGAGTTCATTACGCTATCCCGCTCTGTTGATCAGGGAGGGCATCCGGAAGGATTTGCACCCTTGGATGCTGCTCCTGTATCATGGGTAGGTGATCAGGATCATGCCTGGAATATTGAAAATGAAGGTATCGAAGAAGCCATTAGAGATATTTTGAAGAGTGCCGAATTGGGTTATGGCGTGATCGGCTCTGACGTTGGAGGTTATTCTGCCCGTGACTCTTTTCCTGCTGAAATTTATATCCGCTGGGCAGAGTTTTCGACTTTTTGTGGTTTGTTCCTCAATGGCGGTCACGGCGAACGTCGGCTCTGGAAACGGTCAAACGAAGAACTTGAAATAATCCGCAAATATTCGTGGTTGCATACCGAACTGATACCGTATATCTACTCTGCGTTAGAAGATCAGCGTCAGGGGGGACAGACATTAATGAAACCCGTCAGCGGAAAATATCAGTACTTGTTTGGAAAGGATTTACTGGTTGCACCAATCTATGAGCCTGGCTCCAGACGCAAAGTAAAATTTCCGAAAGGGACCTGGGCCTATTTCTTTAATGAAGAAATAAAATATACCGGTCACACTGAGATCGAAATGGATTTTCCGATCGATGAATTTCCGGTATTTGTACGTGATGGCAGTATCATACCGATGAATATTTCACGGTCTTACACTGGTTTCGGTGATGAAAACTCTATTGGATGCTTAACCTTAAATGTCTACGGAGGAATTGATACAAAAAGGGATTTTACCCTACCTGAAGATGATAGGAAGCTACATGTGGCGATTAAAACGGTTAATAATCGTTGTGAGATCAATACATCCGGAGACGAATTACCGCTGATCTTTAATATTTTTACAGATTTACCCCCGACTACAGTTGAATTTAACGAAACCCGCTTAACTTCGAATTCTGATTGGTACTACGATGAAGCGAGGAAATGCTTACGGGTGAAAAAAATGAATTACAAAACAGGAATTGTTAATTAAAAATTGGTATTTACTACTCTGGCAGGCGAGTACTACGCATCGACACTAACCAATCACCAGCTAACCAATTTACCAACCGACATTTTAAACCTCATATTCGTTATCGGTGGTTTAGATACAGAATCCAGATGACATTGTAATAGACGACAATCTTTTGGGTTATCGGAATAATCGGACCCCACATGTCGGCTAATCCCTGCCCGATGTGAACACCAACCAACAAAGCCAATCCCACGCTAAGAAGTCCGTATCTCTTTTTCACCCTAAGCCCGGAATATGCCGTCAGTACTGAAACAATAAACAATGGAATCGCCCACACCCAAACGCCAATCATATGGAACTCAGATAAAATATCATCAGGGGATACTCCGATGAGAATCATCCCAGCTGCCGAAACAAACCCGATGATTCGGAATGTAGCAATAAGAGAACGGTTTCTATGAATCGTAGTTGGCAAAGCAAAATAAAAGGCGAACAAACTTGCTCCGAACAGAGTCAGTGCGAAATTAAAGATAATGGAGGAAACAGTATTAATCTCACCGGAATAGGAGACCGTACGTCCAAGGTCGCTGAACATATTAAGCCAAAAAGTATAGCCGACGGCGTTATGATTCCAGGCCGTCCCGCCGGTGTAGAAAACCATCGCAAGCGCCGAAAAAATTACAAATTGTATTGCCCCGATCGTTCCGATAAGCCCACCATGCAGAAGTTTTTCTTTAATTTGAGTCTCGGCCATTCAGCTCCTCCAGTACATTACGTAACTCACGATAGATGATGGTTCCGGTCTCCGGCCCCATGGAATTTTCTTCACCGTATGGTGAATTATGGTCATGATAAAGGTGGGGGTGCTTTGTATCCCACTCACTTTTCGGTATAATATACCCGATTTCATCGTTAGCCAATCCCAGTACAAATTTGAATTTTCCTGGCATTAACTCCCTTAGTGGCGGAATTTCTTGTGGCATAAGGTTGAAATCCTGGCCGACAGGGGCTTCAATTCCGCCATTTACCATTTCAGGATAAATTTCTCCCGGCACGGCGATAAAATCTGCCGGACCGATTCGGAAGGCAGCCACTTCAGTTGCGGTTTTCATCCAGCCAGACATTTTACGGTCAAGAATGCCAAGAAAAAACCCAAGGCGGAATTTCCAGTTATCAACGGGTAAGAAAATTGGCTTGGATACCAAACTTATTTTTCCTGATGTTATGGATTCAACCGCATTTCCATGGACAGAATTAAGCACTAATTTAGCGATTTGTAAACCCTGAGCGCGGGTTTTTTCGAATGTGGCTCCAATATGAATTTCATTGGTGATTGGATCGGGGATTGGGAAATTTGGTCTGGTTGTCATCAGTCCGCCGATCGCTCCATTAACATAAACTGCCGTCCCGCCGACACCGGGGATTACAACTCTACCATTGTTGCGGACCCCGTTTTCAACGCCATCGCGAATATAATGCGGAAAATCAGAGCTGATTAGAAGGTTGTCGCTCCAAAGTGTTTCAGCGTGATTCGCCCAGGAAATTAGTGTTCCAAGTGTGGTGTCCGATTCTGTATCAACTACGTGAATAATACGAATTCCGGGATCTAAAACAATCGGTTTTCGAGTATCTTGAACCAAGTGTTCCGCCCCGGTCATATCTTGAGAAAATCTCAATTCAGACGGACGCAAATTATTTACTGCTTCCGTAATGGCGAGGATTGTTTGATCCTTTACAGACTGTAGATAATCCTTGTTGACACCACTTGTGAAGAGACCGTCGCCCCAAATTCCAAGCAGATCCGGCGCCTCATGGTCATGAGAACTACAGACGACCGTATAGTCTATTTCCAATTCTTTTGGTAAGGATTCACGAATATCAACAGCATCTTCATAAAAGAATCCGATTGCATCCAAGGCCACGATTGCTATGCGAATTTCTCCGTCATCAATGACCATTACCCGTGACCAAAGATCATCATGGACACCTGTTGCCGGGCGGCTTTGATGAAACCCGGCGATCCAAATCGGATCGAACCGGCAATTGCCATTATTATCTTCGTAGGTATCGCCGTCATCAGGATCGTATTTTGCATCTCCGTTGACATCAGCCCATGTATCGATCACTTCCGGTGTAATCTTCATTGCCGAAAATCCGGCTTTAAACGAATTATTTGAAAAGGAAGCTGAAACTGAAAGTAGAAATAATATGAGATATTTGGCGGGGTTTTGTTGCATTATTTTGTCTTAGATTGATTGGCGAATATTAATGATGATAACCACGTTATCCTAATGTTAAAATCATGACAAATGTCAAGACTAAGCTTTTAATCATCTTTGGCATCATCGGAGTCATCTATATGATCATCCATGAGCCAATCCGTATTCTAGATGCGGTAACTCTCTTGCCCGTAAAGGACTTTGATTTATCTATCTCTATTTGGAGGATTATTTTCGAACCGATTGTCGGTCCAATGCTGTTCTATTTACGGGCGGGAAATCCGGTCGAAGAGTTCTTTATGTTATTTATTTGGATTATTATTGCCGCTTTTATTTTGTCATTGATAAGGAAGATATCCCGACATTCTATTCGGAAGAGGTTGCTGAAATGGGTTGCAATGATTCCAATCGCTTTCAGTGTTTGGCTGGCCGTGTTATTGATGATGATCTTCGCTCCATTACCAAGTAATCGCATTGCAAATCACAATCCTGATCTAATTCTTTTGGGTACCCATAGTCATACTCATTACAGTCATGACGGTTTAATAAGTCAAAGGGACATGAAAGATTGGCATGAAAATAACGGATTTGATGCTTTTTTCATCACAGATCACAACCACCATGAGCAGACGCTTAAATTTATTGAACGGCAACGACAGGGAAAAGTCTCTCCTGATCCACTGATCTTATGTGGTGAGGAATTTTCCGGAAGCAATCATATTTTATTGCTGGGCTTTGAACGTAATACGATTACAAAAGGATTTACAGATGAAGAAGCGATTGATGCTATTCATGATCAGAGCGGATCTGCGATTGTGGCGCATTGGTTTGAGGGGGAGAGAAATTCTATTCAGTTCTATATTGACAAAGGTGTGGATGGTTTTGAAATTGCTAATCAAAACGATGTATTTTATCCGGAAAGAGTTCACAAAGCTATTGTCCAAAATTGTGTTGATGATGATCTGTTAATGATCGGATCTTCAGACTATCACGGTTATGGAACAGCATGTTTTACCTGGAATGCTCTTAAAATACCGGGTTGGCATGAAATGGATTATGATGACAAAACCCAATCGATTATGAGTATTTTCAGAGGACACGAACAGGAGAAAATACAAGTGATAATCTATCGTGATCGCTCTCTGATTCCCAAAGGTCAAATGGTGGTAAGCCCTCTGTATTTCATCTATTATTATTTTCGTGGACTAACGGTTATTCAGTTATTTTCGTGGTTAATTTGGATCGTCATTATGATACAGCTGACCAACCGCAGAAATACATGTAAACTCTGCATGTATTTGAAAAATCATTTTCTTATACGGTATGGAATATTAGGTGGTATTGGCTCATTTATTTTAATTGCCACCGGGTTAATGTTGTTGGCTAAAGTAGAGGGATTGGGCGCTTACAATGATATTCACCAAGAATATGGGGCACCTATTACATTGATAGGTGTTGGAATTTTTGTTTATAGTTTGATACTAATGTTAATAGCGAATAAAACACAAAAGAAATGAAAACTCTATTTGTCTATTTCATGGTCAAGCTACTGTTACAGTTTCCGGGCTTGTTTTCTGACGGTACGCGATTTTATCCTTCGGATGTTGCTATAGTTGAAAGTAGTACACCGACGGTATTGAACATTAAAATTGTTACATTCAACGTATTGGTAGAGATAGAGGAGAAAAATGGAATATCGTCTTGGGATGATCGTAAACAACTATGTGCCAAAATTTTGGAAAAATCAGATGCAGACTTTATCGGATTACAAGAGCCTACTCCATGGCAGGTTTCCTATTTGAATAAACAATTACCGGTTTATGATGTCCTGTATTTTAAGAAGAATATTGTCCATTTTACGGACGTTGTTCTAATGTACAGGTCTGATAAATATGACCTTATCGAACATGGCTGGTGGTGGTTGTCTCCGGAACCGCAAAGACCATCCCTGGGGTTTGGAAATGATTTTCCACGAATACTAATTTGGGGGAAGTTCCGTCATATAGAATCCGGCCGGGAAATATTTGTGATGAATACGCACTTTGACAATACAATGCCCAGCCAATCACGAATGGCAGAGTTGAATACAAAAATGTTAAAGAAACTCACCAATACAGGACTACCCATAGTATTGATGGGTGATTTCAACACCGATCCGACGCGCGGACGATATGACCTTCTGGTCAGTAACGGTTGGAATGACGCGTATTTATCTTCCGAAAAGTCGAGCGAAACGGGGCTTGATAATAATGTACCCACCGCTTTCGGAAGAACAAGGATCGACCATATATTGTACTTCGGTGATACAATTATAGCGAATGGGTGGAAACGAATTGAATCCACAGATCCGCAAAAGAAACTATCCGATCACTGGCCTGTTTTTACAGAATTGATTATTCACTGATCCGTACGATTGATGGATCGGAATCTTGCCATTATATCTTTCCAATCCGTGAAAAGAATATCCTCATTTGCCAAAAACTGAATAATCTCAGTATCATGAAACATATCCGTCTCCCAGATGCGTTGCTGCCAGTGAACGGTGATTTGTCTTAGAAGGGAAGAATCATGGTTTGGGTGGAAAATAATCTCCGTAATTCCGGGTTTTAACGATTGAACCAAATCTATAAAATTTTGCTTCTTTTCTTTGTAAGTAGCTCCATAAGGTACAGCATAAAAATCATCCACCTTTGGTAATGAGTACTCCGCCGTAATGTCAACGACATCATCCGGGATATTGATTCCGTCGCTTCTCAATCTATCTAAAATTTCGGAGGTGAATTCGATGACTAAAGCCGGAATATCATATTCTTCAGCAACCTTCAAAAAGCGTTCTGCAAATTCAGCCCTTCCGTACAGTGTCCCCATATGTGTATCCAGATGACCAGGTTGTATTCCATATGACACAGCATTTTCGATTTGAGCGCGGATCTCCTTTTCGACTTCGTCGGCGGATGCGTGCTGTACAACATCGGCTACTTCGTGCCACATAAACCCATCTTCATCCAACAATCCTGGAACAGAGTCAGCGACAGTGCTCCAGCGATACGTACTCCATTCACTGGTAAGCGTCAAATGAAGTCCCAAATCAACTTCCGGATTATTAAGGATCCAATTGGTGAATTCTTCAAATGCCGGGCAGGGGACCATGGCGGCAGCGGATTGAATACGTTCGTTTTCGAGTAACGATTGTGCGGCGGTATTGGCTTCATGATTCATCCCCACATCATCGGCATGAAGGATCAAAACCCGGCTGCCCCTTGGGAAACCAAGCCTTTCAGCCCACGTCTTATGGATATCCGGATCGTTCTCTTTACAGGCAGTCATTATTAACACGATGGATAATATTACGAGAAGACGTTTCATTCGTTGGATAATGGAACATAGGTTTCAAAGAATTTCATCATTTCTGATTGGCAAAATTGATTGACAGACATAGCGGCATCCATCGTGTGCGGCCAACCTTTCAATCTATGGTAAATAAATGGAGCGCCAACTTTCGTTAGTTTATCGGTCAAAATATCGGCTTGGTCTACCGGAACGATTGTATCTAATGTCCCGTGAAAAATCAAAGTTGGCGGATCATCTTTTGTGATGTAATTAATAGGCGAGGCATTTTGGTATGCTTCTTTGTGGTCATTGTATTCACCCCCTATGAACTGTTTTGCTGACTGTTGCGCGATGGCAAAATCAGTTGTCAGGTCTACGGCGCCGTATAAGTTTACAACAGCGTTCACCCGGCTGCTTATCGAATCACAATCACAATTTCCTTCAAATATTTCTGTTTCAGGAGAATATCCAATCATCATAGCCAAATGCCCACCGGCGGAACCTCCGATTACGGCGATTTGATTAGGGTCGATGAAGTAATCTTCAGCATGAGACCGAATCCACTTAAGAGCGCATTTAACATCTTTAACAGCTGCCGGGAACACAGCTTCTTGCGAGAATCGATAAGAAAGACTCACCGTAACATATCCCCGTTCCGCAAAATCTACAAGATATCGCAGGTAATCTGATTTATCACCAGATTTCCAAGCGCCTCCATGGATAAATATCAATACCGGTGTTGGTTTATCCAAATTACGTGGGTGATAAATATCCAGTTTGAGAGGGCGACTTTCGGTGGTTTTGTAAACAATATCACGGTACTCAATTACCGTTGGAGGAATGGGTGGTTTTACGTCAACTAACTTCTCCAATCCAAGCAATATCGACCATTCCAACAATGTGTAATTAGGATATCCTCTGGGATGACCTGTTCCCAAATTGGGAATATGAGAACAGGACTGCAACGTGAAGAATAGAGAAAATATTAAAAGATTGTACGGCATAAATTATAGGGGGAGTGCAATTCGCAGGGATAATTTGGCGGACGGTTGAATGATGGAAACACCTTTATTGTATTGTGAGGAGAATCCGCGACCGATGACAGTCCCCAGTCCGGCGCCAAGAACCACATCGCTGAGATAATGTTTGTTATCATTGATCCGACTGACAGCAACCAAGGCAGCGGTCAGATATGCAATTGTTCCGACGGCGTCCCCGAAAAGTTCGTGCGCTATGGCTGCCACCGTAAAACTATGCGATGTATGTCCGGACGGAAACGATTTACAGCACCCGCCGTTCGGACGCACGCGTCCGAAAGAGACTTTCATGAGGTGTGTTATGATTCCGTTCGTCACCATCGCAGCCGTGGAATACTCCATTTTCCGATACACGTTTCGGCCGTGATCCTTATTAGCCCAGGATGTTGCCAAGATTGAAGACCATAAAACCCAATGAGCCCATCTTCCCCCATATTCATCTCCAAAATGAGAAACATTTTTTGGCAGCAGTCCTTTGGTTTGGGCAAAACTCTTTACTTTGAGGTCGATTGGATAAGCCAACAGGGCGCCAAGCGTGGCACCACCCAAAATCATTTGATTTGTAGGTTCGGTGACAGTGTTTAATAGTCCATCGCTTATGAAAGAAGGTGAAAACTTGCTTTGACCGAAGATAAGACCAGTCAGAAGGAATATCCCCGTAATACGAAGTCCGTGTTTCACGGAAGCTAAAAGATCATGTAAATGATAACTTGTGAGGTCAAAGCAGCTAAAGCGTAGGGGCGCAAGTTTACCTCTTTACCGGTGGATCTCATTTTGAGAAGGATTTCATCCTTGGGAAGTGTTGAGACCCAGATGATAAGAAGAACAAAATAGAGGATGAAAAATCCTCTGGCAACTGTGATATTAATGGCCATGACAAGTCCGCGTAGCCAATCGCCGGGCACACGAAGAATGTTGGCAAAAGAATCCGCAATAGCAGTTGATTTGGCTGAAAGAGTTGGAAGTATCTGTAACATGGGTTTCTCCTCAATCGTAGCGATAGACGAGCCCGCGAAGTTTTTCTTCGGGCTCCGGTTTCGTTAGTAAGCTGACAATGATCGTAATTGCGATAGACAGGACAAAAGACCATAGCGCAATGTATAGGAAGGGTTCCGAAACTTGAAACAATGGTACCGAAGCATTATTGTGTATCCAAAGCATAGATCCCGAAAATAGAACTCCAGATATCAGCCCGGCCAATGCGCCGGCCCCGGTAGTACGTTTCCAAAGTACTCCAAGGATAATGATTGCCAGACTTGGTCCCTGGAAAAGAGACAACAGTGTTTGAGTCAGATCATAAATACTTTCAAATTTTGTAGCGAATTGAGCAAAATAAATAGCTGAAGCCAATAGAACGAACGTAATGAATCGTCCCACTTTCAGATAATGCCCTTCAGTAGCGGTTGGTTTTATAAACCGTTGATAAATATCTTTCGTCCAAATTGTCGCGGCAGAATTGAGAGCAGAATCCACACTGGACATCAATCCGGCGATAAAAGAGGCAAAGAACAAACCGATTAATCCGGCCGGCATCAAATCGCGTACCAATATAGCCATAGCTTTATCGGCATCCGTAATATTTGGATTATGTGCCAAAGCCAGAATTCCCGGTACGACCATTGCAAAGGGGATCAATACTTTTAACAGAGATCCGAAAACGTAAGATGCTTTCGCGTCTGCCATTGATCGTGCACCGAGCGTCCGCTGAACGATGGTCTGATTCCCAATCCAGTATGCATTGGCAAGGACTAGTCCAAGTCCCAGTAAAATACCGGACCATGGATGTGGTGTTTTAGTATCAGCCGGTAAGACCAAGCTAAAGTGATCTTTTGTACGGGCGCCAAGCTGATGAATTATATCGACAAATTCTGTGATTCCGCCCATTTTATAGATTCCAAAGAACAGAATAAACAAAGAACCGCCCAGCATCACAAAACACTGGATAACATCAGTGTACACAACGGCTTTAAGTCCGCCGAGCAACGTGTATATGCCAATGAGAACGCCCATCAGGATAATGGAATATAAGATTGTCCAACTTGGCGGGCGGGCAAGCTCTTGTACAGAAACACCCCAGCTTGAGTCAACTTCAGTTACATTAAAATATTTTATTGGTATATCCTCATTCACGTGTATTTGGAATGTTGAACTTTCTATAGATTCGTCAATCAGAACAATGTTTGGTTTTTGGACTTCGATTGCTTCACCGGCGCCTTCAATATTTTCTTTTAGGATAAAATTATATTTTTTCGCGCCGGTAACATTTGCAACCTGTTCAAAGGTGAATCTGTCTTTTGTAACAACCAAAATTTTTGGATCCAAATCTAAAAGAACGTTGAACATAACAGCAGAGGCATAGAGAACAATCCCAAGTCCCATAGCCATATATACTCCCCAAATTAGTGCAGAGGTGGTGCGGACAGTGACATTATAACGTTTACCCAGCCATTCCGGGATTGTGGTAACTTTGCTTTTCCAGAACATCGGAATAAAGAGGAAGGCTCCAATTATCATGACAGGAACACTCCCCAACCAATCATAATTTCCTAACACGATTCCGTACAAATAGGCTGATCCAGCGATTCCAACCATGTCAACTGCACCTATATCGGTGACAACAAGTGACATCCCAATCGCCCACCAAGGAAGATCACGCCCGGCAAGAAAATAATCTTCGCCAGTTTTCATTTTCCGCCCGATATAAATTCCAAGTATTACGGTGCCGATAATATAAAGAAAGATAATGCTGTAGTCTAGTACTGTCAGAGTCATGATTGATCCTGTTTTTTAATAAGGTGTTCGCATCCTGTAACGCAAAAGTTAGACCAATTTGATAAAGCAATACAAGGTAAATACTGAAAATGGATTAGGATAAGGAAGTATTTTCCTGCCTATAAATATCAAAACTTTTTCCCCATGAAGATTACGTCATCGTGTCTCTCAAGTTCAGTAAACCCCATTTTTTTATAAAAGGTAATGGCTCCGTAGTTTATCTCACCGACACCCAAATGAAGGCCGGGGACATGGTTCGTCTTCTGATATTTAATTAATGTATTCATCAAAGATTTACCATTTCCCATCCGTTGTGCTCGGGGTAGCAGATCGATATGTAAATGGGCGGGATAATCTTCAATGTCCTTAATTATATAATTATCGGGATGGTGATATTGATGGTACACATTTTCATCCGGGGAGAAATTAGAAAATTCTCCAGTTGGCTCGGGGTACTTATTTCGTAGGGAAGGAAGCCAAAGCGATACATATTTATCATAAAACTCCATAGTGTTTTTTGTAGACAAGATATACCCACAGACACCTTCAGCATCTTCGAGTACAAAGGCAGATTCCGGTTCGAAGTAAATATAGGGACCGGCGTAGATATTGCCCAGGGCTCTTGGATCGGAGTAAAGGTCTGAAGCGTCTTTGCCGTTATCCCCACACTTTAGACAAATATCGTACACCGCAGGTTCATCCTGAATAGAATATGATCTGACCTTAAAGTTGCTCATTGAATTGAATATTTTCGTGTTTTGTATCGATACCTGTATTGAATTTACGCATTATTTTGATTATTTCTTATGTTTTCAATATTGCATTCGATTGTGTAAACTCTCCATCAATAAACGGTTTGAAATAGAAAAATGAAAGCTTCGTGATGAAAAAAATACAGGTCTCTATATTTTTCGTATTGGTGTTTTTAATGGTATCGTGTGCGGTGCGAACCCTTGATGTACAGGGACATCGTGGCGCTCGTGGACTACGGCCTGAAAATACGCTCGCCGGATTTGAATATGCGATAGTCCTGGGAGTCACAACCCTTGAACTTGATATAGGGATTTCGGCAGACGGAGTAGTCATTGTGACACATAATCCCTCGATTCACGGTGATTTATGTCTGAATTTAGACGGTACTCAAATTAGTACGGATTCTTTAGGACACGGTCCTCTGATCCGTGATCTGACACTGGATAAGATCAAAGAGTATGATTGTGGCAGTTTAAATCCAGAACAGGCGAGATTTTCGGAACCCCCGCGGGTAAATATCCCAGGCGAAAAAATGCCTACCCTGAAAGAAGTGTTTGATCTGATTCGCAAAAAGGAAAATGATGTTAGTCTCAATATAGAAATGAAGGTTGATCCCCGTTATAATGTTACTATCTCGGATTCAGAATTTGTGAAGATCGTGGTTGGTTTTATTCGAAGGGAGGGAATGACCCATAAAGTGCACCTACAGTCCTTTAATTGGAGGACGCTGGAAATGGTGAAGAAAATCGCTCCTGAGATAAGAACCGCCGCACTTTTAGGCACCGGGTCTTATGAACCAGTCAATGATACTGTTCCAAGTCCGTGGCTGAACGAAATCCACTTTTATAACACGGATGGTACCGCGCTGGGGATATTAAAAGAAGCAAAAGCATACGTGGATATATTTTCACCGTCCTGGCATTTGATCGTCCCGGAAGATACGTTATATTTACACAGCTCGGTTAATGAAATCCAACAAGCCGGATTCCCGGTAATCCCCTGGACGGTAAACCTGCAAAAGGATATGAAACGCCTCATCCATTTAGGTGTGGATGGAATTATCACCGATTATCCGGACAGCCTGATCGGAGTTTTGGACGAACTAAATTTAAGAGTGCGTTAGATCTTTATCCGCCTAATATAGTTTTTCTACCAAGACTTCTTGGTCAGTCCGTTTTTGAGTGGTGACCAACCGATGTGTTTCCCGATCTAATTCGATTAGCTTCTTAGTGTTGGTGAAAATATGACCAATAACAGCATGTGTGGAATGTAATCCACCCAGCCACCGACGTTTGTCACTTATGTAAAGCAAATCACCTGAAACGGCTTCCAATTCGTCCGCCACGACCTCCGAGATGTTGATTAACGGCAGGTTGGCGGAACCGGTCGTTTCTGTCATTTGGTCATTGATTATGGTAAACGCATATCCCGATTTACTGGCTGACTCTTCTCCGGGAGAACCTTTATAGTTTAGGATGGCATCTTTGATGGTTCCCCATACTAAACCCTGCTGCCGTTGAACAGATTCAGGTTTTGTAAAGACAGCGGTTGTAAATCCAATCACAGCGCTGACGGATAAACCGTAAAAAGCACGCATGAATTTAAATTGTTTCATTCCGTCGAAAAGTCCGCTACCGGTTTCCTGCATCGGTACACCATGAGCAAAGGGGATAATCACTTCCGGTACGAACAGAGAAAATATGATGGCACTCATTCCACCGACAAGCGTAAACAGAGCAGCTTGTCGTGTGAATCGTTTCCAAAATACGCTAAAAAGTAACGTGATTACCAAGGGAGGAGTTACAGCAGCCGTGAAGGCCCCGTGAGCGGCGTAGATCGTCTTGAAAGACATAAAGACCGGAACCAATAAAATACCCAGTAATGTGACCGATACGGAACTGATCCTGGCCATTTTCAGTAGCTGTTTTTCACCGGCATCGGGGTTGAACAGTGGTTTATAAATATCGTTGACGACAATGGCAGCCACAGCAGTGATGAGTGTATCAACTGTGGACATTAAAGCCGCCGTCATTGTGGCTAAAATCAACCCGAATATTCCGGGACGGCTTAGAAAATCTGAAGCGATAAAGAAAGCCTCATCAGCGCGGATATTTCCCGGTAGAACTCCCGCATGAACCAGAGCTTTTGCCACCCACCCACCGGAGGCTGCAACACAAGCGGCGATGGGCATCAACACCAAAACAACTGTGAAAATTGCTTTTCTCCCATCATCCAAAGATTTTGTGGACATATACCGCATCAGCACCCCTTGATTTAGAAAATAAAACATAGCCGTATTGGCTATACCGTCCTGCCAAAAAATTCCGACGGAGGGGAAGGATGGATCTTGATTAAAGTTTGGGAAAGCTAATTTATGTGGACGGGGAAGATGTTGCCAAAAGGAATCGAGTCCACCTAAATAATGAATTCCAAGAAAGAGAAGCATAATCCCGGTTGCCAGAAGCATTAATCCCTGAAACAGATCAGTCATGATTACACTGGTTTGTCCTCCGGCAGTTACGTAGATCGCCGAAATAGTGGCAACGACAATTGCCGCCGTCAATATCGGCCAGTTCAGTAAGATATTTAGGACTTTCCCCATTGTAAATAAATTCACCCCGACATAACCGATGAGATAGATCAGAACAAATGCAGTAACCCATTTTCGAATTGTGCGATCAAAACGCCGCTCGAAATATTCAGGGATGGAAGTAATCCGTGAAAAATATAAAATCGGAAGCCACCCAAAAAGCAAAAGCGGTAACCATATCCAATCATTGAGGTAGGTTTGACTGCTGCCAAGTCCATATGAAAAAGCCACGCGACTGTATTTTACAAAGCTGTATGAACCGACCGTTGTTGCAATTAAACTGAATGTGATCAGCCACCAAGAGAAACGTTGTCCGCCGAAAAAGAAATCTTTTACGGTTTTTTGACGTTTCCCGAAATACGTTCCTATGGTTAGGATTATGATAAAATACATAATCATAATTCCATAGTCGATAGGTGCTCCCATGACGGACTTTCGGTTAGCAAGGCCGTTAAAAGGTATTGGGTGAGAGGAGGTGAAGTTCCCGAATTGTAAATAACCCTGAAGAACAAAATAGAACAAAAGTGGAATCATCAC
This sequence comes from Fidelibacterota bacterium, assembly GCA_014381855.1. GTDB lineage: Bacteria > Fidelibacterota > Marinisomatia > Marinisomatales > JACNKV01 > JACNKV01. The sequence continues at coordinate 14,090 of JACNKV010000068.1, read as the reverse complement.
GAATAATACATTCCGCAACGCATAGGCAGACTGACTGAAATACCCCTGTCGGTGGGCAACCACCATGCCGATGGCGAATACAATTCCGCCAAGTATGAATTGATAGAAGAACATTATAGTTACACTGTTCTAATAAATTTTAGTAAGTGAAAAAACCGGAGAGACGAATATCACGGGAGGAACTTCCGACTAACGCTTCGAACTCACCCGGTTCAATAATCCATTTCTTTTTGTCAGGATGGAAAAAACTCAAAGCCTCCGTTGTCAGATTCATCGAGACGGTTTTGGATTCACCCGGCTCAAGAGCCACACGTCGAAATCCTTTCAGAGCTTTGTTTTCACGTTCCACGCTTGAATGAATATCTCTGATATATAGCTGCACAACTTCTTCACCAAATACCTTACCGGTATTCTTTACCGTGACTGAAACGATATACGTTTGACCACCCGGATTTGCACGAACATTATCAATTTCTATATTGTTATATTCAAAGGTTGTGTAGGAAAGTCCGTGCCCGAACGCGTATTCCGGTTCGATAGCGTATTTATCATAATGCCTATAACCAACAAAAATCCCCTCTGTGTATTCGGAATATGCTTTTACGCCTGGATAGGTATCCTTAATGGGTGTATCTTTCCAGAATTTAGGGAATGTCAACGGTAGCTTTCCTGAGGGGTTCACATCCCCGAAAAGGACATCAGACAGTGCATTTCCGCCTTCTTGCCCGGGATAAAGGGCATCTGCGACGGCCGGAACTTTCTCCAGCCAATCGTTCATAAGAATCGGGGTTGCGTTATTTAGTACGACCACCACATTCGGGTTAGCGGTAATTACAGCATTCAGCAAGGCCAATTGATCCACCGGTAAGCCCAGTTCATCTCTGTCCACGGCTTCACCTTCCATGAACATATTTAAGCCCAAGCAAAGAACAACAACATCGGCATTGGTGGCTACCTTAATGGCATCATCTAATTTGTTACCGTAATCAAAGGGAGCGAAACCCATGCGACAGCGGCAGCTACCGATATTTTCATAGAAATCCACTTGCAGATCGTAAATGCGGTCTGCTTCAAAATTATAACGGATAATCTTGAATTGTCCGGGTTTGGAATCCACCCAATAATCTAGAACTTTTTTCCCGTCTAAATACATCCGAACGCCATTATCTGATCTAAGTCCGAATTCGTACCAACCCTCTCCGGGAGAGACGAATTTCCCGGTCCAGCGGGCTGACCATTTTTCCAGATTAACGACGCCGGGCTTCGGTGAGCCGGGGCCACCTTTATCTCCGCCGAAACCCCAATCGAAGTTGATATCATTTTCTACGCAGGTATAAACCGGTTCACCTTCCTGTTCCCGATTGTTAAAATATTCGGCATAAACCCCGGGTTGACCATCCGGGAGTAGGAAATGCTCCGGTCCGGCGATTGGGAGATCCTTGCTTTCTTGGACAACACCGCGGGCAAAGGTAACGGAAATGGAATCACCGACTTTGTTTAATAATCCTTCTAACGGTGATATCCCGTAGTGACCGGTTAAACTTCCGCTTCCGCCGCCGTGCATTTGGGCGACATTTCCATTGGGACCGATAACAGCAATTGATTTGATTTTAGATGCATCGAGTGGAAGGAAATGGTCTTTATTTTTAAGCAGGACGATACTTTTCTGAGCGGTTTCTAATGCAAGGGCACGTCGTTCGGGAGTATTCGATGTATCCTGTGCAAATATATTATTCAGCTTATTGAACAAACCCTTTTTCATCATCACCCGTAATATACGGCGTACTTTGTCATCAACTATTTCTTGAGTGACTAACCCGTCATTGACCGCTTTAATTAGTTTTTCATTGTAATGAATTCCGGTTGGCATTTCCAAATCAAGTCCGGAATTTGCCATTTTTACGGTTGTCCTGGCACCGCCCCAATCGGAAACAGCGACGCCTGTGAATCCCCATTCATTCTTTAGAATATCAGTAAGTGTGTATTTGCTTTCAGTGCTATAATCACCAAGGATTTGGTTATAGGCAGCCATGATAGTTGAACCGTCCGCTTCGATAACAGCTGCTTTGAAGGCCGGGAAATAGATTTCATGCAATGCTCTTTCGCTAACCCGAACATCCACGTCAAAACGATTCCATTCCTGGTTATTAGCAACAAAGTGTTTTGTACAGGTTGCCACGCCTTGACTTTCTACTCCTTTAACAAACTCAACCGCCATTCTTGAGACGAGGTACGGATCTTCTCCAAACCCTTCGAAGGTTCTGCCGCCATGAGGTGCGCGGGCAATGTTTATGCACGGTCCCAAAAGCATATTCCGATCTTTAATCCGCGTTTCTTGACCTATATTTATAGCGACTCTGTGCATTAGATCCGTATCAAAACTGGCAGCCAGGTTTATCATCGCCGAATAATTGGTGGAAGGTCCGTTAGAGTTAGGTCCAAGTGGTCCGTCGGTCATAATCAGTTGAGGAATACCGAGGCGATCGTTTTTTGATGTTTTAAAACCTTTTCCTCCAAGCAGATCTACTTTTTCCTCTAATGTCATTTGTGCAAGAATGGATTCCACCTCTCGTTCGATATTTTCTACGTAAGTTTCGACGGATTTACTATTTGGCGGATAGCACGAAGTAGAAAGAATTAGAACTAATATTGTGAGGATGTGAAGAATTTTGATATTCATTTAATCAGCCTTCTAAGTGTGGTTATTTCGATAATTGTTTATGGTTTGTGCAGCCAATCCATATATTCAGTGACGCCTTCTTGCACAGTTTTGAATTCCTGTTTATAACCGGCTTCCCGCAGTTTTGTAATATCAGACTGGGTAAAACTTTGATAACTGCCTTGTAAATGATTGGGGAAGGGGATATACTCAATTTTCCCTCTTCCGTGAAAATCAATGACAGCTTGAGCCACCTCATTGAAGGTTTGACTCCGGCCGGTACCGATATTATAGATTCCCTTAATTTCAGGATGTTCAAGCATCCATAGATTTACGGCAACCGTATCGCTTACATAAATGAAATCCCGAAGCTGTTCACCGTCTCCGTAGCCGGCGCTTCCGGCAAATAGTTTTGGATTTTCACCTTTTTCAATTTGATTATTGAGATGAAAAGCAACACTGGCCATGCTACCTTTATGCTGTTCTCGGGGACCGTACACATTGAAGTAACGGAATCCAACAACCTGACTTTCAAAATTAGCTTCCCGTCGCCGAATATACTGATCGAAGAGATATTTTGAGTATCCATATACATTGATTGGATGTTCAAATTCAGGTTCTTCTTTAAATGTCGTGTTATTGCCATAAGTTGCCGCCGATGAGGCATAATAAAAAGGAATATCCCTCCATAAACAATAGTGTAAAAGTTCTTTGGAGTAGGTGAAATTGTTTTCCAGCATATATTTACCGTTCCACTCGGTTGTAACAGAACAGGCACCTTCGTGAAAGACCGCATTGATGCTGCCAAAATCTTCTTCATTTGTGATCAGCTTAAGGAAAGTGTCTTTGTCTATATAATCAGAGATATTGCAGTCCACAATATTGCTGAACTTTTTTCCGTCCGTCAGATTATCGACGACGATGATGTCATCATAACCCTTGTCATTTAATCCTTTAACGATATTACTACCGATCATTCCGGCACCGCCGGTTACAATAATTTTCATATCACACCTCTCAATTTAGTAAAATTTTCAACAATGTTTCTGATTCGGAGAAATCACGGAGGATCAGCCTCGCTCCGGCTTTGATTAATCGACAGCGTTTATCTAAGTTTAATTCCCCACCGTGAATTTCATCACTGGCTATACCAATGGCAATTCCGTTATTTCTTACGCATTCCTGTATTTCTACAGGGCCGTCACCAAAGGTGGCCAATTCCGCACCGTTCAACTGATAATTTTTAATAATCTCGCGCATAACCTTCTTTTTGGAATATTTACTCACATCACCGACAGCTCCATAAATTCCGCCATTAAAAAGATCGGCATAGCCCATAATAGTCGCTTCATTCACCACATCTTCTACATCGGTACCACTTGCTAAGTATAATGTCACTCCACGGTTGCGTAATTCTTCGAGAAATTGGATGCTTCCCGGAATGGAAAAATCTTCAGATGTAGACCTGCCACTCTTTAACTCGGTAAGTCTTTCATCTACAGTCTTCATCAAAGCATCATTATACATTTTCTTGTACTCGAATTTATCCAAAATATGATGGTTCGGTACAAATCCAAACTCTTTTATCAAATCAATCAATCCATCCATTTGCAAGATAGTTTGAATTCCGGTTGTGTTATCAATAAATTGCCGAACCCGTTTTGTAACCTTTTTTCGGGTTAACTCATCTGTTTCCTGATATTTATTGCCAAGAATAGCGTTGATCATCATTGGTTCCATGACGGCTTCCCAGCCTTCACGGAGTGTGCTTATCGTTCCGTCGTGATCAAATACAGCATGTGTGATCTCACTGATAGCATTAGAATCATAATTCGCACACACTTCGATGCGTGTACCGCGAAGATAGTTTGCTTTTTCCGCATTCTCGGCCAGCTCCGGATCGTGAATGAAAGAAGCTTCAGCAGCCATGTCCAGAGTTTCTTTACCGGATGCTGTGCCGGTCTGAAATAATTTTTGGACGGTTACTGCCGATGCATAATTAGCAAACTCAGCAGCAGAAGCGGGAGTTTCACCGATGCCAAGGCAGCAGGCTAGGGCACTGATCATCGTATCTCCGGCACCGACCGGGTCCACTTGCTTAATTAGTTGGATTCCCGGAATATTATAAGCATTGCGACCATCAGTACCAATCAATCCATTTTCTCCCCTACTGATAAACACCGGGCGTTGATATTTATCAAAAAGTTTAGCAGCGAAATTGCGAAGTTCGGAGATTGAAATCGTATCTCCGTGGACGGTGTTTTTACCGTTCAGAATGGCAGCTTCAACTTGATTTGTTTTCAAAAATACATTGGTAAACTTATCGGCATAATGTCGTGAATCCATCAAAACCAATTTATCGGGAAATTCTTTTATTAATAGATTTAGATTGTCTATGAAGGACGGATTGGTGATACTTCCCGGCACTTGTTGATTTAGGATAATAACATCAGATGATTTCAGGGCGGATTTTATTGATTGAAGTAAAATCATATCCGTTTTCGCAGTCCGCTTATTGAAGAAACCGAAATCGATACGCGGTTTTTCTTCACCACGCAAGTACCGTTTGCTGAAGACTACGGTATCGAAACTGTCTTCTTGAATGACAAGTCCGGAAGTATCAACATTGAGTTGATTCAATTTCTGCTGTAGCTCACGACCAAAAATATCGTCTCCGACCACACCGATCGTTTTAATCTCTGCTGGATTAAGTACGGCTAAATTTGCTACGATATTCCCGGCACCGCCCAGGGAGTACTTCTGTTTAGTAACCGCTTCGGCCATTAATCCGGTTTCAACAGAAACTTCTGATCCGCGAGGGTCCATAAACCAGTAGGCATCCAGACAAAAATCACCGTAAACAGCGACTTTTACGTTGTTGGTTTTTGCCAAAATGGATTTTATTTTTCGTAAGTCAGGCATATTGATCATTAATCCCAAACGGTGAGGTTCTTGAGCTTCTTACGACGGTCGGACAGCATAACGGCAGCAACGACAGCCAGAGCAAACATGACGATATTGCCAATCAGCCCGGTGTAATATAGATCGAAGGGTACCTGAAGCCATTCGGGGACTAAACCACGGCTGGCAAGAATCGTCCAGAGGGAAAAGAAAAATGTGATAACAAGACTAATCCAGACCGATTTTGCACTACCTTTTCTTGTGAAAAACCCAAGTAAATACAGCCCCAGTAGACCGCCACTTGTTAAGGAGGATAAAATCGTAGCTGTATCTTGAAGCGTCTTCGTTTTTGACATAATGAGGATAATTGCACCGCCAATCATGAATATGGCTGCTCCACCTGCAATAAACCATGCGGCTTTTAAGTAATGCTTATCATCTTTGTCTTTAACAAGATGTCGTCGATAAATATCCACAATTCCAACAGTTGAAATGGCATTTAGACTGGAATCCAAAGATGACATAGCCGCCGCCATAGCCGCCGCTATCACCAATCCCGTAATTCCCGGCGGCAAGAAGTGCATGATGAAATAGGGGAAAATCTGTTCAGCTTTCTGTGTGCCGTTCAACATTTCTCCCGCTTCAATTGTTGGGAATATTTGAAAGAAAACATAAAGTGCAGTACCAATAAACATATAGAATGCCCAAATAGGCAAGCTGGACATAACGCACACAAGCATGGCCTTTCTTGCTTCGTACGTACTCTTAGCGGCTGCGTAACGTTGTACAGTATTTTGATTAGCACTATACTCGGTTAACCAATTAGTTAGCCCCACAAGGAATAGCATAGTTCCAGTTTTTCTTGTGAGGGAAAAATCCCATTCGATAGGTCTGAAGCCGGTTTCTGTTAGTTCGGAGAGGGAGAGCTTCCCATCAGCAAATGCTATAGAGAATAGTTGATCTAATCCTCCCGGAAGATGGTAAACAATTACTCCTAGTGTTATCAATCCGCCCAATACTAGAACGACGGTTTGAATAACGTCAGTCCAAATGACTGCTTTAATGCCTCCGATTACTGTATAAAGAGCGACGAATACTCCGCTGATTAGTACACTGGCAACGGAAGAAAGCCCGGTCATTTCGTGCATGAGTAAAGAGACCAGATAAAGTATCAGACTTACTCTAACCAATTGGGAAATAATGAATGTAATTCCTCCATAAACTCTTACAGACGGTCCGAAACGTTCTTCAAGGTATTCATAAGCTGACGTAATCCGTCGTCGTCGGAAAAATGGTAGAAAAACATAAGCGGCTATAAGTAATCCCAAAGGCATAGACCAGGTTGTTATAAACCGGATCCAAGTTGTTTTGAAAGCATCTGCAGGAAAAGCAAGAAAAGTAATCGAGCTAATCGATGTTCCAACCAAACTTAATCCGATAACCCAACCGGAAAAAGATCGACCCCCAACAAAATATTCTTCTGTATTAACGTTTTTCATGGAAAAATACACTCCCATACCGGCCACAAGTATCATATATCCGATTAGTACAGCCAAATCAATCCAGTGTAATGTCATTAGTCTCTCCTTGATTTTAGGTTTAATTTTTTCTGCCAGAATTGATGTTGGTTTTTTAATTCAATCAATTGCTCCATCTCCTGTAGTGTAAGTGAATGATTATTTCCACGGCAAATTAGCTCAATCGGAATATTTGACAATTTCGCATAATATTTGGCGGAATTTAAGTATTTATTATTAATAATAGGGTGTGTATCGTTGAAAAATTGTTGAAGTTCAGCTGACAATGTTGGTTCAGAAAGATAATTGCGGTTAAGCCAGACCAACAAATCGGGATAAAAATTGGTCGCAATACCGCAATATCCGTTCACCCCTGATTTTAAAGCTTGAAGTTGAATCCTGGAATCCGCGTTATAAATTTGCAAAGTTGTGGATGTTACGTCATGAATCTTTGATTGAAGTATTTCAATGTTTTCGGATGTTTCTTTCATCCAGACAAAGCGGTCGGTGTCTGCGGTCCACTTTAATAGTTTTGGGGACATAAGTCGATGGTAAGGCGTCGGGCACTCATATAACCCCAATGGGATATCCTTTGTTTTTGAAAGCAGAAATTCGGTATTTCGTTTCCATACGTCGTCCGGTTCATTTTCATCTGCGAGCTGATTAACAAGTAAAATCACTGCACAGGCTCCTAGATTATATACCTGTTTGATCATTGTAGATTGCCTGTCTAAACTTGCACCATAAATACCACTGACAATAATCGGACATTTTTCGTTTACAATCTCGATTATCTTTTTTACAAGTTTCAATCTTTCATCCCAAGACAATTCAAACATTTCACTTGACCCGCAAACTGCGAATATACCAGCAACATTATTTTGTAAATAGTATTCAGTCAAAGATGAGAATGCACTCCAATCAATCTTTTTATCTTGATCAAAGGGAGTCAGCATAACCGGCCATACTCCACGTGGCGGAAGGAAAACAGAATTCAAATGTTTATCTTTTTTTCTATTATTGATTAGCAAACCATTAATTTTATTTAAAAGCAGATTATTTTATCCCTTAATTTCCACAGTTTAGTTAAATTGGTGCAATGATTATTATTCTTTTTCATAAAGGTGTCGAAATAATTCGACGAATGAACCTCGCTCTGCTGTCAATTATACTACTATTGTTGACGGGCTGTAGTGTCCATAAAGGGCTTGATAATCTTTGTTAGAGGGCACAATGCTATGAAGAATAGTAAATACATAATTCAATTGTTAATCCTAACACTTTTGGTGCTCTTTATTGGATGCGAAGATATCCATGATGATCCTTACAACCCTAAAATATTGTTCCAAATGGTCTGGGATATTTATACAATAAACCTTGATGGTACGGAATTGGAAAATCTTACGTTTTCATCATATGATGCATATCATGGGTCACCCCAATTCACACCCGACGGGAGTAACATAATTTTTAGTCGCCAACAGAATGGTCATTCGCAAATATTTATCATGGACATTGACGGAGAGAATGAAACAAACCTATCTAATTCTACTTCCGACGAATATGATCCACATATTGCTCCTAACGGGCAATTAATTACATTTATCTCAGAAGTTGACAGTATTACAAATGTATTTCTAATGAATTTTGATGGCAGTAATAAAATTCAATTAACTAATTCAGAAGCACGGAATTATTACGAACCCACTTTTTCTTCGGACGGCGAAAAAATATACTATTCAGCCTATGAAAATACAGCAAATTATTATTCAATGAATCTAACCAGCGGCGTCGTAAGTAAAATAAATGGTGAATATCCTGTTATCAAACCGCAAATTTCTCCATTAAGTGATAAGATTGTATATTCTACATACCGACCAGCCCAAACTCAAAATATATATGTTTGCGATAGCAATGGGAATAATGAAATTCAGGTTACAACAGTAGGTAATTGTGAAAAACCAAAATTTTCACCAGATGGATCACACATCATCTATAATAATGCCAGCACTGAGGGCTGGAAAGTATATTATACAGATTTAAATGGAGACAACCATACATTCATTACTGAGGGCGTAAGTGGTGCATTTACACCAGATGGTGGAGGTTTGATTTACGAAAGTTTTGATGAAGATGGAATTCACCTATATTTCATTAATTTAGATAATAATGAGAAGCGACTGATAACTAGCGAAGGGGAATGGGAATATCATTCAATACAGGTTCAACCAAATTAACCAGCATATTGTAATGTGCCCACTAACAAACACTGCACCGGACGCAAATAACGGGCTTTTCATTTCGAGAAAATGAAGATTTTGAAACAGGGATTCTTAATCAACAAACTGGCGGACTTTCAAGTTGCGCCCGGTGAGTTAGACCGTTATCAGGATACTTTATTTATTCAGGAACAGCATGAACCGAACACAATATCGAATAGGGGTGAGTATGTATATTCTGTAGCTGTGTTAAATCATAAGCGACATTTTGGAACGAAAACAGGCTTCTGCTCATTTGACATATGCACAACGGGTTAATAATACGAACTGGGAATTACGGCAATTTGAGATATTTGCTCATAAATGGATTGATAAATCCCAACCGGATTATGGTGTTGCACTCTTGAACGATTGTAAATATGGGCATTATGTGAAAGGAAATATCTTAGACATCAACTTACTTCGGAGTCCGTCTTGGCCGGATCCGACCGCCGACCGAGCTGAACATGAATTTACTTATGCATTGTATCCACATCCCGGAAACCATATAGAAAGTCCAGTAACACGTGTCGATTATGAACTGAACGTACCATTGAAATATTTGGTTACCGATTCGCATCACGGGAAACTCAAAGCAAACTGGTCTTTTGTAAAGTCCAGTGTAAAAAATGTGATCGTGGATGTACTGAAACAAGGCGAAGATGGAAAAAATATTGTAGTAAGGATGTATGAAACCGATGGAAAAAATGCCAAAGTTACTATCAAGCTCGGGATAGATATTCAGTCTGTTTTACTGACAAAGATGATGGAAAAAACGATAGAGAGCATCGCGGTCTCCAACGACGAAAACCGACTAAATTATCGACCGTTTGAGATTCACACAATTAAAATTAAGAAAACATAAAACTTAAACACTTTAACACTCAAGGAGATAACTATGCGTAATTATGGATTACTAATACTGCTGGGAATGTCACTCTCATCCGCTGAAAATATTGTAGTAAAAGAGTTTGCACAGGAGGTACGGACATTTTACACAATCGATAACGGGCTTTCCGATAATAGGGTTAATTCGGTTGCTGTAACAGAGGGCGGAACGATATATGCCGGAACTGAAAATGGGTTATCTGTCTTTTTTAATAACGAATGGAAAGATATCACAACACTTAAAGGAAAGAAAATATGGTACGTTTCCGTAAAAGGAAATACAGTGGTTGCCTATTCAGCAAAATCCGAAACGATAGCCAAGGGTGGTATGATTTATCTTCTCAACCAAAAAGGGGAGATTACAGATACAATAAAACTACCGAAGAAATTAAAAGTCCCTGTAAAAAACGGTGATATGGTTTTTTCAAAACGAATCTTATTAAGTGGTGTTGGTCAACTTTACGCCATAAACCCAGCATCAGGTGGATGGGGAAAATCCGTTAATCAAATGGATGTCCCCGCAAAAGAAATTAGGCAAATTGCTGTAGCGAAAAAAAATACGATTATGATAGCAACAGATAACGGGATTTATAGACATAATAAACACGATAAAAAATGGGAGCGTATTTTCCCCGATGACAGCGAACGAAGCTGGGCGATGAATGACTGCCGTAGTGTTGTAATTGATTCAAAGGGTCGTATGTGGTTTGCCGGTCCGCAGGGAACGGGTGTGTATGATAAAAATTGGGCGCTCTACGAAGGTAAAGACGGATTGCCTTATAATGATTTTACAAAAATAGCTGCCGGCACTAAAGGCGACATGTGGTTTGGGACCCATAAAGGCGGTATCCATTTTGAGGATGGAGTTTGGGAATATCGTCAGGGCAAACGGTGGCTGCCGAACGATGATGTGGCAGACGTAGCTGTCGCACCCGATGGTAGCGTTTGGTTTGCAACATCTGAAGGTGTCAGTAAAATTCATTATAAGGCTATGACACTGGCAGAAAAAGCAAAATTTTATGAAGATGAAATTGATAAATATCATCGTAGGACACCCTACGAATATGTGTTAGATGTGACTATTCCTAAAGCCGGGGACAAATCTGAATGGATTCAACATGATAGCGACAACGACGGATTATGGACAGGTATGTATGGTGCGGCTGAATGTTTTGCGTATGCCGCGACAAAAGATCCAAAAGCAAAAGCACGAGCAAAAAAAGCATTTGAAGCACTGAAATTCTTAGGCGATGTGACACAAGATGCGTTGATTTCTCCACCCCCGGGTTTTGTGGCGCGGACAATATTGCCAACCAGCGGTCCAGACCCAAATATTGGGCGCGTTGAAGATGATATCCGAAATCAAAAAAATAATGATAAACTCTGGAAGGTCTATGAACATCGCTGGCCCAAAGATAAAACCGGGAAATGGTATTATAAGACTGACACCAGTTCTGATGAATTAGACGGGCATTATTTCTTATATGGATTGTATTATGATTTGGTGGCTGATACTGAAGAAGAAAAATCGCGGGTTCGGGAGCATGTAAAAAAAATCACTAATCATATCATCGATCACGATTTTCAACTGGTTGATCATGATGGAAAACCCACGCGATGGTCCCGATTTAATCCGTATGAACTGAATCATGATAAAAATTGGTTTGTGGAGCGCGGTCTAAACTCATTGAGTATGTTATCATATTTATCCATCACGCATCATATGACAGGAGATGAGCGATATAGAGAATTAGCCAATATGCTTATAGAAGAACATGGATATGCACAAAATATGACGGATCAAAAATTCAATCGTGGGGTGGGAACCGGTAATCATTCCGATGATGAAATGGCGTTTATGAATTATTATCATTTAATAAAATACGAGACAAATCCAGAATTAAAATCTCGCTACGCATTTTCGATGTATATGAATTGGATGCTTGAGGCATCGGAACTCAATCCATTTTTTAATTTTTCCTTTAGGTCCGTAACAGCAAGTGAAGATTTTGTGGATGCATGGGGAACGTATAGTTTAGACCCGCATGAAGAATGGTTAAATGAATCTGTTGAAACACTAATCAGGTTTCCATTAGACCGTTTTGATTGGCGCCATACAAATAGCAACCGGACAGACATTCAAAAGTTGCATCCATGGAACAGAACGTTTGACCATGAAAATAATTCCCGAAAAGGATATCGTGTCAGTGGTAAAGTTTTCCCTGTAGATGAAAGCCATGTTAATCATTGGAATCATGATCCTTGGCATATGGATACGGGTGGAAACGGACAGAACCTATCCACAGGAACGGTTTATCTTTTACCCTACTATATGGGACTTTATCATGGATTTATTACTGAATAATCAAAACCATATGAGGATATTATGAAAAAAATCACTCTGCTTACCTTAATAGTAACAGTAGCCGTTCCTATCTTCTCTCAAACGGAAATTTGTCAAGAACCGATTTTCCCATTTCAGCAAAAGCATGCCCACGGTAGCAGTATTGTTGAACAGCCGAACGGCGACCTGTTAGCGTGCTGGTTTTATGGTTCGGGCGAGCGTACCGCGAATGATGTGTTAGTCCAGGGAGCCAGATTAAAGAAAGGCGAATCGGAATGGAGTGCAGTTTTCATCATGGCGGATACACCAAACCTGCCAGATTGCAACCCTGTCCTGTTTATTGATGAGAATGAGCAGTTGTGGCTGTTCTGGATTGCCGTCCGTGCCAACGGCTGGGAAAATTCCATCCTTAGATATAAAACTTCAACCAATTACCAAGATGACGGGCCACCGGTCTGGGCATGGCAAGATATTATTGTATTAACGCCCGGAGAGCGATTCTATCACGAGGTCAAACAAGCGTTTGAAGCAAATGTGGATGAACCGATGTGGGCGGAGTATGCATCGCCTTACAGCAGGATGATAATCGAAGCGGCCACCGATAAAGAGAAACGTCAGAAAGGTTGGATGACTAGGATTCACCCAACCGTTTTACCAAATGGGCGTATTTTACTTCCGCTATATTCCGACGGGTTTAATGTATCACTGGTCGCAATCAGCGATGACGTAGGTAGGACCTGGCACGCCAGTACTCCAATTGTGGGGTTAGGTCCGATCCAGCCCACCATTGTCCGAAAAACGGACGGCAGTCTGGTAGCGTATCTTCGTGATTCCGGGAGTTTACCGTGCCGGGCGATGAAAAGCATATCCGTTGACGACGGTGAAACCTGGTCATTTGCTAAAGATACGGATATCTTGAATCCCGGTTCAAGTCTGGAAGTTATCACTTTGAAAAACGGGAATTGGATAATGCTATACAACGATACTGAGGATAACCGCCGCAGTTTTATTGCTACCTTATCTGATGACGAAGGAAAATCCTGGAAATGGGAACGTCATATCGGAAGATCACCGAACGAATCCTATAGCTATCCGTCTGTACTTCAAACGTCTGACGAAAAAATTCACGTGACATACACCCATAGTAATCCAACCGGTAAAACGATTATGCATGCCGAATTCAGCGAGGAGTGGATCAAAGCAGGGGATTAACGCACAAACAGACCCGACGGCAAAATTTTTTAAACTCATGGATACCAAAACTTCTGGCCCGGAACTCATCTGAAAATAGCGACGACCAATATTATCCAGTTGCTCCTGTCAACAGCAGATAAATAACGACAGTTGTAGTAAAAATGCCGATTGAAACTGTTTTGGCATTTTTCCAAGGTGTCATGTCCACCGGAGATGGAACACGTTCATCACTGACAGCAATTTCTTCCGCAGATAAAAACCGATGATATGGCGCAGGGCATTCGTATAAACCCAATGGAATATCTCCCGTATTTTCAAGAATATATTCA
>JACNKV010000059.1 GCA_014381855.1 Fidelibacterota bacterium | reverse complement strand
TCATAAAACCAAGGAGGTACTTCCGACTCCCTGCAAAAGTTAATACATTCCAAACGTAGTTTCCTGTGACTCAAATCACATAACACACAATCATCACCCAGATTCACTTGTTTCAAAATGCATAGTATTGCTGTCCGGAATTAAAATTGTCAACCTTAACTTTCAATCGTTGTTTCAAGAATTTTGATGCAGTAAATTCGCACCCCTTTATAGACAGAATAACATTAAGGATACATTTATGGCAATGATGACAACCATGAGGAACAAAATGCATGTGGTGCTGTGGGCATTACTGGCTTTGTTCGTATTGAGTATGACCGTCGGCGGGCTCGTTGGCGGTGCAAATATTATCGATGAACTTCTTGGAAAAGTTGATCCGTCAAAAGCAATCGGAAAAGTGAATGGCGAAATCATTTCACCGAATATTTTTTCGCAGCAGGTCGGACGTCAACTGGATCAAATTCGTGCAAACGGACAATCGATTGACGACACACAAATAAATCGAATACGTGAACAAGTTTGGGAAAATTTTGTTCAAGACATCCTCATTCAACAGGAAGTTGAAGACCTTGGACTAGTCGCTACGGACGAAGAAGTTATTTACCATCTGCAAAATAATCCGCCGGTATTTTTACAATCTCAGCCCTCTTTTCAAACAGACGGACAATTTGATCCGGCGAAATATGAGCAGGCACTGGCAAATCCGGGTGAAATGGAGCAATACTGGATTCAGGTAGAAAACTATATGCGCAATTATATTCCGCGCTATAAACTTCAACAAATGATTCTTTCATCGGTATCTGTCACTGAATCCGAAATTATGGAAGAATACACGAAACGGAATATCGATTACACCGTAGATATCTTGCACGTTACAAAAGACGCGCTTGATACTGAATCTTTATCCACCACGGATGAAGAACTCCTGACATCGTACAATGAGAATATCGATGACCATAATCGCCCCGAAAATCGCAGTCTGCGATATGCGTCTTGGGAAAAATTGCCGTCGAACGAAGACACAACGTATGTTTATGACTTAGCACTTGAAATCAAAAACCAAGCACTGTCGGGGAAAGATTTTGCATCTCTGGCAAATGAATATACAGAAGACCCAAGCAACGCAGTAACGCCGGACTCCGGAAAAGGCGGAAACCTCGGATGGTTTGGGCGCGGGCAAATGGTTCCGGCCTTTGAAGAAGCAGCCTTCTCTGCAAATAAAGGTGAGATTGTCGGGCCGGTTTTATCTCGTTTCGGATACCACGTGATCAAAGTAAACGGGAAAAAGAAGTCCGACGGAAAAGAACAAGTGAGTGCTGCGCATATCCTTTTCAAAATTGAGACCAGTGCAAAAACACTTGATGAGGTTCGAAGAAAAGCCACATTATTTAGCTATGATGCACAGGATTTCGGATTTGATGCTGCCGTTGATTCCCATGATGTCAGCATTTCGGATATAAATAATATTGACGAAGAAACAATCTATATTCCAACGTTAGGCCCGATGAGCAGTGCCGCCAGATTTGCATTTCGTAACGCAGTTGGACAGGCATCTGAACCACTCGAGAATGATAACTTTGTCGCCGTATTTACAATCGACTCTGTCATTGCTGCCGGACCCGCGCCGTTTGATGAGATTAAGGAACAAATCAAACGTGAAATAGAAAAAGACAAAATGATGACTGCCACAGAAAAATTAGCTAATGATTTCCGTTTAAATATCGAAAACGGGACTACGTTTCAAGAGCTAATCGATGAGAATGAAGCGATAGAACACAGTGAAAAAGATTCGAAAACACTGAACCGTGGGTTCTCGTCTATCGGGCGGAGTAATTTTGCCACCGGTGCGTTGTTATCAGCCACTGACGGAGATTTAGTCGGTCCGGTAAAAACATCCCGCGGCTTTGCGCTTTTACAGGTTCTAGAAATCGAAACAGTAGATTCCACGGACTTTGAGATACAGAAAAATGTATTAAAGAAAACTCTGCTTAATCAGAAACAATCTGCTGCTTATACTAACTGGATTGACGGTAAAAAAGCAGATGCCGAAATTGTGGATAATCGAAAATACTTTTTTTAAGACCGATATTCATAAAAACAATTTGACAATAGGCGCGGAATATTCTGTGCCTTTTGTTTATAATAATCTTTATCTCTGAAAGTATTTATCCACCGAGATTCTTAAACTATTCATGTTAAATTATTCCGCCGCACTTGTATCTGATGAGCATACACAAGTAAATTCGCAGGCTATTTTTGTGGAAAAATTAAATAATTCAGTTATTAATTAAGGATATTTCATGCCAAATAAAATTGTCACGGTTCCGATTGCAGGAAATGAACCGATAAAATCCTATGCACCGAGGTCTCCGGAAAAAGAATCATTAAAATCTAAAATCACTGAACTAAAATCAACACAAATTGAGATTCCGCTTATTATCGGCGGAAAAGAAATCAAAACCGGTAACACCGCCACATGTGTCATTCCGCATGATCACCAACATGTTTTGGCAACGTATCATCTTGCTGGCGAATCTGAGGTACAAACCGCGATTGAAGCTTCGCAAAAATCGTGGGAATCATGGTCAACAACTCCATGGGAGCATCGTGTGGCTATTTTCAAAAAGATGGCAACTCTCCTTGCCGGACCTTATCGCGATCTTCTGAACGCCGCCACTATGTTAAACGTCAGTAAAAACGCGTTTCAAGCTGAAATTGATTCCGCATGCGAATTGATTGATTTTTTCAATTTTAACGCTGAATACGCTCAGGAGATTTATGAGCAGCAACCCCTCTACTCTCCTGCCGGAATGTGGAACCAAGTTGAGCATCGCCCGTTAGAAGGATTTGTATTTGCGGTTACACCTTTCAACTTTGTCAGCATTGCCGGTAATCTACCCACAGCTCCGGTATTAATGGGCAATGTCGTGCTTTGGAAACCGGCATCCAGCGCAGTATATCCGGCATATTTTTTGATGAAATTATTTAAAGAAGCAGGACTACCTGACGGTGTTATCAATTTCATACCCGGACCCGGTTCCAAAATCGGTCCGAATGTGATGAAAAGCGAAATCCTTGCAGGCGTGCATTTTACAGGATCTACGGCAGTTTTTCAGAATATGTGGAAAACCATTGGAAATAACATCCAAAACTACAAATCCTACCCGAGAATTGTCGGCGAAACCGGTGGCAAGGATTTTTGTATTGCGCATGAAACCGCTGATGTTGATGGGCTTGTAACGGCTATGGTTCGCGGTGCTTTTGAATATCAGGGACAGAAATGTTCTGCACTTTCACGCGCGTACGTTCCTTCTACTCTCTGGGATGAGATCAAAGAAAAATATTTGAATGATATCTCTACAATCACAGTGGGAGATCCTCTGGACTTCACACACTTTATGAACGCAGTCATCGATAAACCTGCCTTTGATTCAATTAGGCGATACATCGATTATGCAAAAACCGCTAAAGATGCAGAAATCATTACCGGCGGGAATTATGACGATTCCACGGGATATTTTATTGAGCCGACAACGATTGTTACAACAAATCCGCATTTCAAAACGATGGAAGAAGAAATATTCGGACCTGTGCTGACGATTTATGTCTATGACCCCAAAGACTGGAAAGACACACTTCGGCTCGTCGATTCCACTTCACCTTATGCGTTAACCGGGGCAGTGTTTGCTAATAATCGTGAAGCGGTAATTGAAGCATCCGATGCACTAACACATGCTGCCGGCAATTTTTACATCAATGACAAACCGACCGGTGCGGTTGTCGGACAGCAACCGTTTGGCGGTGGGCGAGCTTCCGGCACAAATGACAAAGCCGGTTCGATGTTTAATTTAATCCGCTGGATATCTCAACGCACAATAAAAGAAACGTTTGATCCTCCAAAGGATTATCGTTATCCGTTTATGTCGGAGGAATAGTAGGAGCGTGTTCAAGTGTTAAGGTATTAACGAAATGGGAAAAATCACACGATTTGAAGATTTGATATGCTGGCAAAAAGCTAGATTATTAGCCAGTGATATTTATCATATTACCCTTGATAATGGTTATTTGAATAAGGATGAAGTATTGGTACTACAAAAACGTGCAAGGGAAACACGAGCTGTGACATTGGGTTTATTGAAATACGTGAATAAATCACGCTCAAGTGATAAAATAAGTGAATCGGTAGGAAATTATGGTGATAGACAAACTTCGATAATTCTCCCTGACAAATTCATGGACTCCGAACACCCTAATACATTAACACGTTAACACACAAACATGAACAAATACTTTTATCTATTAATCGCATTCAAGCAAACATTCGGTTTTTGTTAACTCTTTTGTTTTTTTCAAGAATTTAACCTTGGTTTCACAAACATGAACAAAATAATAAGAGAGAATAAATAATGAAACGAATTAAAACACTTATCATGGGCGCTGCAGGGCGTGATTTTCACAACTTTAACGTCCTGTACCGCGATAACGAACACTATGATGTCGTGGCATTTACAGCGACACAAATCCCGGATATCGAAGGTAGAGTATATCCTGCCGAATTAGCCGGTGACCTCTATCCGAACGGAATAGAAATTCACGATGAATCAGATCTTGAAGTGCTGATAGACCGACATAACGTCGAAGAAGTCATCTTTGCTTACTCGGATATTTCTCACGAAGACATCATGCACAAAGCTTCTCGTGTAATGGTTACCGGAGCACACTTCAAGCTATTGGGCGCTGAGCCAACCATGATTAAATCCAGCAAACCACTGATCTCAATTGGGGCAGTTCGCACAGGATGCGGAAAAAGTCAAACCACGCGTCTTGTTGCAAAACTGTTGAAAGACGCCGGTAAAAAAGTGGCTGCTATACGTCATCCAATGCCCTATGGCGATCTGGTAAAACAAAAAGTCCAGCGTTTTGCTACGTTAGATGACTTAGTAAAACATAAATGTACGATCGAAGAAATGGAAGAATACGAACCACATATTAACACCGGCACTATTGTGTACGCCGGTGTGGATTACGGTGCAATTCTTGCCGAAGCGGAGAAAGAAGCCGACGTAATCCTTTGGGATGGCGGGAACAACGACTTGCCGTTTTACAAACCGGATTTGAACATCGTTGTGGCTGACCCGCATCGCCCGGGTCATGAGCTTGCGTATTATCCGGGGGAGGTCAACCTAAGAATGGCTGATGTGGTGATCATCAACAAAATCGATACTGCCGACACCGAAGACATCGACGAAGTCCGGTGGAATATCCGCCAAGCCAACCCGGGCGCAATTATCATAGATGCCGCTTCTCCCATCTCTGTTGAAGATGCGGATCTCATCCTTGGGAAAACCGCTTTGGTCGTAGAAGACGGTCCTACCCTGACCCACGGAGAAATGGCTTACGGAGCAGGAATGGTTGCCGCAGAAAAATTCGGTGCAGAAGATGTCGTTGATCCACGGCCATATATCGTTGGGAAATTAGTTAATACCTTTGAACAATATCCCGATATTGGAGAATTGTTACCGGCAATGGGATATGGCGGAGAACAAATCAAAGATCTCGAAACGACGATTGCAAACACGGAATGTGATGTTGTCATCATTGGAACACCGATTGATTTGAGAAGAGTCATTGATATCAAACAACCATCCGTTCGGGTTACGTACGATTTACAAGAGATTGGGAAACCAACTCTTACAGACGTTTTAAAACCATACTTAAAATAGAAAAACCATAATCATTGCAGGGTGGTTTCCATCCTGCAATGGCTTTGACACAAGCAACAAGGAGAACCATTTGAAAATCCACGAGTATCAAGGAAAAAAGTTACTAAAAGATTATGGAGTTCCGATTCAGGACGGATACACAATCGTGAATATAGATCAAGCTGCTGAGACAATAAAACGGGTTCAACGTGAATTCAATACCAAAGCCGTTGTCGTGAAGGCACAAATCCATGCCGGAGGTCGCGGGAAAGGCGGCGGAGTAAAATATTCACCTGATTATAACTCAGCCATAATAAATACTGAGAATATTTTAGGAATGAATTTGATCACACCTCAAACCGGTGCAGAGGGGAAATTGGTACAAAAAGTGTACATTACACAGGCATTAGACATTGCCAAAGAATTTTACGCCGCCATTTTGTTAGACCGCTCTAAAGGAAAAGATGTCGTGATGGTTTCTACGGAAGGCGGTATGGATATCGAAAAGGTTGCTGCTGAGACACCCGAGAAAATTGAAAAAGTATGGATCGATCCGCTGCTTGGAATGAAATCCTATCAAGCACGGACGCTTGCGTTTGCGCTTGATCTTAAAGGGCAAGCATTTAAGACTGCCGTCAAAGTGTTTATGGATATGTACGCCTGCTATCGCGGGACAGATGCATCATTAGTTGAGATTAATCCGCTAGTTGAAACAGAAGACGGTGAGGTTGTAGCACTAGATGCTAAATTCAATTTCGATGATAACGCAATGTATCGTCAAAAAGAAATTTCAGGTTTACGCGATTTAAGTGAAGAAGATCCTACAGAAGTTGAAGCGGGTAAATACGATCTGAATTACATCAAATTAGATGGTAATGTCGGATGTATGGTCAATGGAGCCGGATTGGCAATGGCGACGATGGATATCATCAAACTTGCCGGTGGTGATCCGGCAAACTTCTTGGATGTCGGCGGAACTGCCAGCGCTGAAACTGTGAAAAACGGATTCAAAATCATCCTTTCCGATGAAAATGTAAAAGCGATATTAATCAA
Organism: Fidelibacterota bacterium; assembly: GCA_014381855.1. Classification (GTDB taxonomy): domain Bacteria; phylum Fidelibacterota; class Marinisomatia; order Marinisomatales; family JACNKV01; genus JACNKV01. Next base: position 22,534 of record JACNKV010000059.1, on the reverse strand, counting down.
TATTTTCGGCGGAATCGTGCGGTGCGATCGCGTGGCTAACGGTGTTATTCAAGCTGTGACCGATCTTGGACTAAAAGTTCCTGTTGTTGTCAGGCTAGATGGAACCAACGCCGAAGAAGCAAAAAATATCTTAGCACAGTCAGGGCTTTCCATCATCACTGCAGATAATATGCAGGATGCCGCCGATAAAGTTGTAAAAGCAACATTTAATTAGTTGAAAGTTCATAAAGTCGAAGATCCCGTGTGCTTGTGTTTACATCCCGCGTTTTTTGCGGGGTTTTGTACGGGGTAGAAAGTTGAAAGTAGTGGGCAGGGCTGTTCTTCTCTACGCTACCTACCCCCTGCTCTAAGCTAAACATAAAAATACAGGAATATTATGTCAATATTAGTCAATAAAGATTCAAAAGTTGTCGTCCAGGGGATTACCGGTTCCGAAGGGACATTCCATGCCACACAAATGCTGGCTTACGGCACGAACATCGTTGCCGGGGTTACACCCGGAAAAGGCGGACAAACTGCCCTAGATGGAAAAGTTCCGGTTTTTAATTCCGTTGAGGATGCTAAAAAGGAAACCGGAGCTGATGTTTCAATTATTTTTGTACCACCTCCGTTTGCTGCAGAATCCGTTCTAGAAGCATCTGATGCCGGGATTGAAACAGTTGTCTGTATCACAGAAGGGATTCCTGTCCAAGATATGATCACTGTTAAAAAAGTAGTGGATGCGAACGGAACCCGTTTAGTTGGGCCAAACTGTCCCGGTATTATTACCGTGGATGAGTGCAAACTTGGCATCATGCCCGGATTTATCACAAAAAAAGGCTCCATCGGTGTTGTGTCCAAATCCGGTACGCTCACTTACGAAGCCATCGGACAGTTGGTGGACGTCGGGCTTGGTCAAACCACTGCAATCGGAATTGGTGGCGATCCGATTATAGGAACAACGATGCGAGATCTGCTCGAAATGTTTGAGAACGATTCTGAGACAGAAGGCGTTGTCATCATTGGTGAAATTGGCGGTCAAATGGAGATTGAAGCTGCATATTGGGCCAGAGATAACATGTCCAAACCGGTTGTTGGATTTATCGCCGGACAAACTGCTCCTCCCGGACGCAGAATGGGGCATGCAGGAGCTATCGTTTCAGGTGGAGATGATACCGCCGAAGCTAAGATGCGAATTCTCAAAGAATGCGGAATTGATGTGTGTGAATCCGTTGCAGAAATAGGCGATAAAATGCTGAACGCATTGAAAAAGTGAATGGTTAGTCGTGAATGGCGGTTTTGAATAAAACGTGTAGCCAAACCACTAACCAACTCACTAATTTACCAAGCACAACTTAACCAAGGAAAAATCATGAGAAACAAAACATTTGCAATTATCAAACCGGATGCTGTAAAAAATAAATACACGGGTAAAATTTACGATCGTATTCTCGACGCCGGGTTTGAGATTTTGGCTGCTAAGAAAGTCCACATGACCTTAGAACAAGCCGAAGGATTTTATTCAGTACATACCGGAAAACCTTTTTTTGCAGAGCTGACAGAATTTATGTCCTCAGGACCTTGCATGGTCTTAGCTCTTAAAAAGGAAAATGCGGTCGACGCATGGCGTGAAACAATCGGGGCGACGAACCCTTCAGACGCTACTGATGGAACAATCCGAAAGGATTACGCCACAAGTTTGGGACAAAATGCCGTTCACGGTTCAGACAGTCATGAAAATGCGATACTTGAAATTGGATTCTTTTTCAGTCAAGCTGAATTAATTCAAACTCAATAAATTCAATTGTTTTTTATTCCATCATCTCTCAAATTCTACCGTATGATGAGTAGAAATAATCTAAGTTTGGTACCGATGAGAGTCCTAAAGCTAACCGCCTATGTTAGTCTGATTGTAATGATCGGATGTGAAGAAGGAGGAAAACCCGGTTTTGTTGGGCACCATACAAAAATCGTTGTGGAAATCCCAACTGATGAAGGACATTTTGATTTCACCTGGGCAGTCACCGAACAACCGGATGCCAGTATTTTGAGTACCAGAGATATTACACCAATGAGCTCCCCAGGTGTGTTTACGTTTATACCGGATGCCACCGGAACATACGTGTTTCATGTTGCTGTGTTTCAATACGGAGACGAACTTTCTGCCCAAATTCACACATTTAATATCCTGCCAAGCATTGAACAAAAAGATATTGCTGAGGATATCCCTTCGCCACCCCCTGCAGTTCCCTCTAAAGAAGAAGAACCTGAAGATGCCAAACCTGATGATGCTTGGTTGAATGAGGAGTTTCCAATCGATACTGTCGACGTACCCACATCAGAAATAATTGATTCGGTCACTTCTAAAAAGGGAACAGAATCATCGGCGACAACATCGCAGTCCGCTGCACCACGACCTGGGTCTTCCATTCCCTATTTGTCCGATCGATATACGATTCAGGTGACCTCAGCCAAAACACTCCAACAGGCTGAAAAAGTTGTACTTGAACTTATCAAAGCAGGATATGATGCCTACATTCAAAAAGCCTATTTCAAAGAAACAGACGAGGTTTGGTTTCGAGTTCGAGTCGGCAGTTATGAAAAACGTAAAGCTGCGTTAGAAGTTTCTGCAAAAATATCATCTACACTTGGTTACCAAATTTGGATAGATTTTATTCGTCGTGAAAAATAACTAATCTACATAAAAAAGGAGATTATCATGGGCCCAATAAACTTGCATTTTGACATAAGAGATATTTTTCGTGCACCGCGTCTTGCTTTAAGCGGGAAAAAGATATGGATATTTCTATACGCCAATTTGATAGGCTACGTCCTCTACTTTGCACTGTCTTATCTCGCCATTGGATTTACCGGACAGTTAATGAGCAGTGCTTGGAGTGCATACGGGCTATTTCCGGTTCTTTGTAATGCGTCACTTCCGTGGTATTCCACCATCACGTATTGGGTGGGAGTAATCCTGTGGTTTTGGGCAATTTCCTTTGCCTGCACAGCCGTAGCGCGAATTACATATAAGCAATTAAAAGGTGATGAGTTTTTCTCATCCGGCGATGCCCGTGCCTTTGTAAAAAAACATTGGCATCCGGTTATTTTTACCTCTATCTCTCTTGCTCTGATTGTTACATTCTTTGTGATTTTAGCCGTCATTGCAGCTCTTCTAGGAAAAATACCATTTGTGGGTGAATTCTTCTTCGTCCTTCCATATTTCATCTATTTCTTCGGGGCTGTCTTTACGATTTATACGGGGATTGTTTTTATCATGTCTCTGATATACACACCGGCAATCGTTGCTTCTTATGAAGAAGATACAATGGGTGCTGTGTTCCAATCGTATTCAATTGCGTGGTCTCAGCCATGGCGTTTTGTCTTGTTCCATCTTACGTTACTTCCTCTTGCAGGAATAAGCGTGTATGTGATGAAATTATTCTGGGGACTAGGATTCAAATTTATTTACTTCGTATTTGGACAAGAATGGCTGATGGGAGAAAAGCTAACTCGCATCATGGGGTGGGCAGCAGAGATGGTTAACCCGTCCAATTGGTGTTCACCAAATCTTTCATCTGTCTACTGCAACACTTGCGATGGGTGGTTTGACATCCCAACTTACACGAGCACAATGGTCTTATCCGGAACAGAATTTGTTGCGGCAATTGTTCTGTCTATTTTCCTTTTTGTTCTTATGTTTTCCATCTTTTCTTATGGATTGTCTATTCTATCTGTCGGAGAAGTTCTTATGTTCACCATTTATAAGAAAAAGTCCAATGATGAAAATCTCCTCGAGCAAAAAGATGAAGATGAACTGGAAGATGAAGATAACGATTCCGAATCAATGGATGATGCCGAAGAGGACGCAACCTCCCCTGCAGACGAACCGGATACGGAATAAATCGTTACCAAAAAAGACACAAATTGATAATCATTTTTTTACGTATCCAGTTCTTGGTTTTCATAAATAATATTGCTACATTTATAGGCTATAAGTGAAGCTATTTCGCACAGATTTAATAACTGGTTTCACGGATAGGCTTTTTGAAATACCGGTTGATTCACTAGATAAATCAGATTTGGTGTTTTCTTCCGGCATCATTCGATGCCTGTGTTCATCCGAATCATTTCCAAACGGTTTTAAAATAAAAGGGACTGTAACGGTACCATACCTTTTTGAATGTGATCGATGTTTGGATATGAACTCAGATGAGCGGAAGATCCCTTTTACTGTTTGGGTTACTGAAGATACAAAATTAATTGATAAGGTAAATTTGGATACGTTATTTTTTCCAAATACCGCTGATGAAATTGATTTGATGGAGACAATTTATGATCTCATTCATATTGAAATACCTGTAAAATACTTATGCAGTAATTCGTGTAGAGGGATATGTGTTCGATGCGGAGTTAATCTGAATCATCAATCATGCGAATGTTTAGAGCAATCGGAAAATACTGTGCTGGAAGCATAATACACATTAATCGAATAAACTTATGAATACGTAGGAGAATTTATGGCACTACCAAAAAAACGACAATCAAAAGCAAGAGGACGGAAACGTCGGACACACTATAAATCGTCGACTGTTACCTTTACATCTTGCCCACAATGTGACCAACCAAAGATACCGCACAGGGCTTGTCCCAGTTGCGGATATTATCGTGGTCGTCCCGTCATATCACCAACAGAGTAGATAATCTATAGATGATATTTGCTTTGGATGCCATGGGAGGCGATTTTGCCCCCGGGGCAGTCGTACATGGAGCTCTCGAAGCTCTCAAATCCTCGCCGACTACACTTAAGTTGATCTTGGTCGGCGACGAAAAGGCGATTCTTAACGAGCTTCCCTCCTCTTTACCTCCTCGACTATCCATCCATCATACGACGCAAGTTGTAACATCGAAAGACCGTGGCGCTACGGTGATTAAAACAAAACCGGATTCTTCTTTAGTCGCAGGCATTCAACTGGTCAAATCAAAACAAGCAGACGGATTTATCAGCGCTGGCAGCACAGGAGCTGTGATGGCCACATCTCTGCTGTTGTTAGGACGTATTCCCGGTGTGAGACGCCCTGCCATCGGAGCTTATATCCCTACAGAAAAAGGGGGTAAAATATTGTGTGATGTGGGTGCAAACCCGGATGTTAAGCCATATCATTTACTCCAATTTGCTATCATGGCTTCACATTACTTTAGCCACATTGAAGGCGGAGGCAACCCAAGAATTGGGCTTGTAAACATTGGTGAAGAGCCGGAAAAAGGCAGCGACCTCTATCAGAAAGCACATATCTTATTAAAACAAGAATTACCAAATTTCATTGGAAATATCGAAGGAAGACATCTTTTAGATTCTGATGCAAATATCCTTGTCTGTGATGGATTTGTCGGGAATACTCTATTAAAATTTGCAGAGGGCTGGATTCACACGCTTAGTTCAGAAATAAAAAACAGGATTGGGAATAATGCACTGTACCGACTGGGGGCTCTCTTGTTACTTCCTGTGTTAAAAAATATGCGAAAACAATATGATTATGAAGAACATGGTGGTACTCCTCTTTTAGGTGTAAATGGAATCTCAATTATCACTCACGGTAGTGCCGGTTCAAAAGCCATTAAAAATTCGATCTTCGTTGCAAAAAAATGCGTTGATAATAATCTAATCCAAGACACTAAAGCCAGTCTTTCTGAGCATTTAGGAGCCAATTTATGAGAGCAACGATTACAGCGACCGCTCGATATCTTCCTGAACGAGTCCTCACAAATTTTGATATGGAAAAGATAATCGACACTTCTGATGAATGGATCAGGACAAGAACCGGCATAGAAACACGTCACATCGTTTCAAATGGACAAGCGACTGCTGATTTGTCTACCCATGTGGCGAAACAACTTTTAGAACGCTCAGGGACAAAACCGGAAGATGTTGACATCATCATTCTTGCCACAGTTACTCCAGATAGAGTTTTCCCATCCACGGCAGCGATTATTCAAGATAATATTTCAGCAAAAAATGCCTGGGGGTTTGACCTCTCCGGTGCGTGTACGGGTTTTTTATATGCCTTAGAAACCGGTGCGAATTTTATCGCTTCCGGTCGTTACAAAAAAGTAATGGTAATCGGCGCAGAGACCATGAGCTCCATCATTGATTATACCGATAGAAATACATGCGTTTTATTTGGAGACGGAGCGGGTGGCGTTATGCTTGAACCGGCAACCAATGATGAGGGAATCCTTGATTCGATTATGCACATTGATGGAAGTGGTGCGGATTTTCTCCAAATGCCAGCAGGTGGAAGTTTACTTCCTGCCTCCCACGAAACCGTCGATAAAAGGTTGCATTCCATTCAGCAAGATGGAAAGACTGTCTTCAAATTCGCCGTGAGAGGAATGGCAGAGGTTAGTGCTGATATTTTGAAAAGAAACAACCTAAACGGTCAGGATATTAAACTCTTCATTCCTCATCAAGCGAATAAACGTATCATTGATGCTGCCGCTCAACGATGCGGTATCTCTGAGAACCAAGTGTTAATTAATATCAATAAATATGGAAATACCACAGCAGCTACAATTCCTATCGGTATTGACGAGTCCGTCGAAGACGGAAGACTCAAAAAAGGTGATCTGGTTCTATTAGCCGCTTTTGGTGCAGGATTCACTTGGGGAAGTACACTAATCCGTTGGGGAAATATTTCATGAAATCTGCTTTTATTTTCCCCGGACAAGCATCTCAAAAAGTTGGGATGGGATTTGACCTTTACGAAAATACTGATATCGGCAAACAGTTATTTGAGCAAGCGAATGATATTATGGATACAGATATTCAGGATATTATTTTCAACGGTCCTGAAGATGTATTAAAACAGACTCAATATACGCAACCGGCGATCTATATCGTGAGTGTCATTCTTGGTAAATTATTACTCAATTATGGACACGCACCTTCCGCTGTTGCAGGACACAGTCTTGGAGAATACTCCGCTCTCGCAGTGGCTGATGCCTTCGATTTCGTATCTGGACTTCAATTAGTAAAAGTTCGTGCAGAAAGCATGCAGAAAGCAGGAGAACAGAATCGTGGAACGATGGCTGCTGTTATCGGACTAGGCGATGACATTCTTCTCTCTGTTTGCGAACAATGTCAGGGGATTGTCATCCCTGCCAATTACAACGCTCCGGGGCAAATTGTTATCTCCGGTGAGGTGGATGCCGTCCATGTAGCCATGAGAAAAGCAAAAGACGCGGGAGCACGTAAAGTCATTGAATTAAATGTCAGCGGTGCCTTTCATTCACCCCTCATGTCTCCGGCGCGAGAAGCACTTGCAGAGATGGTAAAATCAATCGAAATTAGGGAGTCGAAATTCCCGGTTTTTTCTAATGTTACCGGCCTTGCTGTTTCATCCGGTGATGATATTCGCAAGAATTTGATTGAGCAGCTGGAAAGTCCGGTGTTGTGGCAGGATTCCATTCTTAACATGCATCAGGATGGAATTATTCGATTTGTTGAAGTCGGTCCCGGGAGAGTTCTCCAAGGATTAAACCGACGCATCGAACGGTCGTTGAAGACAACCGGAGTAGAAAAATTCACCCAAATAATGGATTTTGAATATGTTTGATATGAAAAACAAAACAGCGATTATAACCGGATCTTCACGAGGAATTGGTTATGGGATTGCCGAATTATTGGCAAAAGCCGGCGCGCATGTCATTCTGATAAGCCGCAAACAAAAAGATGTGGATAACGTAGCCGCGAATTTTATTTCTGATGGATTAAAAGCTTCAGCCTATGCTTGTGATGTCTCTGATTTGGAAAATGTTCAAAAAGTATTTAAAACGGTGGTTTCTGAAAACGGGAAAATCGATATTTTAATTAACAATGCAGGAATTACCAGAGATACACTGATCATGCGTATGTCAGAAGACGACTGGGATGCCGTTATTAATATCAATCTCAAAGGTGCATTTAATTGCATTAAAGCTGCTACACGCCCAATGATGAAACAACGCTCCGGGCGAATTATAAATATTTCTTCTGTTGTCGGACTTACCGGGAATGCAGGACAAATAAATTATGCAGCATCCAAAGCAGGATTGATTGGAGTAACAAAATCCACAGCAAAAGAATTAGCCCCACGCGGTATTACGGCAAATTGCATCGCACCGGGGTATATTGAAACAGAAATGACAGGGGAATTATCTGACGACGTGAAAGCTAAGCTCACTAAACAGATTCCTCTGGGAAGAATTGGAACCGCGAAGGACATAGCATCAATGGCTCTGTTTTTAGCGTCTGATGAAGCAAATTATATCACTGGACAGACATTTACTGTGGACGGTGGTATGGTCATGCAATAACTAAAAAGGAGAAACACATGTCAGCAGCATTTGACAAAGTAAAAGACGTCGTTATGGACAAACTGGGCGTTGAAGAAAGTAAAATCACCATGGAAGCATCATTCATCGACGATTTGGGTGCAGATTCACTGGATACCGTCGAATTGATCATGGATCTTGAAGAGGAATTTGGTATTGAAATTCCAGACGAAGATGCAGAAAAATTGACAACGGTAGGCGCCGTAATTGAATACGTCGAAGGAAAATAATAACTGAAAATAATTCTTTCTTTCAAAAAGGAAATATTATGGGAAAAATACGTGTAGTCGTCACAGGACTTGGGGCACTGACCCCGAACGGGAATACTGTACCTGAGTACTGGAATGCTTTAAAATCAGGACAAAGCGGGATAGGCCATATTTCCTATTTTGATACAGAAGGTTTTTCAGTAAAGATTGCCGGAGAATTATCCGGATTTGATCCTAATCAATATTTGGAGCCGAGAGAAATTCGCAAACTGGATAATTTCTCTGTTTTTTCCATCGTCGCCGCACAAGAAGCAATGACACACGCCAACATTAATATGGATTCAATCGATTCCCATCGTGTTGGCGTTATTCTTGGCACCGGTGTGGGTGGAATTCAAACGTTAGAAGAGCAGCATCAATCCCTTCTGAATCGCGGACCGCGAAGGGTATCACCGCAATTTGTTCCGAAAATGATTGCAAATATCGCTGCTGGACAAGTCGCTATCCGCTTTGGTTTAAAAGGACCAAATCAGACCGTCGTTTCTGCGTGTTCATCTGCAACCGATGCTATTGGAATTGCGTTACGACTCATCCAGGCAGGAGATGCAGACATGATTGTTACCGGCGGGACAGAAGCCAGTATTACTCCACTGACAATTGCCGGCTTTGCAAATATGAAAGCTCTCTCCACCCGAAATGATGATCCCACCTCCGCAAGCAGACCTTTTGATAAAGATCGAAATGGCTTTGTGATGGGTGAAGGTGCGGGAATTATCATTTTGGAAACAGAAGAACATGCAAAATCTCGTGGAGCACCTATTCTTGCAGAGCTCGCCGGATATGGTGCTACCGACGATGCACATCATATCACGCAACCTGCACCGGGAGGAAAAGGGGCTATCCGTGCGATGCGCCGTTGTATTGAAGATGCAGGCGTTCAACCCGAGAACGTTGATTACATCAATGCACATGGTACGTCTACTCCATTTAACGATAAAACCGAAACCGCAGCAATTAAGGAAGTCTTTGGTGCGCATGCTACTAATCTGAAAATCAGCTCTACAAAATCCATGACAGGACATTTACTCGGAGCCAGCGGTGGAATCGAAGCAGTCGCTGCCGTGATGGCTATTCAACATGGACTCATTCCACCCACAATCAATTACACTACAGAAGATCCGGAATGTGATTTGGATTATGTACCAAACGCTGCGCAAAAACACGACGTGAATATTGTAATGTCAAACACCTTTGGTTTTGGCGGACATAATGGCGTCATTGCGTTTAGAAAATGGTAATTAGTAAATGGTAGCTTATTAGTGATTGGTGATCCTACTTTAGAAGAAAACGATTATTCGGATTGTAAATAATATTAATCTAATAAACATAATTAAACAGTTTTTTACTTCGAACGATAATCCATTTTTCGAATTAGAAAAACAGCTTAACTATAAATTTAAACGCCAGAAATATATTAAACAGGCGTTTACGCATCGGTCACTTGATTCCCGACCTCAACACAATTATGAACGGTTAGAATTCTTAGGAGATGCCATCATTGATATCGTTGTAAGCAAAGCACTGATGGGGGAATATCCTGAAGGAGATGAAGGGCTTTTAACCCAAAAACGTGCTGCGCTTGTTCAAAAAGATTTCCTATCATCCATGGGTAAATTACTCCGTCTTTTGGATTATGTTAATATTGAATCTTCAGTGGATTTATCTATCGAAAAAATCGCTGTCAAACAACAGGCTAATCTATATGAAGCTATCATTGGAGCCATTTACCTTGACGGAGGGCTGTATCCATGTGAGCAATTAATAATGAATACTATCTGGAGTCACCGAACCGAAGCCTGGAAATCCACAAATTACAAAGGAAGACTTATTGAACTTTGTCATGTTCGGAGGTTGAAAAATCCACAATTTAAAATATCTAATATAACCGGACCTGAACACCAGCGTATTTTTGAAGTTCAGATAGAAATCGGAGACAGGACATTTGCTCCCGGTATCGGGTTAAGCAAGAAAGTCGCAGAGCAAGCCGCCGCTCAAAATGCCCTGGACAGACTGCTTTAACAAGGTTAAAGTAAGAAAGTTTATAAAGTAGAAAGTTGGGGTGTTCTCTCTCAGCTCTCTTGGAAATAGAGCCATTGGTTTTTCCGTTGTTCTCCTTATTTACAACGAATTTTTTGAATTGAATAAAACGGTGAATCTTTTCTTTTTATTCGTGTTTTTCGTTTATTTCGTTGTTCATCAAAGTTTTCCTAATTCATTTTTAAGGTTTTCAATTTTAAACACAGGACTTGGATCTGTCCCGTGGATGACGGCGCACCAATAGCTTACCCAATCTCCAAAATAGATTAAATGTAAAAAACGTTCCGTCATGGTCTTTCCGTACACAACGACACTTTCTTGAACCGGGACTATTTGTTTTAGAATATCTTGGGTAATATTTTGCCGGTGCTTTACTCGAGGATTATCTGAGGTGTCTTTCAGCCATATTAACGCAATATATTTTAATACCTCAGGATTGTTTTCCCACCCGACAATTTCATTATGATTCAATTCAGGCAATTCATTATGATATGCTAGCATTTTTGCATTTTCACAGATTTGCCCCTTCCAACGCATAGCAGCAATACCTGTTGTCGTGGTTTGCCCGTAAATAACCGGGATTTTACTCACAATCTTTTCTGCCAACTTAATGGTTGGATTATCACCGGTCTGTGCGGAATACCCTGTTCGTTTATCCTTAAGCACTGTTATGACGTTTTTAAGCTCAGAGATGACCGTATGACTAATCAGATTCAACTTTTTCAAAAGAAAAAGCATCGGGATAAATGAAAATGCCATCGCAGCACGAGGCTGCAACCCGGAAGGAATCACCGCGCAGGAAAGTTCTTCCTTTTTTAGTTTAGATAAAAGCTTCCCCCCAGTTGTGATACCTACGATGAAAGCACTTTTATTTTTCGCATCCTCAAATGCCGCTAATGTTTCTTCGGTATTGCCTGAATAAGATGAGCAAATTACTAACGTGTTTTTATTCACCCATGCCGGAAGTTCATAATGACGTGAAACAATTAACGGGACGGTTAACTCAGCATCCACTAATACACTAACAACATCTCCACCTATAGCAGATCCTCCCATTCCTGCAACGACAATATTCCGTATTTCATTTTTAGAGAGTTCTACGTTTATGGCATCACCAATTTTCAACGCATCATGGATATTCTCCGGAAAATCAAAAATGGACCTTGCCATATTTTCAGGGTCGAATATTTTATAGTCTGGCATAATTTATTTCTTTCTGTTAAGTACCATTTCGGTATAGTGTTCTAACAAATATCGTTTGTCTTTTGGAACAACATTAAGTTCCTTTCGTGCTGCGTCCACAAACGTTGCTATTAACCTTTCAACAGTGGATACAATCTTATGTGTTTCCAACCATTTACGAAATGCAGGGATTGCTTCCTCCGTCGTTTTTTCGGACAATTTATTTCGCAAGATGTCCCATCCTTCCGGATATTTTTCTCTTGCGAGGATGGTTAAAGCGGTCTGCTTGCCGGCAGTTAAATCGCTACCAAGACTTTTTCCCATTGTCTTCGGATCTGAAAATATTTCAAGCATATCATCCTGTATTTGAAACGCCTTTCCAAGATTGATTCCATACGATTTTAACCGCTGACGAACCTCGGGAGTCTGGTTGCTTAAAATTCCACCTAATTCTGCACAGACACCCAGCAAAACGCCGGTTTTTTTCTCGACCATGAGCAAGTACTCATCCAGAGTGACTTGTTGGTTTTCTTCATATATTTTATCGTAAGCCTGCCCTTCGCAAACCGTTAACGTCGCTTTATTAAATGCGTTAATAGCTTCAACAGGATTTGTTTTAACCTTTGCGATTAGAAATTGTGAAATAATATAAACACCATCCCCTGAAAGGATTGCAGTAGATTCATCCCATTTCTTATGCACTGTTTTCTGTCCGTGACGATAATCATCTTGATCCATTATATCATCATGAATCAACGTAAAATTGTGCAGTAGCTCAACCGCCAGTGCCGTAGTCATTTTGTCCCCTTCATCTACTCCGAAGGCATCGCACGTCAGATGAACCAGAATCGGACGGAGGCGTTTCCCCTTCCCTTTGAGCACATAGCGTACAGGATCGTATAGATAACGTGGTTCTTCAGGCAAAGAAAGCTTTTGCAGTTCAAGATTCGTAGACTCCTGAATTGCCTTAATACGCTGCAGGAATTTAGTGTCCGGTTTCAAGTTCAATATGTCCAATTGTTTGCAGTTTCGACAATACCAATTCTTTAATCTCTTCCATACGTTCCGGTGTGTTCGCTTCGAAACGGCAGACGATGACCGGCTGTGTATTGGAGGCACGTACCAAACCCCATCCGTCACCAAATTTAATTCGCACACCATCTATTGTACTGCAATCATAGTTTGCAGTGAAATACTCAGCAGCTTCTTTCGCAATTCTAAATTTTTCCACGTCGGATTCACACGCCATCCGCATTTCCGGAGTTGAATAATACTTCGGGATTTCCGCTGCAAGTTCAGAGAGTTTCTTCCCAGACTTTGACACAAGCTGCACCAGACGAGCCGCAACATAAATAGCATCATCATAACCAAAATAATCATCGGCAAAAAAGATATGTCCGCTCATTTCACCGCCTAATTTACACTTTAATTCCGCCATTTTTTGTTTAATGAGAGAATGGCCGGTTTTCCACATAATAGGCTTTCCGCCATAGCGAAGAATCATATCTTCGAGAGCTTGAGAACATTTGACATCGTAAAGGATTTCGTCACCTTCTTCTAGAATTTCCGGCAGGAAAAGTGCCATCAATTGATCAGCCCAAATAATTTCACCTTGGTCATCCACAACTCCGACTCTGTCGGCATCACCATCGAAAGAAACACCAATGTCAAGGTTCCCTTCTTTCATAATCTTGATTAGGTCGACAAGGTTTTCTTTCACGGTTGGGTCGGGATGGTGGTTCGGGAATGTGCCATCTACATCACAATAAAGTTCGGTAAGGTCAATATTCATCTTGCTAAATATTTCAGGAGCCATCAAGGCACCGGCGGCATTTCCGCAATCCATGGCAACCTTCATTTTTTTATCGATCGAGATTTTATCCACAATCATATCTTTATATTCTTGGCGAATGTCATATCGGGTTTCCGTCCCGGCTCCTGTTTCAAAATCGTCGGATTCAATAAGATGTTTAATCTGCTGAATTGCCTCGCCAAAGACAGGTTTTTTAAACAACGACATTTTAAACCCGTTAAATTCGGGAGGATTATGGCTGCCCGTAATCTGCAAAGCTCCGGAGACATCCAATTTGAACATACTATAATAATTGGCGGGGGTCGGCAAAAGCCCGAGAACAATCACATCTAACCCAGTAGATAACGCCCCTTCTTTAAACTGATTCATTAAATCAGGAGTGGTCAAGCGAACATCGCCGCTGAGTGTCATTTCCTTCCCCCCATTACGCAGTACATAAGTACCAAATCCTTTTCCAAGCAATTTAACGACTTCCGGAGGAAAATCCTCAATAACTTTTCCGCGGATATCATACTCACGAAATATAAATGGATTTATGTTCATCTCTTTTCCTTATTTATCTATATAATGTTTTTATAACAATGTGTCATCGATATCACCGATGACACCCCTCAGATTACCGTTATATGAATCTAACAATTCTTTCGCTTCTTTGCGATTGACTTTTTTCATCGTCATAACAACCGCAGTTTTGACAGACCCTCCTGATTGATTCAACGCATCTCCGGCAGTTTCATAACTCAGCCCGGTCATTTTAGCGATAATCCTTGATCCTCTGTCTTGAAGCTTATTATTCACGACCTGTAAATCTACCATAAGATTACTATACACTTTTCCTATTCGGATCATGGCAGCCGTCGAAATCATATTCAGTACCATTTTTGTTGCGGTTCCTGATTTCATCCGTGTGGAACCGGTAACGATTTCCGGACCGACATCAACAGCAATCACTACATCTGCATCTACCGGGATAAGCGGTGTTGGATTGCAAATCAGATAGGCCGTTCCCGCATGAATAGAGATGCCATATTTCAGTGCTGAAACAACATAAGGTGTGGCTCCACTACTTGCTATTCCAATGACAAGATCACCTTTTTCGACACCAAATTCTTTCAAATCACGGATTGCATCTTCCGGATGATCTTCGGCTCCCTCTATCGACCGCTCAAGTGCTTCCCTGCCACCGGCAATAATTCCTTGAAACCAATTTCGCGGCGCAGAGTAAGTCGGCGGAACTTCGGAAGCATCTAAAACGCCTAATCGTCCGCTTGTTCCGGCACCGACATAAAAAACATGATGACCATTTTTTATCGCCGTAACTGCCATATCCACTACACGAGATATTTCCGGGAGTACATCCTTTACCTTATCGGCAATGGTTGCGTCCTGATTATTCATAATCTCAATAATTTCATACGCAGATCGTGAATCAATCTTATGCGAAACAGGATTTTGTTTTTCCGTGGTTAAATCTTTGCGTGATAAAGTCATCTTTATGTGTAGTAACGAATTATTTTTTCTCAATTTTAGAGGTGAAAATTACAAAAAACTAATCGTTCAATCGAATGGTTAAATTTGAGAAACAAACAAAAAATGAAATCGGCTGCACGCCTACATTTCGTATGTGAGTTAGTGCCATCTATGAAAAGTGTTGTTGCAGAGAATAAATCTGAAAATATAACTCCTCAATTCGTGAAAATAAAAAAGCCCCATGACCCGGTGGGCCTTAAATACTGGTAGTTAACAAGTTCATTTACAATAGCCCTTCTTTTACACCAAAACTATCTTGGATTTTTAATTCATCAGCGGTATAAAGTTTTAATCAAAATAAGGCACTATTGAATCTTTTTAAAGTACCGCTTCGCTTCTTGCATTACTTTCGGTGACAATATAATTGCAGAAACCATCGTTGGAACAGCCATCACGGCAAACATTCCATCCAAAATATTAATGACCATGTCAATGGAAATTACTGCTCCGAATATAATGGCTAAAACATAGAAATAATTATATGTATTCTTCCATTTAGTTCCAAAAAGATATCCTGTACATTTGCAGCCGTAATAAGAATATCCGATCATGGTTGTCATGCTAAATATTATAACGGCCATCATTAACAGCCATCTGCCCGGTTCGCCGAGTTCCTGAGTAAATGCCTGTGTCGTTAGGGTAACTCCATTTGTTTCGCCACTCTGCCACAAACCGGATGAAAGAATAACGATTCCGGTAATTGTACAGATAACGATTGTATCAATAAAAGGTCCGATCATGGCGACAAGACCTTCCCTAACAGGTTCTTTCGTTTTAGCCGCACCATGTGCCATGGCTTCTGTCCCGATACCTGCTTCGTTAGAAAAAGCCGCTCGGCGAATCCCCATCACGATGACACTTCCGACGGCACCTCCAAAAACTGCATCTCCGGTAAAAGCATCGTGAATGATTAATCCAAGCATAGAAGGAATGTCAGAATAATGTTTGAATAAAATAACCACGCCCGCAATCAGATACAGCGTTACCATAAATGGTACCAAGCGTGATGCGACTAATCCAATTCGCTTAATACCACCGAAAATAACGCTTCCCACAAGTACTGCCACGGATGTTCCTACCAGCATATTTCCTGTTGTAATTGAGTTTGTAAATAGTCCGTTGGGAAGAAATATTTCATCCCGGATGATCTGCGTAAGTTGATTCGCCTGAAACAGGGATAAACATCCAATCAGCCCGGCGACGCTAAACATCACAGCTAAAAATTTGAACTTGGGATTTAATCCGGTATCTATCACATACATTGGACCGCCTTGCACGTCTCCCCTGTCATCTTTGCCACGATATAAAATACTTAACGTACAGGTGAAAAATTTTGTTGCCATTCCAAAGATTGAACTGACCCACATCCAAAATAGTGCACCGGGACCTCCCATGTATATGGCAACGGCAACTCCGGATATATTCCCCATACCGACCGTGCTTGCCAACGCACTGGATAATGCTTGAAAATGCGTAATATCACCCGGATCATCATCCCGGTCATATTTCCCTGTTAATATCCGAACAGCGTGTTTAAAATAGCGAAATGGAATAAAACGACAATAAATCGTAAAATAAATCCCTCCACCCACTAATAGTATTAAGAGCGGTGTTCCCCACATAAAGCCGGCAAAATTACTTGCAGCCGTATCGAGATAATTGTAAAATGTATTCATGGGTTAAGGGGCTTTACATATTTCTCCATATCTCCCCACTCACTGTCTCTCCTTTATCCTAATCCTAATTCCATCTTAATCATAATCTTTATCCTAATCCGGTTTGTATCTTATATGATAAAATACGGAAATTACATCATGCAAATCAGCTATTCATTTCATGCGTAAACTAGATCAATATCTCATTCGGCAGTTCCTGACTATTCTTGTGATGGCACTCATCGGGTTTATTACCGTGTTTATCATTGTTGATCTTTTTGAAAATCTTGACCGATTTATTGATAACCACGTTCCGGCTTCTTTGGTTATTTCGTATTATGGATATACCCTCCCTTGGTTTATCAATATCGGGCTCCCCATGGCAACGCTCATCGCAACCGTATTTAGTGTCGGAACGATGGTCAAACGAAATGAGTGGACAGCCATGAAATCCACAGGAATAAGTTTATATCGTATATCTGCCACTCTAATTATTATTGGTGTATTTTTGAGTTACCTCTCTTATGAATTTGAAGACAAGCTGGTCAGTTGGGGAAATGAAAAGCGGTTTGATATCGAGCGAAAATACATGAAAAAACGATCACGCCGATCGTTAATACGAATAAAGAAAACCTTAACAGATGTGTTTTTGCAAAAACAGGAAAAGACACATATTTCTTTAGCAAAATATAATGTGCGGAATGCATCTGCAAGAGGAATTGCCGTGGTTGACCTTAATCATGGACAATTAAGCCGTCGTGTTGATGCAAAAACCATGGTATGGGTGGACTCTCTATCTGCATGGAATATTACAAATTATTCTCTTCGAACTTTTGACGGTGCAGGGACAGAAACTCACGTCATTCTTTCTGAAAAAGATACGTTGCTTACATTGAATTTCACTCCCGAAGACATCACGCAACAATTCAAATCTCCGGAAGAATTAAATTATGCTGAACTGACTGAACGAATTGCTTTATTGAAAGAAAATGGTGTTCGCACAACGCATTGGGAAATTGCACAACACTTTAAGATATCCTTTGCTTTCACAAATATGATCGTGATTATATTTGGTATCCCCTTGGTTGTTCTCAAACAAAAAGGTGGTTTATCGTTTGGTGCCGGGATGAGCGTCTTTGTGATCTTTAGCTACTACGCCTTTATAAAATTTGGTCAATCTCTGGGATATAAAGAAATTTTAGATCCGCTTCTCTCCGCTTGGATCGGCAATATCGTATTTTCTATCGGCGGATTGTTATTGTTGTTCAGCGTCCGGAAGTGAGATTGGTTCGGGAGCTGGGGCAACCCTTTCCGGTTCACCATTCGATTCGTTCTTACGACTCTTAAAACTCGTAACAGCCACCGATGCAGATACATTGATTCCCTTCATAGTGTGAATCCATAATCCGTTGCGGAAACCGACTCCAAAATCAAAGATTACCGGACCTTTGTGGATACCAA
Source organism: Fidelibacterota bacterium (assembly GCA_014381855.1). Classification (GTDB taxonomy): domain Bacteria; phylum Fidelibacterota; class Marinisomatia; order Marinisomatales; family JACNKV01; genus JACNKV01. The sequence goes on along the minus strand of JACNKV010000059.1, from coordinate 4,235 downwards.
AGCCCATTGATAATTCTGTTAGGTCAGCTCCGCCCCAACCAAATCCTACTCTTAACGGTGTCGTCGGGAACTTTGTAAATTCCAAACCGATTGACCATTTCCACGCTTGCCGTGCGTAAAATCTATCTTCAAATCCGGCGACAAGATCTGATGCAATCAGCAAGTTATTTCGTTGATAAGATAATCCCAGTCTGAATAATGCCGGATAGTTTGTGGTAAACGTTTTAACTTTTCCATTCTTATCGATATTTTTAACAATTCTCTGTTCACTGGTAAATAAGGTCTCTCCCGAAAGAGAGGTCGCATTGAGTGAATCAATTTCGTACGTATACAAAATAGCCATCGAATCATTCAATGTTGTGCCGCTCCAAGAAAAATGCCACAAATCATCGTCATTCCCATAGATATTATCCTTACCGGCAAGAATGTCTTTTGTCAAACTGGGCTTATTCCAATCGATGGATCCTATGGCATTTATTATGGAAACTCCAAATCGCCAGCCATCAAGATCCTGCGTGGCAAATCCAATGTCCAATCCAATCCCTGTTCCACCAATACCTTGCCTAAGGTAATATGTTCCTTGTCCATAGACAGAATCACCGGTATTCACCAGATTTGAATAACTTGAATCGGGGTCGGCTCCAAAATAATATAGACCTTGAAGATATTTTACCGTCATTCCAAACGCGAAACGGTTAAACGGAATCGCAAACGAAAATCCGAGTTCATTCACACCGAGAATTTCATAATGCATCGTAACATCCAGATTGGGGATATTTGCATTTCCGTACAGCAGAAGTTTCATCACACCGGGTGGGATCTGTATATTGCTCATTAACAGCAAGTTTGTTGTAAATGCCATATTCCCGGATGTGTAATTTAATCCTGGGAGAGGAATGTGAATATCCTGAAAAAATGTCAATCCTTTATTCGAAAAATTTGAATACAAATCATCCTTTTCGTCCGCATAAAGGGTATCTCCACTCAGATTGCTCAAATTTGCAAGAGATGCCCAGTTGTTTAATAAACCAAAATCAATTCCGCCAAGCTGAAGCATAAACGGTTTTTCTCTTTGATACGCCAACAATGCAGGATTGTATCCGACAGCATAGACTCCGTCTGCAATCGTTGTGTATGCACCGGAAAGTGCCACCGAACGTGCATCGCGTTTCGTCTGCGAAATACCTATCTGAATGAAGAATGCGGTCAATATGACCGTTATAAGAATCCGTCTCATTTTACTCTTCGGTTCCAATCGGTATCTAGTCTGCTCTCTTTTTGAAATACATCATCCGTTGTGGCAGTTTTCATCAGAGAACCGCTGACAATACTGAAGTACCATCCGCTCACATCTTCCACGCCTTCACCGGAAACACGTATCCTTAAACTATCAGAAATGGTATAAGTACCGGGTATCCATTGCAAAGAATCATTATTGGGGATATCCGAAGCAATCTCAATCCATTCAGGATTTGCGCCTTCGCCATATTCGATGGAAATTGTACTTATGCTGCCGAGAGTCTTCCATTGGATAATATGCGGCGTACTAACCGATAGAATTTCTCCTCCATTGGGATAAGTAACAATCAACTCATCGGGCGGTTCTTCCAGCATCCCCGTACTGCTGATCTGCATAATCAGTGACGATTGGATATCAACATAGTCTTCCATTTTTAAGTAAACAGATTGCCCATTCGTTCCGTTTAAGTGGAAAGATGGCATAACATAATGCCCGCCGATATCCGTAAATAATCTGATTCGATCGGTATCCACTTCAAACGTAAATGACGTATCGCTTTGTTCATTTATCGGATCCGGTAAAATAAAATTCATCAGCGTATCGACGTATGAAATAACCGTATCGATACCGGAGCTTGAACGTTTCACAAGATAATACAATCCATCTATACATTCGCTGTAATCTGACATGGTATTGAAAATGTAAATACCACCCACTTCCGGATCTAATGTACGGCAACTATCAATGATATAAATTTCATCAGCAGGATTCCAGTCATCTGCTATCACGAGAGAGTCCCGTAATACCGCCAGCATTTCAGCGGTTGTATCCATCGGAAAATAGTCCATATTAGAAAACAACAGAGATACAGAACCGCCTATCGGAATTGTATTGATAACATTTGCCTCCAACACAGCACCGTAAAGAGAACTGCGGATTCGATTTCGTGTATCATGGTCCATATCTGCGACATAAGAAGCCCCCGCAGGAATAAAGACCATCGGAGCAAGTTCAACTTCGAATGGAGCATGTAATCGATAATATCCGTAAATATACGTACCCGCTTCAACGACTGTACGCCCATCAATGCGAGCATCAACATCCACCACCATCCTTGCAGGATTTGCAGAAAGCAAGTCCACAATAGAATGTCCTTCGCCAACGGATTGAACAATCGAGTCGGAAGGAAGACTATCCGTGGGGGCGGTAAATAAGTAGGTCGTTGTTCCATCTTTGTGAACCCGTATGATCGTTTTAGATGAATCATAGAGGGCAATCCCGGTCGTGTCGATTATGCTTGAAATTTGAACCGACACAGAATCATTAAATTGAGGATATCCCACAAGATTCATATCCAATGAAACCGGAGCTAAGATTGTATTGATCATCTCAAATTCGATGCTGACATCCGTAAATGCCATACCATCTAACCCCTGAGGGATGTCTTCTATCGTCTGCTGAGAGGTCGGAAACGCTTCCACAAGCATCGCCTCCAGCGATTCAAATTGCTGGTCGTATAAACGAACCGTCATTGAGAAATCGCCGATGTTGCTGCCGTCCAGCTGTATTGTCGCTGTCTGTGCTACCAGGGATGCCGACAAGTCCATTCCCAATTCTGTTAATGGAGAGACAGGATACAATGTACTCCGAATTGTGTCAGATTTTAAATCAAATGAATATTGATGAGGTACACCTTTCGATAAAATGGTATCAATCTTAATCTCTTCGCCATCTGATGAAAATATATTCTGAAAATCCATATAAAAGTCTATATCAAATGGATAATTGTTCTGCAAATCGGTAACGGTTAATCTATTGACATTCGGCGGAATGCTTGCTCCACCAGCGAACACCCCTTTGAATATTTCAATCTCAGACGGAAACTCAATCGGATCTAACTCCGGTGTAATATCCGTTGGAAGAATCTGTACTACTGCACTATCTACGCCGGGGATACTAAGTTGAATTCTTAGTTCGATAAATAAGGAATCGCCTGATGACATTTCAACAAAATCGCTGGCGGGTTCAACCGATAAATCCATATTAAACGCCATCCAGCTTTTTATCGGTGCACTTGATAAGGACGTATTTTCGACAGACCGAGTATTATGCACAATGGATGTGTTTTCATTATGAATAGCCAATGTATCGTCCATCGGTAGCGTATTCCCGGTTATTAATTCCACACCGGCATTACTCACAGAGGTGGTAATCCCTGCATTGCGGATGGAGGTTTGGAAATAACTGGAAGGACTATCCTGTAATATCAGAGCGGTGACTTCGTCAATGACAGCCGGGTCATCGGGGAGAGGAATATCCGTTTCATCGTAAACTTCTACTAAAAACTCGATTGGATTGAACGAGGAATTAAACACATCCGCAATCCACTGGTTCCAATTGTCGGAGCTTAAAACATGATCACCTGTTAATGGAATTGTAAATATATTATCTGCAGTATCGATCAATGTCAAACCCGGAATAGTTACAGGGATGACCAGTGTTGTATCCAACACAAAAGCAGGCATGTCATATTCAATGTTCATTGGCGTTGGCGGAACCTGAATTTCTAAATACCCACCCGGGAAATTCACGTCAAGATAAGATGCATCAATTTCAACTCGTGGAAGAGAATCTTCAAAGATAATCTGCATCCCGGAAGAGTCATGTGGGAAAATTGTGACAGAATCCACTATGTCATTTACAGTGTATGTTTCATGGATTAGCGGAAACTCAATATCCACGAACCATGTTGGCAATTCAAAATCTGCCGGATTCTCAAATTCACAGCCCGAAAGTATTAAAAGTATACTTCCAAACAGAGCCGAAAGACTTCTACGAACGATGAATGTTAATTTTTTATGGTTCAATGTTAAATCATTCCCTGCTGAGACAATGGAAAATTTCACTCTTTTTTCTGAGCTTTTCCAGTAAAAAGTAATTTATTTTTCAGATAGTTTGAATTTACTAGTGTCGTGTCAAGTGTGTAGTGTGTAAA
>JACNKV010000073.1 GCA_014381855.1 Fidelibacterota bacterium | reverse complement strand
AGATGATCGGGGTAATAAATATTCCCAAGCACCCGTGGTAGGCAAAATTGGATTTTTCCGATTTTGGTCAGAAAATTCAATAGGGTTTGAATTGCCTTTTCGAATGATGTACCGCAACATATTTTCTTGAGCGATCTTTCGGGATGAAGAAGGATATTCAGATGAAAGAATCCAAGTGGAAAAAGATTGGCGATTATTTTTTGTAGCAATCATTTGGAGCCATTGATAATTCACACCATTTTGTGTTTCTATCGACCCAAGTGTTAATACGATAGTTTTTACCACTGATTTTGGCAAATGTGTATTTTGGATGGAATAGGAGAGTTTGGTTCCCGGTTCTCCAATGGGGTATTGAGAATCTTCACCCATTAAAAATTGAAACAGATTCAGAAGCAAGAAGATAGGAAATATTAAGTGTATTTTATTTTTCATGAATAAATACCGTATTTTAAGACCCCTTTGTTTTTCTCCTATGACAGGGGAAAATAAAAGTGGGGTCAATAAAAATGTGAATGTTCACGATAAAATACTTATTTACTTTGTAAATCGATTTTTACATTAGATAAATGCCCGCCATCTAATCTACGAAATCGAGCACATCCGCCCCAGCCACCGCCGCCTTCATTAACGATTTTGAGTAGGAGGGTGTTTTGCCCTTTTATTAATTTGACTTCAACCACATCTTGACCCGGAATTACGCCGCGGGCGACAGGATTCAAATGGACTAATTCATTATTCATCCAAGCTTTGATTCCGTCATTACTTCCCATTTCCAAACGGACGGATTGGTCGATTTCTGACCAAATATTCGTTTTTAGATAAATCGCTGCCATCAAACTGGTCTTAAGGGCACTCAAATCCACATGCCAATAATTATTCTTATCAGAAAATTCAGGTACGCTACGCCACAGCGGGTAAGTGTCATCGCTGAGCTCAGGAGCGAATTTAGTGGAGTACAAACTTTTACCGGTAACCGTGAATGGCTCAGACATCAGCCATTGGGTGATGTAATCGTCCATGACCTCGATCTTATTCAGTACGGTTTGAGCACTACGGCGCTGAGAAGCTGCTTCAGAGGTATTAATAATTCTCAGCATAATCGTTTTACATTCCTCCGGGAAAATAGAATAGATATTGTTTGCAATCGAAATACAAGCAGTCTCCGCATCAGACATAAGACCTTTATTATCTAAAAATTGTTCAGCCATTTCCAAGGCTTCAAAGGACTGTACATCATGTAACCCGGCGAGCAGAGCTTTCTTATCGTCGTTATTGTTGGCATACGACAGAACCGACTGGTAAAGCCGAACCGTTTCATCCATTGATCTGTTGTGTTTAACGCCCAACAAACGTACTGCGCCACGGATCGCTAATTGTTTTTGATCAGGATCTGAAGTGGTTTCGATGATTACCATTAATGCAGAAAGCGGTTTGTCGTTTATCCAACCTGACAAAGCTGAAATTACGGTTGATTGTACGCGTGGAGAACTGTCTGTTAATAGAGGAGTCAATTCAGAGAGAGTGGAGTCGTTTTTTATTTCGCCCAGTATTCTGATGAATGAAAGTTGCGACTCAAGGAATTGTGCGGTTTGCATTGACTTTATCAACAAGCTACTATAATTAGTAGCAGAACTCAGGTTGGCGAGATAAGTTACTGTTCTTTCTAATTCATTCCGCTCTTCATTTGTGCGTGCCTTTTCCAGTAAACGGATACATTCATGGATGTTTTCTTCTCCGGCGATCACCCTGAGTGTGTTTACGGCTTCCATGCGTATGGTGTCATTTCGTTTTGATGCTAATGCGATAATCTGTTTTGCTCCGGAATGGATTTCTCTCTCCCTTGTAGCCCGAATCAATTCGATTTTGACGTTGGCTCTCATAAAAAATGATGATAATCCGGAAAGAATCTTATCATTTATTCCTTTTCCTTCCAAATGATACAGACTGTGGCGAGCAGTCTCCTTTTCTTCATCAGCGCTTTTTGAAGCATGTTTTGCAAGGATGTTAACGATTTGCGGATTGGAAATATGTCCGGCTGCTTTTAACGCCGAAATTCTAAGATCGCGATATTTGCTTTTGAGAGAACTCCGAATGATCTTTGTTACCTTAGGATCATTAGCAAACGGAGTCAATGACACAATCAATTGGATTTGCTCATTGGGTTTCGCTGTTTTGAAATCTCGAATAGTAGAAGAAACGTCAAGAAATTCTGAAAGTTGGATATCTCTCCAACGGACTTTAACATTATCTCCGGAATGAATTTGTAGTGCGATAGACCCGATTCCTTTGCCGATAATGTCATCGTGGATATCCGCCATTTTTATTCCATTGAGCCAAGTCTGGACATGGTCTCCAATTACCCTGACACGGAGTTTGTTCCAAGCACCGTCTGCCAAAATATTTTCCTCATCGTCAGGTATTGTTACCAGCCATCCGCGACCGTAAGATTCATAAACCCCGCCGGTATCATGACCTTTTGGGGCTACTTCTACTTGCCATCCGGAAATACGCGTGCCTTCAAATGTTGTTCGGAAGAACACACCGCTGTTGCCATCTGATTCTTGTTTGAACAGTAACGAAAGATCAAAATCTTTATAAGATTTTATAGTGGAGAGATACCCGTACTCATGGTCGGGACCGCTTTCACAAATAAGTTCACCTGATTCTACATACCATCGTTCCGTACCATGAACTTTCCAGCCACTCAGATCAATACCATTGAATAAAGTTTCATGGAGGATTAAATCGTTTGTTGAAGAGGCGGGGGCAGTTGCGGCGGGGATAAATGTGTGCAGAGAGTACACAATCCATGAAAAAATGATTAAAGTGGTGGAAAAAAGTCGCAAAACCGATTTTTGAGTTTTATTGTACATGGGTTTCTCCATAATATCCGTGGATATTACACATTATTATCCGGTACCTAAAAGAGGATATTTAGGTATGGTGATCATAAAAAAGTGCCGTAATGCAAATTAAATGGAAAATAATGGACAGTTAAACAGTGTAACTATTGTAAAATACTATAATGTCAAATAATGGAAAACAAATACGGTCTGTTAATGCAGTCGAAGATTGGGTGACGATCTTGGATAAATTTCCACCGGAACTGGAAATGCAATTTCAAAAGGTTTATGGGGATGATCCGGAAGTGATAGAAGAGCGTAGGAATTCCATAAAAAGGTTAGCAGAAAAATTCGCAACCAAATACAAGCGCTGGAATGAAATGTCGATTGTCAGAGCCCCCGCACGCGTGAATTTAATGGGACGGCACATCGATCATCAAGGCGGATTTATTAATACGATTGCCATTAATAAAGAAATCTTATTGGCTTTCTCCGGGCGGAAAGATGAACGGATTAATATCAAGAATACCGATCCCGCTCAATTTTCGGGACATACGTTAGAACCATCTTCGATTTTAGATGTATCTTTATACACGGACTGGATTTCGTTTACCGTGTCAGATAGCGTAAAAGCCTTGAATCGAAAATATCCCGGTGATTGGAGCCTGTATATATTAGCTATTTATTATCGTATCCAAATGCATTTCTCTGATCGAAAACTTAATGGATTGGATTGTATGGTTGGGGGGAATATTTCCGTCGGCTCCGGTTTATCTTCCAGCTCAGCGTTAGGAGTTGCTTTTGCTAAAGCGCTTTTGAAAGTAAACAAAACTCAAATCTCTGACAAAGTCCTGATTGAACTCACGGGCGAATCGGAATTATTTCTGGGTTTTCATGGTGGTAAAGGAGATCAGGCTGCCATTGTATCAGCACAAAAAGGAATGGTATCTAAAATCGGTTTCTTTCCGTTTCATATTTCAGACATCTCTCCGTTTCCTGATGATTTAAAGATAATAATTGCATTTAGCGGATTGTCGGCAAAAAAAGGGGGCGCAATAAAAAGTATCTATAATCAACGGGTCGCCAGTTATAAAATTGCCTTTAGGATGCTACAAAAGATGTGTGATAAAATTCAGTTGATGGCGCACGTTCGCGACTTAACTCCTTCACGAATAGGTTTAACCTCAAAAGAGATATTATCACTGCTTGCACAATTACCAAAAGCACCGACACGGAAAGACATCTCCGAATATTTTGAAGGCGAAGATAATGAATTATTAGCTACTTGGTTTCGGACTCACGAAGATCCGGGCAATTATGATTTGATAGGTACAATTTTATTTGGGATTTCCGAATGCAATAGGAGCGAATCTTTCCATGAGATATTGAGAAACAAAGACATGGACAAGATTAGTACATTCATTAATGCCAGCCACAATGGAGATCGATTGAAAGGTGTAGAGTTGGTCATTGACAAATTGGTTGAAGGTGATTCCTGCCTTACCGAAATACCCGGGAAGTATGCTTGCAGTACAAAAGATATCGACACAATGGTCGATATTGTTAATAGCGTTCCGGGGACGTTCGGGGCTCAAATTGCCGGGGCAGGTATGGGCGGAAATATTGTTGTGTTGGCGAAAAACGGGGTGGCAGATAATGTGTTAACGGAACTCCGTAAGAAGTATTATGAAGTAAAGGATATTTCATTTGATGCTCATAGTTGTGTCCCGGTGGCAGGAGCCGGAATATTAGAAAAACCAAGTAAATGAAACGTCGAATCGCCATCATATTAGGTGCCGGGTATGGTACCAGGATGTATCCATTTACGAAGGATACTCCCAAGCCATTATTGTATGTAGGAGAGAAACCGGTTTTGGATTATATAATGGATGAATTGGATACTTTACCGAAGTTAGAAGACATCTTTATTGTATCCAACGCAAAATTCTATGATAATTATGTTCGTTGGAAAAATAATCGGAAACCCAAGATAAAAGAGATTCATTTATTAAATGATGGTTCAATGACGAATGATGATCGTTTGGGAGCTGCGGGTGACCTGCATTTTGCGTTCCGGGAAGCCGGTGAGTTCACCGATGCTCTGGTTGTGGGTGGGGATAATGTGTTTTTGTTCCCGATAAAACCAATATGGGAAGCCTTCATCAAAGGTGATGTTCACCGTATTGCTGCCTTGCAGGATAAGAACCGTGAGAGACTGCGGCGCACGGGAGTATTGGAGATATCCAAAACAGGCAAACTCATTCGTCTCCATGAAAAACCGACAGATCCGCCGACGAATTATTTCAGCCCGCCGCTATATTTTTTTAAGTCCACTGCCAAAGAACATCTATCAGATTATATGGGTAGCAAAGTAGCTCGGGATGCTTCAGGGCGTTTTGTGGATTATTTATGCCAAAAAGAAACGGTTAGGGCTGTTAAACTCGAACGAGGAAGATTGGATATCGGAAATATGGAAAGTTTTAAAAAAGCGGATCAACTATTGTCTCAAGGCGAAAAAAAGGATTTATTGAAATGAGTGGAATACAGGTAACGGATTTTATCGTACTCTTCCTTTATTTTATTGGTATCATTTGGATAGGGGTGCGGACTGCGAAAAAAATTAAAACGGTTGGTAACTATTTTATGCCGCGGACGTTTGGGAAAAGTGCCCTCATCATGCATGCTTTTGGTACGGGAACCCACTCTGATCAGGCGGTCAGTGTTTCTTCAAAAACATTTACGAACGGACTATCGGGAATCTGGTATCAGTGGTTATGGTTGTTCGCGACCCCGTTCTATTGGCTAATCGCTCCTATAATGCGGCGTTTTCGTGCCATTACAACCGCTGATGTCTTTGTCGCACGTTTCAATCCCAGCGTGGGAATGCTCTATGCCATGGTCGGAATGCTGAACCTAATGGTCAATATCGGTGTGATGCTGAAAGGTTCAAGTGCTGTTATTTCATCAGTATTTTCTGGCGCGATATCAGCAGACATGGTCATTGCCATCATGACGATAATGTTTCTGGTCTATGGGATAGCAGGGGGACTATCGGCTGCGATTATTACCGATTTTATCCAGGGGGTCCTGACCGTAATATTTTCATTTATACTGTTGCCGTTTGTAATGAAAGCGGTCGGAGGTATTCACGGGCTACATCAGGCAATTTCCGATCCGCAGATGTTTTCATTGGTAGCCCCGGCTGAGATTGGAGTTTTCTATGTGTTGGTGATTGCAATTAATGGATTGATCGGGATCGTCACCCAACCACATACGATGGGAAATTGCGCCGCCGGGAAAACGGAATTGGATGGTAGGATCGGCTTCACAGTTGGTAATTTTATCAAGAGGATATGTACCGTCGCATGGAGTTTGACCGGATTAGCCGCTGTTGCTTATTTTGCCGGACAAAATGTAAACCCCGATAACGTGTTTGGACTTATGGCAAAGGAATTCTTACCGCAGATCATGCCCGGTCTTTTAGGTGTGTTTTTGGCATCCTTGTTGGCATCGGTAATGAGTTCGTGTGACTCATTCATGATAGCCTCATCCGCACTGTTTACTGAGAATATCTATAAACCATTGCAGAAAAATAAGACCGAAAAACATTACTTGAAAGTTGGACGCATTATTTCATTATTTATTGTTTTAGGTGGTGTGAGCTTTGCATATTGGCTGCCCGGAGTTATCAAAGGGTTGGAAATATTTTGGAAAATACCGCCTATGATGGGACTGGTTTTTTGGCTGGGATTGTTCTGGCGGCGGACGACCGCTACAGGAGCTTGGGCAACCACACTTGTGGCGTTTTTTACCTGGTGGCTGACAACTACAACAATGTTTATTGAATTTATGGGGAGTCTTTCCTCTTCTGAGAATTTGCGGTTTGTCATTGAAAAATCCACCGGTCCGGAAATTTACCTTCCTTGGCAAATGGTGTTTTATCTATCTGCGGGATTACTGGCGGGAATTGTAGTAAGTCTCTTAACTAAACCGGAAAAAGAGGAGAAACTGGAACAGTTTTACGAGGTCGTACGCACACCGGTGGAAAAGGGTGAACCAGAATCGGAAGCTCCTTGCCGCTTGCCAATAGGAATAAATCCAGCACCGCGAAAAAATATGTTCCCAAATACAAATATTGAGATTCAAGTTCCATCGGTACTTTCAATGACCGGTTTTCTTTTATCATGGCTTTTAGTCATTGGTCTGATCTTTGTATTTTTCACGATAGCTAAAGGCTAAAAAATATCGGTTAAATGTCGAGGAATAAACAAAAAACAAAAAGAGGCCTCCGGAGGATTAGTTTATTCCTTAATATTGCTTTCATTATAAATATCTTTCAAATTGTCTCGGGACAGGCGGTTTCTGATTCAATTATAGTACCAGTAATTCCGGATACTGTTGAGGTTCTTGAAGATGAAATGGTTATATATCCTTTGGGCAATAATCACCGTGATTCCCTTCGTTATGTAATGATCGATTCAGCCGATTATGGGAAGATTGTTGCCAATGACTCCACAATTCAATATACTCCGAAATTAAATTTTTACGGGACAGATACATTCATACTGGTGCGGTTGGACTCCGCCCATGTTGATTCTATAATAACTATTGTAAATGTCATTCCGGTAAATGATCGCCCTAAATTCATTCAGAAGATTCCGAAACTTTTTTTACAAGAGGACGATAGGGTTGAAATTGATTTCAACCTCCTAAATGCCTTGGTTAATGACCCGGATAATGACCATCGTGAATTAATATGGAATGTTGAATCCGGTCAAAATATAAAGATAATCCGTGATGACAGTAAAACATACATTGTTCCACTCTTGGACTGGAACGGGGAAGACAGCCTATCTGTCATTGTCAGTGATGGTGTTTTATCGGATACTGCGAACATGAAAATAAAAGTTGAACCCGTTAACGATCCTCCCAGGTTCGCTAAAAGACCCCCTGCTCTGATATTTAACGAAGACAGCGAAGCATCCGTTACGATTTCTTCATGGTTTGATCTTGCTGAAGATCCGGACAATGGAAATGCTGATTTGGAATGGAACGTGTTACGAGGTCATACAATCTTTGCTGATAGGATGGGTGAGGAGTTTATTTTTTCTTCCGCCCCGGATTGGTATGGATCAGATTCGTTGAAGTTGATTGTATCGGATGGAGACTTTAATGACACAACACGATTTGTCATCGATGTAATACCGGTTAATGACAGCCCTCGGTTTTTGGCAGATTCATTGGTGTTGAGCTATGACGAAGATGACACCTTAGTATTTGACTTAAATGATTGGCGGAAAAATATTTACGATTCCGAATCAGCAACTGACAGTTTAGCATTAATTATCCTTCCAGGGAAGAACATTCATATACTACAAGATGGTGAAACGATTATGTTTTTCTCCCCGGACAATTGGAATGGTACAGATACGTTAAACGTCATCGTCTCTGACGGAATTCTGGCTGACACCAGTCATGTGTATATCGAAGTAAGAGCACTCAATGACCCTCCTAAGTTTACCGATGAAATACCACCGATAGAGGTTATTGAAGACAAACCTTTTTCGGCGGATATTAGAGATTGGTATAAACTTATCAGCGATCCGGATAATTTGGCAGATGACTTAATCTGGGAAATTATTTCCGGGCACAGTATTCAGGTTGTAAAAGAAGAAAATATAGTACAATTTGCTTTACCAAAGGATTGGAATGGGGCAGATTCACTTTTGGTGATGATATCTGATGGAGAATATTTCGATGCTGCGACCTTAGTGATCCATGTGGAAGCTGTGAATGATCCACCCGAATTTATGGAGGTACTACCGGAAATTGAATTGAGGGAAGACACCGTATTAAAACTACCGTATTCTTCACTGTTTGGATTTGTGAACGATGTGGATATGCCCGTTCAGAATCTAGTTTGGTCTTTTAGCCAAGGTCGGAATATAACCTCTGCGCTTAGAGACAGCTCTGTGGAATTCCGACCGAAGTTAAATTGGAGTGGAACGGATACAATTAGTGTTTTTGTTTCAGACGGCGAATTATCGGACACCTCTGCTTTTACGATAAAAGTGCAAGCAATCAACGACCCGCCTGTTTTAGCCGAAAATATTGTACCACCGGAGTTTGACGAGGATGATGAAATCGATATTTCAATTGAGTATTGGTATGATAAAGTATCGGATCCCGATAACGTTATTTCTGAATTACAGTTTAGTTTATCGGAAGGTGAATTTATCCGTGTTGAAAAAAATGATTCGTATTTTAAACTCTCATCCGAAAAAAATTGGTTCGGGAAAGATTCCATCATCCTTGAGGTCTATGATGGTGAATTCCGCGATTCTACGGTAATTATTATTAGTGTTAATCCGGTCAACGATCCACCGGTATTTGCTAAAAGGCTTGATGAAATAACATTCATGGAAGATGAAGAATATTTGTTTTCGACTAACCTTTGGCGTGATAATATCCTGGATATCGATAATAACGTGGAGGAGCTAAGCCTGCAGATAATGGGCGGTAAAGTGGTGACCTATCTTCAAAATGATTCGGCAATAGCATTTCTATCGCCACAGGATTGGTACGGATCTGAGTTACTTACTGCAATAATATCCGATGGATTTTTATCGGATACAACCAATTTCACAATAAGGGTTGTTCCGGTTAACGATCCCCCGGTTTTCATCGGAGTTATTGACACATTGTTGTTTAATGAAGATGAGAGGTTGTTAATTAATTTGGATAACTGGTTTACATATGTTACCGATCCCGATAATAATCACAAACAATTAACATGGAAATTTGCTCATTCACCGGAAGTCTCAATAACATTATCCGATGGCGTTATAGAATGTTCTGCACAAAAAAATTGGAATGGATTTCAAACCATTACTGCATATATATCCGATGGAGAATTCTCTGATAGTGCGATTGTATATGTTCAAGTATCAGCGATCAATGATCCTCCGGTATTCAGCACACCACCTACGCCTCTATGGACGAAAGAAGATGAATCAGTCTCCGTACGGTTGTCAGAGTTTTATCGCTTTGTAGATGATCCGGATGATGACGTAAAAGATTTAAGTTGGGAAATTGAATCAGGACCTTATGTAGAAACCATGCAATCTGACAGCGTAGTATTATTTACTCCACCGCTTAATTGGAACGGCACAGATACGATTAGATTAATTGCCTCAGATTTGGAATACAAAGATAAGGCATTATTAATAATAACCGTAGAGCCGGTGAATGATCCGCCAACCATTTCTGATCGCCTTCCGGAATGTCATTTTGATGAAGATGAACAAATAGAAATCTTGCGCACCGACTGGTTCAATTATGTTACAGATATTGACAATACAGATGAAGAAATAGATTTTTGTGTTTTAGATGGTAATTTTACTTCATCCACAACATCCGGTGATGGATTTATTTTTCGATCTGAAGCCGATTGGAATGGCAAGGATACGGTCTCTTTGATAGTATGCGATGGAGAATATTCAGATACAAGCCAAGTATTCATTACCGTAAATCCGATAAATGATGCTCCGATAATAGAGGTGTTGCTGCCGGATATCAAATATGACGAAGATCATGAGCAGCTACTGATATTCTCTGAATGGTATGCCCATGTGACCGACGTCGATAATACCGATCACGAATTATCCTGGGAGATTGTGAACGGAGAGGTGATTGAAGTGGCATTAAGTCAATTATCAGGGATTTTGATTTCACCGCAAAATTGGTTTGGATATGATACGATTACGGTCATTGTTAACGATGGAGAATATTTTGACACCACTTTCGTACCAATAGAAATTTACCCGGTGAATGATCCACCGGATTTGTCCGAAATGATACCTGATACTGCATTTTATGAAGATGGGTATTTATGCATACCGGATAGTCGTTGGACGCCTTACGTCACAGACCCCGATCATCCTTTTCAAACGCTGAGATGGCGGATCACAGGAACACAGTCATTGTCAGCATCCGGTGGCGAACGATCAATCGATTTTCATGCACCAAGAAATTGGTTTGGTATTGATCGGGCAATGCTGATTGTTTCAGATGGACTGTTATCAGATACATCGTATTTTCGTATAAGGGTTTTACCGGTGAACGATCCTCCGAAATTGAATAAAATTCCTAAAATAGTATTGAATGAAGACAGTGAGTATTTTATAGACCTCGATACCTATGTTTCCGATAACGACGATAAAAAATCGTCTCTTATTTGGTCAACATATTTGAATGAACCCTCTGTCGAAACTAAAGTAGTTACCAATCGATGGTTTTATTTACCGGGGCGGTATCGTTCCTCTTCCCCGTTGGATCGTACTGATAGCAGGAAACAAAATGGTAGTAAGTTAGAGATAGTGATTAATAATAAAACACGGAAAGCTGCAATTATTCCACACCCTAATTACTACGGAGACAATATCCAATATATTTTAAAAGTAAAAGATCCCAAAGATGCATCAGATATTGCAACATTGAATATTTCAGTCCTACCGGTCAATGACCCGCCCCGGCTTGAGCAAATCCCGGAAATCACTTTTAATGAGGACGAAACATTTTCCGACTCCCTGTCTTTATGGTTTCCGTTCGTTTCAGATGTTGATCATCCAGATTCAATATTGAACTGGAATGTGCGATCGGGAGATAGAGTAAGCTCAAAGATTAAAGACGGATTTGTGTTCCTAAATGGACATCCTAACTGGTTCGGGAAAGACACCTTGAGTTTATATGTAGGTGATGGGGAATACCTGGACACTTCGGCATTAAACATAAACGTTCTTCCAGTAAATGATCCACCTGAACCATTTGAATTGATTGGCCATATTGTTGGCGACTCAGTCAACCTTACCTTTCAATGGTACCCATCAGCAGATATTGACGGTGATACATTGGCTTATGCCTTTCATTTGAAGAGTGAAAAGCTGGATACTGCGATTACCAACATCCGTGGGAAACACAGTTTAATGTTCAATGGGCGAGGGGTCTTGGAAACCGGAGCGTTCTACGAATGGTATATAGAGGCCACGGATGGAGTAGATTTTACGCGCTGCAATAATCCGTTGAAGTTTTACCTCCAGCATCTCCCCGGAAATTTTTCTTTATCACAGAATTACCCAAATCCCTTTAATAAATCGACAACAGTTCCCTTTGATGTGGCAGAGATAGGTCGAGTGAAAATTATGGTGTACGATATGCATGGAAAAGAAATAGTGAGACTGGTCGATGAGTGGCATCGCCCCGGACATTACGAAGTGATATGGGATGGTAAAGATCGCCATTCACGCGATATGGCAACTGGGGTATATTTAATTACGATGGTTACCGAAGATTTTTCTCAAGTCAGAAAGCTAATGCTGATCAAATGATTTACCAAATTACAACGAACCGATTAAACTAATACCTGAATGAATATTATCCCAAAGCCGAAATCGACTCAAGAATACAAGGGGGAGTTTCTTCTGAATTCCACTACTCGAATTATTGTCAATCTCAAGGAAGGTCCTTTGCTGGAAACTGCTGAGTATTTTGCTGAAAGAGTGAAACTAGCGACCGGTTATGAATTGTGGATTTCAGACAACACCTTCGACCATAAAGAAAATATCATCTTCTTCAATCTTGATGATGAGAATACCAAATTCGGGAAGGAAGGGTACTCCCTGGAAGTCAGGCCAACAAACATTACGATTAGAGCGAACACTTCTTCGGGGATATTTTATGGAGTGCAATCCTTGTTACAACTATTTCCGGTTCAGATTTACGGCAATCATGCCAACGCAGGTATGAAATGGTCTGTGCCAAGTGTACAGATCGAAGATGCTCCAAAATATCCGTGGCGCGGGATGCATTTGGATGTCTGTCGCCATTTTTATCCGAAGGAATTTATTAAAAAGTATATTGATCTGTTAGCCCTGCATAAAATGAATGTATTTCACTGGCATTTGACCGAAGATCAAGGATGGCGGATTGAAATAATGAACTATCCACAATTGACTGAGATTGGTGCCTGGCGTGTGGACCGCTCCGGAATAATCTGGAATGAGCGGAAAATACAGCAACCCGGCGAGACAGCCGATTACGGGGGATTTTATACACAACAAGATATTCTTGAGATTGTGGACTATGCGGCGAAACGGTGTATATTGGTGGTGCCGGAAATTGAATTACCCGGACATGCTCTGGCGGCATTAGCCGCCTATCCGGAATACTCTTGTACCGGCGGACCGTTTGATGTTGCGACCGGCGGGTATTGGCCGATCGTCGATGTGTTTTGCCCGGGAAATGAGAACACATTTACTTTTTTAGAAGGTATTTTAGACGAGGTGATGACACTTTTCCCGGGTGAGTATATTCACATCGGTGGTGATGAAGTAAATAAAGCGAACTGGGGAAAATGTCCGAAATGTCAGCAAAGAATAATCGCCGAAGGATTAAATGACGAAAACGAGCTGCAAAGCTATTTTATTAAACGCATTGAAAAATTCGTTTCGTCCAAAGGGAAAAAGCTGATCGGCTGGGACGAAATCCTGGAAGGGGGGATACCTCCGGAGGCGACGATAATGTCCTGGAGAGGAATCGGAGGTGGAATCGAAGCGGCTAAACAAAACCATGATGTCATCATGTCACCGACCGATTATTGTTACTTTGATTATTATCAGGGAACACCCTCCTCAGAACCAGACGCCTTTCCGGACAGTTTGTTACTTCTTGAGAAAGTATATGAATATAATCCAACTCCGCCAGATCTGACGCCGGCTGAAAAAGCACACATTTTAGGCGGACAAGGAAATGTGTGGACGGAATACATGCCGACCTCGGACCAAGTGGAGTATATGGTTTTACCGCGTATGTCTGCGCTGGCTGAAGCGGTTTGGTCCTCGGGCGCAGAGAAAGACTTTCATGAATTCTACGAACGGCTGAATGTTCATTGCCGTCGTCTTGATGAACTGAAGGTGAATTATCGACCCACGGATTAACATGAGATTATGCCCACGATACACAAATTAAAAAGAATTGAAATCTTTCCGATTATTGGAATAAAACTTTAATTAGGATTAATCAATGGAATGGTGCTAAAATTGCCGGATTTCAATCGGGGAATTATTAACCGTAAATAATCAAGGTGGATCAATATGCATGTATTCAAATCAGCTTTCGAAAAAACCGGTTACTCTACCTACCAGTTATCCATATTGGTAATTCTCAGGGTATTGATCGGATGGCATTTTTTATATGAGGGCATTGCGAAGATGCTGAATCCCAATTGGTCTTCGGCTGCATTTCTATTGGAATCTAAATGGATATTTTCCGGAATCGCTGAATCAATTGTAGCCAGTCCGGCGGTTCTTCAGGGTGTCGATTTTTTGAATATTTGGGGGCTAACCGCAATTGGACTCGGATTGATATGCGGGTTCTTCACCCGCTGGGCCGCTATTTCCGGAATAGGTTTGTTGGTTATCTACTACCTAATGAACCCGCCGTTTATCGGAATTGAATATTCTATGCCCACCGAAGGAAGTTATTTAATTGTTAATAAGAACCTGATTGAGCTATTTGCTCTATGGGTGATTGTATTATTTCCGACGAGCGAGAAAATCGGAATTGACCGTTTAATTGCAAAAATGTTTACGAATTCGGAGGTAGAATAATGAGCGATAGGAATAAACCTATTGAAAACAAAGAAGCTTCTGAATTAAAGTTTGACCGTCGTGATATTGTTAAGGGATTAGCCACGTTACCGGTTCTGGGAATATTTTATTACAAATTATGGAAAAAGAAAGCTTTAGACAGCCTGAAAAAACAAGCCCGGTTAGCTGAATTGGGCGTTCAAAAGGAAACTCCGGCTGTAGTAAAATCGAATAAACCCGGTGAATTACTCAGACTGGGGATTATTGGTTACGGGGGGCGAGGAAAGGCGTTACTACGTGGTGCCGGCTTTGCGCAGCCTGAGTGGGTGGACGACAGATATAAGACCGCTCAAGAAAACAAACTTGATAAAGGGCTGGAAACATTTCTTTCGCAGGATGATCTAAATGTAGTTTTGACCGGTGTTTGCGATCTCTTTGACAAACGGGCTGAAGAAGGTATTGAGGCTTCAATCAACGATACCCGCCCCGGAAGCGGAACCCGTAAACTGGACACTGCAAAAAGATATCGAGATTATCGTGAGTTGCTTGTCAGCGATGAGGTTGATGCCGTTATCATTGGGGCGCCCGACCATTGGCATGCTCAAATCATTCTTGATGCCGTAAAAGCAGGGAAGCATGTTTATTGTGAAAAAGCCATGACAAGAACGATTGAAGAGGCTCATGCGGTTTATAAAGCTGTGAAAAACAGCGGAATCGTATTTCAGCTGGGGCATCAAAATCGCCAAATTGAAAGTCATTTTAAAGCCAAAGAGATTATAGACAATCAAATATTAGGCCCGGTTACACTGGTTCAAATGACGACAAACAGGAATTCACCGGGAGGCGCTTGGCAGTACGATATTGACCCTGAAGGAAATCCGCAAACCATTGATTGGGGCATGTTCCAAAAACCGTCTCCCAACAAAATACCGTTTGATGCCGAACGATTTTTCAGGTGGCGCAAGTGGTATGATTATGGTACCGGCCTGGCCGGGGACTTACTTTCACACGAATTTGATGCCGTAAATCAGATCATGGATTTAGGAATTCCATCCTCAGCCGTGGCTTCGGGCGGAATTTATTATTTTAAAGATGGTCGTGATGTTCCCGATGTTTTCCAGGTTGCGTATGAATATCCGGAGCGTGATCTTACTGCGATTTATTCGGCTACGTTGTCCAGTGGAAAAAATCGCGGTCGTTTGTTCATGGGGCATGATGCCTATATGGAAGTGGGAAGAGGACTGACGGTTACACCCGATAGCGGTTCTACCCGCTACCGCAGTAAAATAGATGAGGGACTCCTCAGTACCGCACTGCCATTATTTACCTACACAACAGGATCGAAACAGATTGATGGTGTTACATCCGCAACGGCGAAATACTTCGCCGAACGAGGTCTTTTATACTCATATCGCGGAGGAAAGCGAGTCAGTTCAACCCATTTACACATTGCCGATTGGATTTACTGTATACGAAATGGCGGTGAACCGCAATGTAATATCGACCGCGGATTCGAAGAAGCGATCGCCTGCCACATGGCTACAAAATCTTATCAGGAAGGCCGTAAAGTTATTTGGGATCCGATCAAAAGAGAAGTAATCTGATATCGGGTTAGTCCGGGCGTCGTGAAAAATAACACTTAAACACCCCAATACATAGAAGGACGTAATTATGACGAAGCAATTTAGACTCAGCACGATGATGTTTTTACAATATGCTCTCTGGGGGGCGTGGCTTCCGCTGACGGCAAGATATTTATCAGCAACCGTTGCAGAAGGCGGTCTTGGATTCAGCGGTTCTCAGATCGGGATGATTCTAGGGTTAGCAGGTTCCATCGGGGCGTTGGCAGCGCCGTTCATTGCTGGGCAATTTGCCGACCGCTACTTCAGTACTGAAAAATTCCTTGGTATTTTGGCGTTGCTTGGCGGTGTGCTGAAGTGGTACACATCCATGCAGACAGACTACTCTGTATGGCTAATACTTTCGATTGCTTACAGTGTAGTGTATATGCCGACGATCGCTTTGTCCAATTCCATCACATTTACTCATATTAAAGACCAGAATAATGATTTTCCGAAGATTCGTGTTTGGGGTACAATCGGCTGGATTGCCGCCAGTTGGGTCTTTCCAATGATATGGCTTCAGTCGAACTTACATTTTCAATTGATGCCGCCATTTTTTGTCGGAGCGGAAGTTGCAGACGTAACGCATCGCTTGGCAGATGCGCTGAAATTTTCCGGCGGAATATCCATTGTGTATGCCGGATTCAGTTTTCTATTGCCGCATACTCCACCTAAACGTGATGCAGTTGAGAAATTAGCCTTTAAAAAAGCTTTCCAACTATTTAATAAACCTTCCTTTACAGTCCTGGTGATTGCCAGTTTGATGATCAGCATCATTCATCAAATCTATTTTATTCAAACAGGTCCGTTTTTGTCTTTCATAGGATTGAAAGATAGTCAAATCGGGCCTGCGATGACGATCGGACAGTTTGCCGAAATCCTGACGCTGGCTTACCTGGGTTATTTCTTAAAACGGCTTGGCTTCCGAAATGTTCTGTTTATCGGTATATTGGCATATTTTGCGCGTTATGCGATTTTTAGTATGGAATTTCTTCCGGTCTGGGTTGTTGTCGTCAGTCAGGCGTTTCACGGGTTCTGTTTCGCCTTCTTTTTTGCGGCTGCCTTTATTTATGTTGATAAAATCACCGATGAGGATATTCGGCATTCCGCTCAGACGGTATTTGGGATCATTATCCTTGGTGGCGGACCGGTTATTGGCGGCTGGTTGTCCGGCTATCTTCAGGAATATTTTACTGAAAATGGCCATTTTGACTTCTATCACTTTTGGGAAATGTTAGCCACGATAGGACTATTGACCGGTATTTTCTTTATATCGTTGTTCCGCGAACAGATATCACTGGAAAAACAGGAGGCATCATGAAAAATAATAGGTTAGGGATTGGATTTGTTGGTGGCGGGTTTATTGCCCGTTTTCACATAAAATCCATGATCGGCGTCCGTAATGCTGATGTTCTTGGTGTGGTCTCTAAACCACGAGATACGGCAGAGGAAACAGCAGCACTTGCCAGAGAAATTAGTGTAGGAGATGCGAAAGTTTATGATTCGATAACCGAAATGGTTGCCGATCCAAAAATCAATGCTCTTTGGATTTGTGCTCCTAATTATACGCGGGTTGAGGTGATGGAGGAAATAGTCCATGCGATTGAAAGCGGAAAAGGCGATTTAATTGGTGTGACCTGCGAAAAACCGCTGGGTCGAAATGTTAAAGAAGCTAAAAAGGTATTAGAACTATCTCAACGAGTGAATCTATTAGACGGCTATTTGGAGAACCAGGTGTTTTCACCGTCGGTTGTGCGTGGGAGAGATATCATTTGGGCGCGCGCGGTCGCAACGACTGGTGTGCCTTTTTTGGCACGGGCGGCAGAAGAGCACAGCGGTCCGCATATGCCTTGGTTCTGGGAAGGAGAGTTACAGGGTGGCGGAGTATTGAACGACATGATGTGTCATTCTGTAGAAGAAGCACGCTATATCTTGACGCCACCAGGCAAGCCCCGGAATTGGTTAACACCCATCAGCGTGAATGCCTTTACGGATTGTTTAAAATGGCAGCGGCCGGAGTATGCAAAGATACTAGCAGACAACAGCGGAGGAAAAACAGATTACATCAATCGACCTGCAGAAGATTTTGCGCGATCCTTAATTGAATATCGTACTGCGGACGGAGATAAAATGGTTGTTGAAACTACAACTTCATGGTGCTTTGTTGGTGCCGGATTACGCTTGAGTTTAGAACTGTTCGGACCCGAATATTCGATGTTTATCAATACACTTGACAGTAATCTGAAAGTCTTTTTTAGTCGCAATGTTACCGGTTCCGAAGGAGAAGATTTGGTGGAAAAACAGAATGCTGAATCAGGACTAATGCCCGTTGTCAGCAACGAAGCAGAAGAATACGGATATACCGCTGAGAATCGACATATGGTGGAATCATTTTTAGCCGGAAAACGCCCATCGGAAAATTTTAGTGACGGGCTTGAGGTGACCAAATTACTCATGACGGCTTACATGAGTGCCGAACAGAATAAAACCATTACTTTTCCACCGGATGGACTGGATGATTTTATTCCGTCTGTTGCAAAAGGAAACTGGAACCCAAAAACACAAAAAAAGGTGTAAAATGAAACGTATATTAATCCTATTATCCATAATCATGATTTTTTTTGCAGGATGTAGTAAAAAAGAGACAACAACGATGGAAAGGCCGGACTACAAAAAGGTGCGGATAAAAAAGATCCCATTGGCGATGCAATGCTGGACGTTCAGAAAATTCACGTTTTTTGAGACATTGGCAAAAGTCGAAGCATTGGGGATTCACTTTATTGAAGCCTATCCCGGCCAGCCATTGGATGCGTCGCTCCCCGGTGAAATATTTGACCATAACCTAAAGGATGCGCAGATTGATTTGGTCAACAAGAAATTGAAGGAACATAATATACAATTAGTGAATTATGGGGTTGTCGGATTTGAGAATACAGAGGAAGATATGCGAAAAGTTTTCGACTTTGCAAGGAAAGCAGGAATCAGAACCATCGTTACCGAACCCAAATTCGATGATTTCTTTCTTTTGGAAAAAATGGTAAAGGATTATGGAAATATTAAGGTTGCAATCCATAATCATCCCTATCCTTCAAAGTATGCTCATCCTGAAACTGTTTTTGAACATATTAAGCATCGAGATGACCGTATTGGTGCCTGCGGCGATACAGGACATTGGCTAAGGACGGGTGTGAATCCGGTGGAGGCTTTGCGAATGCTGGAGGGGAAAGTGCATGATATTCATCTCAAAGACTTAAACAAATTCGGTGAAAGGAAAGCGCATGATGTGCCTTTTGGTTCAGGGAAAGCAAATATTCATGATGTATTGGCGGAATTATCCCGTCAGAATTACGCCGGTTATCTGTGTGTCGAGCACGAAAATAAAGCGGAAGAGTTTGCACCCGAAGCATCAATCCGTAAGGGAATTGATTACATTAAAAGTATTACGTACTATGAAGACTATGAAGAAATCTTGAAGCGTCAGGATGACGGCAATTATACGAAGCATGGTTGGAACCACTACGGACCCGGATATTTTGAGTTGGATGAACGAACCGGGGTGTTGACTTCCCGTAAAGGGATGGGGTTGTTTTGGTTCGCCGGGAAAAAATACGGTAACTTTATTTTAGAACTGGATTTTATGGTTTCGGAAGAAAAATCTAATTCAGGAATCTTTCTGAGAATCCCGACCGTTCCATTTGATAATTATTATGTCGGGCATTCGTTTGAGGTACAGATATATGCACCAGGCAGTGATGTTCACAAGACCGGTGCGATTTATGATGCTGAACCACCGAAAAAAGATGCAGCAAAAGGTCCCGGCGAGTGGAACCACTATAAGATCAGTTTCATCAATGACCATATTGATGTGGAGTTGAATGATGTGCGGGTCATCGATTGGGATGCAGAACCGCGAGGTAAAATCGAGGATTTTGCAACAGATGGGTATATCGGACTCCAAAACCACGACTGGGAAACATCGGTCTCCTATCGTAATATCTTTATTAAGGAAATCGTTGCGGAATAGAATACCCTTATAAACACACTCGTGAAAGCGTCCATTTTTCATCACGGACTTTACGAATATATCTGCTCTGTGAAGAACCTTAATTAGGATTAAAAATCGAAATTAATAGTACATATATAGTGCACTATATTTTATTTACTCTCGTGCAACAAGTGGCCTTTTAAGCCATTGGCCGAGCGTTCGAGTCGCTCCGGAGTCACACGACAACAAACCCATTTTCTCGACGAGAAAGGGGTTTTAAGTTTTGATACTTTTGTGTGTGATTTGTTGAAAATAGTACAATAATAGTACAAATTTTATAAAATTGTCAGTAATGTTGCGAGCGATTCAACATTATTTGATCTTTCCCTTCCGATTTCTATTAATTATTTATCGAACGAAAATCTTTTTTTTAGAAATAGCCGTAGACAAGCGTCAGCAGCATCCGGGTCGTAACGAATTCCACGGTTATCTTTAATTTCCTTCAATGCAGTATCCATTCCAAGTGCTTCACGATAGGGCCGGTGAAATGCCATTGCCTCTATCACATCCGCAATTCCAAGAACACGAGCTTCGATCAGAATTTCATCCTTTTTTAATCCGGCAGGATACCCGGAACCGTCATATCTTTCCTGATGTTGAAGAACAATTTGCGCGATTGGCCAAGGGAATTCTACAGATTTTAAAATATCGTAGCCGACGTGAATATGCTTTTTTATGATTTCAAATTCATTCATATTCAATTTCCCCGGTTTTGACAAGATTTCTGCAGGAACTGAAATCTTCCCAAGATCATGAATCAATCCAGCTAGTCGAATTCCTTCAATAGTGTGTTTTGGTAAACGCATTTCTTTGGCGATTGCCGTGGCAAGCTTACTGACTCTTTTTTGATGATTCGCTGTGTAAAGATCGCAAGCTTCAGTCGTAGTGGCCATCGCTTTAATGGTGCCTTCTAATGCTTTTCGTAATTTCGTTAGGGTCAATCTTAATTCTATTTCTGCTAATTTTTGGTGGGTGATATCATGCAAGATGCCTCGATATCCTACAACATTGCCATTGTTGTCTACAACTTTCACGGCACTTTCGGTTACATAGATAATCTCACCATCAAGGCGACGGAGTTGTAATTCATAATTTTCAACATAGCCGTCCTCATTCAGACGCTTATTAAGACATTCTCTATCTTCGGCATTCACGTAAAGATCTTTGGCAATTTGCACTTTTAGCATTTTCTCTTTGGAGGGGTAGCCAAAGAGTGTGATTCCAGCTTGATTAATATCCATCAATCTTCCGTCTGGCGTGCTGTAATACACCGCATCTTTGACTTCCTCAAACAAGGATCTGTATGTGTGTTCAGACTTAAAACCGTGATTTTCCGAAATATTTATTACTGTCATTCGTTTGTCTCAATTTGTGTGATTAAAGGAAAATAGTCGAGTGGAATCTAACTCACTGAGCACAAAACTCGCATCAATTAAGTTCCACTGCCGTAAGTGACAGTTCGTAATTCAATGTTAACGATTCACACCTTCCTATTGTAGACTATCCAATTTCGTTCTAAATTAAATCAACCGATTAAAGGCAACCATATGATAAAACGAACACTTTTCTCTATCCTATTCTGTTCAACTCTCGGGGCTCAGTCCGGAATAGACCTAACGGTAAATTTTCAATCCTACGTAAAGTATTACGTGAGCTCAGTAGATCTGAATACCGGAAGTTCAAATGTTCCGATATTTCAAGCGACGCTTGAGAATTATGCCTATCCGGCGGACACGGTGGGTATTCCCATCATTGTGGATTTCAAAGTCGAGGTAGATTCCGATGTGTTGGGGTTAAATAATGAAATCTTCGTTTGGGCAAGCACAGATCCGTTTCTCCTAAGAGCTCCTATTTTTCTCTCCAACCAGGACTTGACTATGGATACTCGGGAGATTTACGATAGTGAAGGGAATCGAGTGGATTTTTCCGTAACGATTCACGAACAGATTGCCAATCAGGATATTTCGGTGTTGGTAAATATTGCTGTACAGACCGGACGACTTCCGGATGGGTATTACAAAATGACATTATCTGTTTGGAACGAAGATCACAGCATCGTTTTGGATTCAAAAGAAGAAATTCTGGTGGTGACGAATCCGACACAGTTGCAGCTGGTTTCACCCGGAGGTGCACTTCCCGATACATCCCAAAATGAAATTTATACGTCCTTTCCAATTTTCCAATGGGATTCCGATCCCTGCATGACTCCGGAAGGATGTGATTATTACATTCGTGTCGCTGAATTTATCCCTGAAGTACACGCATCTGTTGAGCAAGCGATTGAATCCACGACCCGTCTTCCCTTAAATCAGAGTGAGGGATACGCGCATGTCGGACCGGGAGTAACCTCTTATCAGTATCCCGTAAGCGGAGCCGGTGATTTGAACCCGGGCGGGATTTACGTCTGGCAAGTAAAAAAAGCAATCAATACGACTGAGGGGGCGGAAGAAATCCTCAGTGAAATATTTGCATTTAAAATTATTGATTTTACCAATCAAGATGCAGGTGGGGATGAACCACAAAGCGAAACTTCATCTACAAATCCGACTATGATGGCACTAAGAACATTGATCGGAGATACAGAATATTTACAACTCTTTGAACCGGGAGGTGCCTTAGAAGGATTTTCGTCTACCGACCATATTACGATTGATGGAGTAGCCGTAGAGATTTCTGATATCCAATCACTTTTTTCCCAAGGGGTCCCCGTTGTGGATTCTCTGGGGACGACCACCTATCATGAGTTGGAAGTTTTATCCATGGAGGTGACAGAATGAAGAAGATAATCCTGTCTCTAATCAGTGCATCTTTTCTGTTTGCGGGAGGTGCAATCGGTGTGTCTATCAAAGTCAAAGGTGATGTTGTGCTCGTCTCAAAGGAGGAAAGCCAACCGCAAAAATTAATCCCCGGGAAACCGTTGCATGACAGAGATGTTATTCGAACCGGAGAGGGTGGATTTGCCGCGTCGATGTATCTGGACGATCGTACAATTATCAAGATTACGGAGAATACGGAATATGTCATAGGTGGTACCCGAACTCCGGATGGGATTGATAAATCCGTGGCGATGAATTATGGAACCTTACATGCTTCCGTCGCCAAACAGGAAGGAAAAGAATTTTTAATCTCGACTCCGACATCCGTAGCATCTGTAAAAGGAACAGATTTTACCGTTATTTCGGACCCCGAATTTGGTGATTCCTTTCTAATTTTTACCGGCGTTGTTGAGGTAACAAACTCGGTAACCGGAGAAGTTTCTGAAGTCAATGAAGGAGAAACCGCTGTTTCTACCCCAGATGGTGAGCTAGATGTCGAAGAGACGGTCGTGGAAGATATTCCTGTGATTGAAGAAGAAGAAACTGAAGAGGGGACAGAGGAATCCGAGGAACCGGAAGAGTTTGAAACGCACATCATGAACTTTGAGTTGCAAAACGAAAATGGAGATATAAAGGAGGTTAGAATAGAATATCGATGAAATATTATCTAACACATTTCACAAAATTACTCCGGCAATTGGGTTTTTGGTATAAGCGCAAGAGAATGTCCAATGTCACACGTTATGCGTTACTGTTTTTACTTTTTTCAACGGGGCTTTTGGCTCAAAATTCTGTCGCTCTGTATTTTCCGGAAACTACCGGAATCGAAGAAGATTCTCGATTACTGTTTCTGCGAAATTTATCCGTTGAGTTGCAAGCGGGAAGTAATCTACATGTGATTGACCCTTCCCGGGTTGGGGAGCTTCTTCAGGACAATTGGATGCTTTCAAGTTGCCAGACCACGGAATGTTATGAAGAGATAGGCGATTCGTTGGGTGTGGACATCCTTGCGGTGATTCAGCTTCAGGCAACACAAATGACAATGGTACTTTTTGATGTTCGTAACCGCACTACACTAAACACATTTACGTTAGATTGTGTTCAGCCGGGGGAGGACGTATTGCGTTTGTGTGAGCCGATGTTGTCGCAAATGATTCTTGCTGAAATTATGGGCACAGAACCCGCCGAAACGAGTGAAATACCGCAATCTTCCATCGCAGAATATTCAAAAAATCCCATACTCATTTTGAGTCCTGCTCCGGATGAACGTGTTCTTGGAACCGATATCCTCATCGCGTCGTCGTTTTTTAATCTTGACAGCGGTGCAGTTGAACAGGTTTATCTTGCAGTGGATGGCAGAGATATTTCCCAGCGCATATTTATTACCCCGGAAATGATGAGTGTCATCATCCCGACGATGGAAAGTGGAAAGCACCACATTACGCTTGCCGTTGATAGTTTACGCACTCTAAAGAAAACATGGTCATTTACTGTGATAAAAGAAGACATCCCACCGCCAGTGTTTACGTGGAAGGGAAAATTAACGTCAAGAGGTAATATTGATCGAATGGATGAAGAAGAACTGTCAGTCGGTCAAACAAATCTGTCGTTGAAAGGAACAGTCTGGGATTGGCTGACCTTTAGAACCATGTTGCGTGTAACGACTGAGGAATCCCCGTATCTTCAACCAAGAAATAAAGCGGAATTTGGCGTGAATTTTGGGAAATATGCGGAAGTGAATATCGGAGATTTTTATCCGCGTTTTTCGTTCTTAACGCTTAACGGGAAACGGATTCGCGGTGCTGATCTTAAGCTGAAATTAGGGTGGTTCAATTTAGATTTGCTTTACGGAGATGTTAATCGGGATATTCAGGGTGAAATGGATAAAGCCTATGCATCCGCCATTATTGGCCCGTCTGAAATCACGTTGGACAGAACCGGATATACATTCCAACAGAATGTATGGGGAGTTCATCTTGGATTCGGGTATGGGAAAAAATTCCGGTTCGGACTCAATGCCGTCAAAGTGAAAGATGACGCCGGGAGTATAAACTCTCATATAAACAATGCAAATATCGCTGTCAAGAATGATACGGTTTTTTATATCCCTGACGGAACTTACACACTTGATGAACTGACAAGCTTAACAGGCGGGAATATTGTGGTGGCGGATCCCTCCGATTGGAGCGGAGCAACCCCGCAGGATAATATCGTTTTTGGGACGGACGTAGGAGTGTACTTAGATAAAAAACGGTTCCTATGGGAAGCAGAAGTAAGTCTGAGTCTTTTGAACAGAGACCACAGAAGCGGTGCGTTAACGTTAGCCGGATTGGACACGCTTGCGGATGATTCTGTGGATAATAAATTTGCCGGTACTTTAGATCTAAGTATGGTTCCGATTGACCCGGCAGACATTCCTCTCTTGTTTATTTATAATGAAAATGTGACAACCCCTGTCCCAATTAATCCTGATGTGTTCAACGATACAGCAGACGTATCATGGACAGAGGCGATTATATCCATGCCGACTCTCGCATTTAAAACGCGAACAGTGCTCAACTATTTCTCTCAGTATATTACCGTGGAATATTCTCAGATTGGTCCGGAATATATGTGTTTGGCTAATCCATATCTTCAGCAGGACAGACGTGAGTTTATTGTTTCAGACAAAGTACGGTTGTTTCATAATCGTATGATTGTGTCACTCTCGTATAACTATCGGGATAATGCGATTTTGAGAAACATAGGAAATGTGGACAGGCAACAGACCTTTTCCGCCGGAGGAAACCTATATCCGGGGCGCGGGTTGCCGTCGTTGAATTTCAGAGTGCAAACAGTAGATCGCTGGAATGGGGAGACGGAGATTCAATCAATCGTGACCAATCAGGATACATCGTATGTAGATGAGAGAGAGCACACACAGTCCCTTAACCTCATGACGTCTCTGAACTACCGGACACGACTATTGGGGGCACAGCATGACGTATCAGCCACGTTTGTCCAGATGGAGAAAAAAGACCAGATTGCCAATCGCAATTTCGATACGACGTTCATTGACCCCGCTGTGTTTTCACGAGTGATGAACGCCTCGCTGAGAACACGCTATTCCATTCCATTAAGAACGATGGTGAGCTTAACATCAACAGAAAGTCGGTTTAACCTTAGTGCGGAAGAAACAGCCACACAGTTGTTTCACAACATCAGTTTGAATGCAGATTATACATTTTCTTCGCTGGGACTTACGGCTTCAGGCGGCATCAATGCTGCACAGGGGTCAGGGCAAACAGACTTCAAATGGGGTGGTGTAAAAGGCGGAATTCAATGGAAGTTTAAAGAATTGTTTTTTGTGGATTCACAGATAGAACTGCGCCGAAAAATCACCAATGATATCACCAGCAATATGCTAATCGGGAGAGTCAGCTTAACGTATATGTTTTAATTTTGGGCATTTGACAACCTTTGAAAGGTCATTATCAAAACTTATGTAACTTTTCAGCTATGGGGAATCTTTTTTTATTATTTAAGCCCTGAACCCCCAACACAAAATTAAGTAGATTCCTCATTCGTCCCTCATTTCGGAATGACACATACTATTTTCTGTCATCCCGAACCGACGCAGGAGTGTGAGGGATCTGCATTGTCAACCCACGGGGAGGATGATACGGAGCACGCCTTTACCCGACACTACAATGTTGACACGACAATAGTATGTTCTACTATAAACTTATTTCCCAGACAGTATATTTTCTATAATTATATCCAAAGATTGTTTTCGATCCCACTCTTTCCCGTTTACCAAAAATTTTGGTACAGAGAGGCGTAGCCCGGTGGAGCGTAGCTGTTCTTTTTCAAGATTGATTTGTTTTTGGAGTGCGGGATCTTGAACGTCACGGTAAAACTGCTCCATATCCAAGCCGAGTTCTTTCGCAAATGTGACGGGGAGGTCCTCGTTGGTTTTTAATTCTTTATAGCGGTCAAAGATCAATTTATACATCGCGTAATACATGCCCTGCCGATCGGCAGCCAAACAATACAAGGCGGCTTTAAATGCTTGTTTGTGAGATCGCAGAGGATAGTTTTTAATTACAATTCGAACATCATTCGGATACTGTTTTGCAATTTTGTCCATCAAACTGACAGATCGGGCACAGTAGGGTCATTGAAAATCTGTCCATTCGACAATGGTTACTTTGGCCTCGTTGCGACCAATGGTGAATGATCCATCAATTGGGATATCAAATATTTTTTTCGGTGCGTATTCCCATGTACCGTTCTTGTGCAGGATGACGTCTTTTCCGTCATCGGTTTTTGCGTTCAAATCCTGTGTAATACCAAATGATGTAGCAAAGGCTAAGATGATCGTAATGTGTTTTATCATAGGATTAAAGTGTCCCTTCAATGCAGGTGGTATCAAATCCCCCGCGGGTGTTGTAAATAGTAGTGATTTTGATTCGGTTGGTTTTCAAGGTGGATTTTAAATCATCGTAAATGCGTTTGGTGGCGGCTTCCTGATAAATACCGACATCGCGGAAACTGATGAAATAATACTTGAGACTTTTCAATTCGATACACAAACCTCCCTGAGGATAATACTCAATTTTTACATAGGCGTGGTCGGGTAGTCCGCTGAACGGACACAGTGCACTGAATTCGTCCGTTTCTGTCTTGATGTATTGATCAGGGCTGTCGAACTCAAATGTTTCCATATAGTCAGGACGAATCTGAGACTCGTCTGAATAGGTAAATGTTTTTCCTTCCGGGTGTGGCATAAAGTCCTCTGGTTGAGATTCATGTTTTGTGTTATTTAATGTAGGAATAAATTACACAGATTTTATCATGACGCAAAACGTAGAAAAAAGAAAGAGATAGCTGAATAATCACAATAAAAGGGGAGAAGCCCCAAGTAAGCTCCTCCCCTCAGGTGTATTATATTTTATTCAATTTTATAGGTTAGTATAATGCAAGTATTCCCCGTTTTCTAACTCTGAGAGAGGTTGATTACCAACCCCTCACAGAGTCGATATATGTAAGACCGTATTACAGATCAAATGTAAGGTGTGCTGACCCTTCTACTATGTATATCGTTTTTAGAACCGAAAATAAGCGGGGGTTTTTGAACTTTTTTTATTTTTTTGAATCATGACACGGAAGAGACATGGTATCCACTTTATAGAGTTAAAGAAGCCTTATGGAGTAGGGATGAATAAGTGGAGATATCTTAAGAGATTGTGGAAAGCACACGCCCCGGCATGCCGGGGCGTGTTATTCGTTCTCAATGGGAGTAATTTCCCAGTGAACAAAAACAGGAGAACGAACAAATATGATAGTCAAAGTTATGGATAATCAATTTGATTTCCGATTAAATATGGTACGACATTCAATGAAATATGGTGTCAGTGATGCTTCAGAAGTATTTGGTCGTACCCGTAAGACAGTAAGAAAATGGCGAGATAGATATATGTCAGAAGGATTAACAGGGTTAGAAGATCGAAGCCGTCGTCCTCATTTTAGTCCAAATAAAACAAGTCAAAAAGATATTGATAAAATCGTCAAGAAAAAGAAAAAGATGAAACACATCGGAGCAGAACGATTGCATCATGAATTTGGTATCAAGCAATCGGCCAGAACCATACAGAAGTATTGCCGTGAAGCCGGTTTAGGCAGGAAGCGAAAAAGTAAGCGAGAGCAGCAACGAGACTTAAGAAAGTGGAAAGAAGAGAATTTTGCGGCATTGCGGTCTTGGGGTGTGGATACAAAGGACTGTAGCGACATACCCTATTATTTGGAGCGTATCGTCCACGCTGGATTTCCTCGCTATTTGTATCAAGCCAGAGATATACGCACGAACACGCTTTATAGTGCTTATGCCTATGAACAAACGAATATGAATAGTGCAAAGTTCATTGCAAGACTATTTGATCATTTGGTATCTTTAGGTATCCCGTTAGATGAGATTACGATACAAACAGACAATGGCACAGAGTACACACGTAACGGAAAAGATTTAACGAAGAAGAGTATGGTTGAAAAAACCATTGATGAAGCAGAAGCAATCCATGTGCGAATCCCGTTAGGTGCGAAAAATTATCAGAGTGATGTTGAACGAGCCAATGGTTTGATAGAATATGAACTGTTAGAGATAGAGCGTTGGAAAACAAAAAATGAGTTGATAGGAAAAACAACAGCATGGGAATATTATTTTAACCGATTAAGACCCAATTCTTACCAGCAAAACAAGACACCGTACCAACGCATGAAAGAAGCGGGTATCCAATCCAAAACAGCTGAAAAGGCCTGTCTCTGGTCGATACCCATTTTAGATGATCCTAAACTAAAATATGTTGACTTCAATTTACCGCAAGGTGGATACCATGTCTGTAAATT
>JACNKV010000061.1 GCA_014381855.1 Fidelibacterota bacterium | reverse complement strand
GAAAACCATTTATACAATGCGGGAATGACAAGTAAAGTTAAGATTGTTGACGTTACTAAACCACCTACCACTACTGTTGCCAAAGGTCGCTGAACTTCACTTCCTGTTCCGGTAGCGAAGAGTAAAGGCAATAATCCAAACGCTGTTGTGAGTGCCGTCATTAATACGGGGCGAAGTCTCAACTTTGCCCCCAAAATGGATGCGTCTTTTATTGCAACGCCCTCTTTCACTAATTGATTCAAATAACTCAATAACACCATTCCGTTTTCCAAAGCGATGCCAAATAAAGCAATAAAACCAACGGAAGCTGGGACGGATAAATTTTGTCCCGTAAGCCATAATGCAACCACACCGCCTACAAGAGCCAAAGGAATATTCAGCAAAATGAGCAATGAATTTTTCAGAGAATTGAAGTTGGAAAATAATAGCAAAAATATAACAATAAGTGTAATGGGGATGACCACTGCCAATCGTTTATTTGCTTCCTGCTGTAATCGAAACTGACCGCCCCATTTTACTAAATATCCGGCAGGAAGCGTAATGGATTTCTCAATAGCGTTCTGACCTTCTTCCACAAATGAACCAATATCGCGTCCCGTTACATTGCATTGAACGGTGATAAATCGTTGATTATTTTCTCGCGTAATTTGTCTCGGTCCCACCAATTCTTCAATCTTGGCCAATTCCGAAAGTGGAATATCCACGCCATCTGGAGATTGAATTAAAATATTGGAAATAGCATCGGCAGTATTTCTGAATTTAGGTGCCAATCGAACCAAAATGTTAAATCGGCGAATGCCTTCAAAAATTTGTCCTGCTGTTTCACCGCCCACGGATGCACGAATCACTTCCTGCACATCAGAAATATTTATACCATAACGAGCAATGGCATTCCGATTAATGGTAATGAGCAATTGGGGCGTGCCGGTGATTTGGTCCACCTGCACATCATCCGCGCCGGGAATCTTCCGAATGACATTGGCAATTTCGTCTGCTTTTTCTTTCAGGATTTCCAAATCGTCGCCAAAAAGTTTTACCGCAAGTTCAGCTCGAATTCCTTCCAAAAGTTCATCCACCGTCATAGCGATTGGTTGAGTAATATTCACCAAAACACCGGGAACATTTTCCAACTCTTCCCGAATTAGCATTTCCAAATCGGCTTGACTTTGACTTTGCCATTCATCTTTTGGTTTTAGCAATACATAAATTTCTGCATTATTGATTGGGTCTGTGTGGGCTCCGATTTCTCCCCGACCGATGCGCGTAATCACACCGGTAATTTCCGGTATTTTCATCAATCGTCGCTCCACAATGAGCGTTGTATTTTTGCTCTCTTTCAATGAAATAGACGGCGCCATGGATAAACGAACAACAATCGTTCCTTCATTCAATTTTGGTGTGAATTCCGAACCTAATCTGGGGAAAATGAGCATTCCAACAACGATAAGACTTCCTGCCAACCACACGGCCATTTTTCGATTTTCCACAAAATAGGTGATGACCGGTTCATAAATGCGATTCATCATTCGAAGAATCCACAATTCTTTCTTTTCTCTTGTTTTTCTAGGGTCTTTCAATAAAAAGAATGAAAGAACCGGCGAAAGAATCATGGCATAGATAAGTGAACCGAACATGGCAATTGCGATGGTGTATGCCAATGGTCGAAATGTTTTTCCTTCCACGCCTTGAAGTGTGAAAAGTGGCAAAAAGACAATGATAATAATGATTATGGCAAAAGTAACAGGCTGAATTACTTCAAGAAACGCTTTGGATATCAACTGCATTTTTGATTCATTCTTGGATTTTTCTTTTAAAACTCTGTCAATATTTTCAATGATTACAATAGAGCCGTCCACCATCATTCCGATGGCTATTGCCAATCCGCCGAAAGACATGAGATTCGCGGATATACCAAAAAGGTTCATGCCAATCATGGCAAATAGGACAGAAAAAGGGATAGAAAATGCAACCACAATACTGGGACGAATGGATCCCATAAACAAAAACAAAATAATCACAACAAGTATTATTCCTTGCAATAATGCATCGCTCACCGTTTTTACGCACGCTTCAACCAAGGTTTTTTGCTCATAATAGGGAACGATTTTGATGCCGTCAGGAAGCATGCCATTAATTTCTTCCATTTTGTTTTCCACCTGACCAATCACCGTGGACGAATTACTTCCGAACAATTTTACCACCATGCCGGACACCACTTCTCCCACTCCATTGTGGGTTTGAATTCCACGACGAATGGCACCACCGATTTTAATATCAGCAACTTGATTTAGAAAAATGGGTGTTCCTGATTCGGATTTAAGAATGATATTTTCTACATCTTCGATTTTGGATGCCAGTCCCACAGAACGAACGATAAATTCTTCTGAATTTTTCTCAATAAATTGTGCACCCACATTCAAATTATTCGATTGTATTTTTTCTATAATATCATGGATAGTAATATCAAATCTCAATAAGGCGAAAGGGTCCACAATCACATGATATTGCTTTTCATATCCGCCGATACCAAGCACTTCAGTTACACCGGGAACAGTTTGGAGATGAAATTTTACGAGCCAATCCTGAATTGTTCTCAATTCTTCGAGAGTATATTTACCGGTTTCGTCATCCAAATAATAAAAAAGAATTAATCCCATTCCTGTGGAAATAGGTCCCATAACCGGTTCGCCGAATCCATCAGGAATTTGTTCTCTTGCTTGTTGGATTCGTTCATTAACCATTTGTCGCGCGAAATAAATATCTGTCTCATCTTCAAAATAGATATTTACCACGGATAAGCCGAAGTTTGACACAGAACGGATTTTTTCCATATTGGGTAAACCGTTCATCGCTACTTCAATGGGATAGGTTACATATTTTTCCACTTCTTCCGGTGCCAGTCCTTCCGTCGTGGTAAACACCTGCACCAAGTTCGGCGAAACATCGGGAAATGCATCGATGGGAAGTTGTTTGTAACTGGAATATCCTGCACCCAAAACCAGCAGTGAAACCGCCAAAGCCAGCAAGCGATTTTTTAATACAAATTGAATTAAATTTTTCATCTTAATGTCCGTGCCCACCGCCAAATGAACCTTTGGCCAATTGAGCTTTCAATATAAATCCGCCTTCAGATACATATTTTTGTCCAGCATTCAAGCCGGAAATGATTTCTACATTATTCTGATTTTCTTTTCCGATTTCGACAGCAACAGGTTCGAATCCATTTTGGTTTTTCACAAATACAACAGACTTTCCATCAATAGTTTCCAAAGCTGTTTTGGGAATAATGACATCAAATATGGATTGGTGAACCACCACATTGCCCGTAATAAATTGTCCGGGGCGAAATTTCCCATCTTCATTTCTCAACACAACTCGAGCTGTGGCAGTTCGCGTATGTTCATCCAATGTGGGTGATACATAGGATATTTTTCCTATTTGAGAAAATGCTGAATTGACCGTGATTTTTACAGGTTGCCCCAAACTGATTTTCGAAAGAAATTTTTGATACACGCTCAAATTCACCCACACTTCGGACAAATCTGCTACTGCGAAAAAATGGTCCGGTCGTTGGGCAGTTTCTCCTTTAGTAAAGTGCATATCAATAATAACGCCGTCCATGGATGAGTGCAATTCGTAAGTCGTCAAACTTTCATTACTTTCAATAATGGCCAAAAGATCGTCCTTTTTTACAGATTCGCCCATTTGTTTAAAAACTTCCTTGATCACACCGTCGAATCGTGGCGTAATATGAGCCAATCGGTCCGGGTCAATTTGAATTTCTCCGGGCAATTCGATTTTTTGTTCTAACACACCACCAGAAGCAGTCCCAATTTGAATGCCAAACTCTTTTAGTATTTCAGGAGAATAAGAAAATTCTGAACCGTGTTCATCTCCATGGTCTTCATGCTGTTCTGTGTGACCGGTATTTTTATGAGCATGAGACACGAAAAACCGTGTTCCAAAAAAAGTAAGCGAGGCTGTAATTACAATGGTAATTAAAATTTGCTTTTTCATAATTAATTCTTCTCCTTGAAGTTTGTATGATTTGAATTTCCAGTTATGCGATCTAATTCGAAAAGGTTTGCATGGTAATCTTTCAAGGCATTCATATACTGCTCTCTGGACTGAAACCACATTTTTTGTGCATCCACTACATCAAGATAGGTAAAGCGTCCATTCAAATAGCCGTCACTAATAATGGTGTAAGCCGTTTGTGCTTCGGGAATAATTTCATCTTTCAACGTTTCAGTTTCAGAATAAAGTAATGCCAATTCTGTTTGAATATTTTTCACCAATGATGTCAATTCAGTTTTCGTCGCTTTTAATTTCAATTCTGCCCGTTCCAATTCAAAACCGGCACTTTTGATTTTTCCCTGATTGCGATTGAAAATAGGAATCGGAAGAGAAAAACCGATTTGATATGTATTCCCCGGAATGTCACTTCGTTTTATTCCGGCATCTAAATCAAGATCGGGCATGACTTCCGCTTTTTCTGATTTAATATTGATTCGTCGAATAACTACAGAAAGTTCAGCCAATTGAATCGCCGGAGATTTGTCCAATGAATTTGATGAAGACATTGTGGGAGTATTTAGAAAATGACCGACTGCTAAATTGAATCTCGGCTTTCCATCACCCCACAACGAAGAAATCGAAATCCAAGCAATTTCCAATGATTTGTCTATTTCACGCAGTTTCATCTGTTCTTGAAAATGCTGAATCTTTGCGCGGGACTTTTCTGCAGGAGATAATTTTCCGGCTTCCACTTTTTTGCTTACAGATTTCAATAATACTTCTGCAACAGAAATTTTATCTGTTTGAATTGATTTAACTTCTTGGAGATGGAGAATATTCGTAAATGACTGAAACGCTACTGTCAATTTTTCTTGTTTCAGCTTTTCATATTCCAAGTGTGCTTTCAATAAATCAAGTTCACTCAAACGAATTTTATGTTTTCGTTTTCCGCCAAGCAGAATGGTTTGGGAAATCATTCCTGATGTTTCCGGGTCTGCACCGGAACCAGATTCCATTTCCAAAACGGGGTTTGGCAATTTTCTGCTTTGGGCTAAAGAACCTTCCTGAACTTGTATTTGTTTGGCACTTACTAATAGCTGGGGATTCTGTTCAATCACCAACTTTTCAAGTGTGTTGATATCCAATGTTTGGCAAAATGCCAATGTTGTAAATATAATGCAAATAATGCATCGGTAGAGAGTAATCATAACTCACCTTTCTAAAAATGTTTGAAAAATATCGGTTTAGAAAACCGACTACGAAACAATTTTTAAAAAGAGAGTCTAAATAAGTAAAATGGTGTGTTTTAGTAAGGGAGGGAAATGAGTATTTGGATTTTCTTTTGAGTGAGAAACAAAAGAAATTTGATGGAAAACATCCAAAAGAAAGGATTCTGAAAGGATAAGATTGAATTCAAAATCAAAATCTGTTGATGAAAGTAGAAAGTTAGTATCCGATTTAGTGTCCCATAATTGGACATCCACACATTCACCGCAGTCATCTTGATGATTATCCTCTTTTGGTATATCACATTCGCTATCGCAATTTGATTCGATATTAATATGTCCATCTGCTTCAAGGCAAAGAACCGGAGATTTTACGCTATTAAATAAGGCCAAAGAAAAACAGAAATACCCGATTAATAATTGCTGAATGATATTTATTTTTTTGTGTTGCATCAATGGAAGTTAACGATTTCTTACATTACGAAAGGGATAAATAAAAGTTTCAAATCAATTTTTCTGAATCTATTTGATTTAATTTAAAATCAGAATTTCCTTTATGGCTTACATTCATAATCCCTTTTTTGGGACTGTCCCTTCCAAAAACTAAATCC
>JACNKV010000079.1 GCA_014381855.1 Fidelibacterota bacterium | reverse complement strand
GCTGAAAATGATTCACTCCCCTAACACCTTAGAATTATGAAAAAATACTGTGAATATTATTACGAACGAATTGATGTAGAAAAACTCAAACCAATATTCGACGATATCATCACAAAGTTTGAATCAGCAAAAAATGTTGATAAACAAAATGAATTGATTCGAGAAGTAAACCAAATATTTTCGACATCATCGACTTACAGGTCAATCGCACATTTGAACTTTTCACGCGATACCGAAAGTTCTGAAACAAAAGAAGAAAATGAATACTACGACGGCATTACACCGGCATTATCGGAATTAAGCACGCGATTTGCAAAAATCGTTGTCAGCTCAAAATTCAGAAAAGAGCTAGAAGAAAAATGGGAGAGCCAGTATTTCAATCTGATGGAAATGGAGTTAAAATCCTTTAATCCGAAGATAAAAGAACTGCTTCTGAAAGAATCCAAATTAGAGAATGAATACACAGCTCTATTGGCAAGCGCAAAGATTGAATTCCAAGGCGAAACGTACAATTTAACTGGTTTAGCTCCGTTTCATACTGATTTAGACCGCAACACGAGAAAATCGTCCTATGAAGCTCGTTTCAGCTTTTTTGAAGAGAATGCGGAAAAGCTGGATGATCTTTACGATCGGCTGGTGAAGTTGCGGCATAAAATGGCATTGGAATTGGGATATGAAAATTATATTCCACTTGGATATATGAAGATGTCCCGCAGTGACTATAATGCTGAAGATGTTTCAAATTATCGGAAACAGATTGTGAAATATGTTGTTCCGCTTGCTCAAAAACTTTACGACCAGCGTAAGGAGATATTGGGGTTGGATAAATTGTATTTTTATGACGGCATTAATTATCCGGAAGGGAACCCGAAGCCGAAAGGGACTCCGGAGGAATTGGTAAAATCTGCTCAGGAGATGTATCATGAATTATCCTCTGAAACTGGTGATTTCTTTGATAAAATGGTAAAAGAAGATCTCTTGGATCTGGTGAACAGAAAAGGCAAAGCCGGCGGCGGTTTTTGTACCAGCTTCCCGGATTATGAACGCCCATATATCTTTGCAAATTTTAACGGAACGGATCACGATGTAACGGTATTAACGCACGAAGCCGGACACGCATTTCAGAGTTATCTAAGCCGTAAGCAGCCCTTAATCAAATATCTGTGGCCGACGATGGAATCTGCAGAAATCCACTCGATGAGTATGGAGTTTATCACGTGGCCGTGGATGGAGAAATTCTTTGGCAATGAAGCAGGTCGATTTCGTTATATGCACATGGTAAATTCCATCTTGTTTTTACCATACGGTGCCTGCGTGGATCATTTTCAACATTGGGTGTACGAAAATCCTGAAGCGACGCCGAAGGAAAGGAAGGAAAAATGGTCTGAGCTGGAAAAGATATACTTACCAAACAGAGATTATGATGATTTGGACTTTCCTAAATCCGGCGGGATATGGCAGGGCCAGCTTCATATCTACCAAATGCCGTTCTACTACATAGATTATACATTGGCACAAGTGTGTGCGCTGCAGTTTTGGGCAAAATTTGAACATAATAAAGAAACTGCCTGGAAGGATTACATGAATTTGTGTCAGGCAGGAGGGAGCATGCCTTTTACTAAGTTGGTAGAGCTTGCAGGATTAAAATCACCATTTGACGAGGGTGTTTTAAACAAAGTAGTATCAGATATCGAACGCTGGCTAAGTTCGATAGATAAAAAGTCTCTTTGATATGAAGCACGGATGGATAGCGTGG
The DNA here is from genome assembly GCA_014381855.1 of Fidelibacterota bacterium. Lineage (GTDB taxonomy): Bacteria > Fidelibacterota > Marinisomatia > Marinisomatales > JACNKV01 > JACNKV01. The sequence goes on along the minus strand of JACNKV010000079.1, from coordinate 27,752 downwards.
TTTATGGTTGCATGCGCTCTATTTGCAGAAAAGCCATACGATAAATTGAAGATTAACGTATTGGATGTTCATTACAGAATGGTGAATGACCCTGTATATTTTCAAAACCTTCCGCGTTCGGGGAGGATGAAAGCGGTGGCTGATCGTTGCGACACATTATATGATGTGCTGATAAACAAAGAAAACGATGTGGAGAAAATAGGTCAAAATGTTAAACGGCTAAATAAATCGATAGGCCGGTTAAATCATCTCAAAACCCATCGTCCAATCAAAAGTAGAAAGAGTAAATATATTACAAAGAATTATTTTCGTCTGTAAGTGGGTCGGGAGAAATATTAAGCTCATGAAAGATAGTTTTTGCAATCTCTTCGGCGATTTCATCTCCGTTTAAACCGTCTTTCTTTAGGGTGCCCCAAGTTGTCTCCAGCAGATTGAGATCTTCTTCATTGGAGAATAATTCATCCAAAACGGCGATGGGCACTGCAAAGTCTCTCAAGCGCTGATACATATTTAAGTACTGAATTTCCATAGTCAAAGTTACGGAGAAAAATAATTTTGTGTAATTGTGAAGAAATAATATTATTGTGTAAATTCGCCGGCTTTTTGGAAGCTTTTCGCAAAGATATTCTAAAAAAATGGCGTTGTACCCAAGCGGTCTAAGGGGACGGTCTGCAAAATCGTTATTCACCGGTTCGAATCCGGTCAACGCCTCATTTTTAATTAGGATTTACAAAGTGTAAATTAAGAATTATTCATAATTCGTAATGGTTGATTCCTAATTGATAATGCCCGGGTGGTGAAATTGGTAGACACAAGGGACTTAAAATCCCTCGAAGGTATACTTCGTGCCGGTTCGAGTCCGGCCCCGGGTACACATGGTTTTACGACGAGAAAGATATTACCTTCCCCTTTCTGTTGTGAAACCATGTTTTGTTTATAAGCTAATAGAAGTTATGCAATGAAATAATCAGGAGGAGGAGTGGAAAACCAGAAAGGAATATCAATGAGTTTTTGCACCGTAGTCAACTGTATGGACGGCCGTGTACAGGAGTCCGTCAATCAATACTTAAGAAGAAGATTTGAAGTAAATTATGTCGATGTAGTTACAGAACCCGGACCGAATAAAATTCTGAGTGAGGTTACGCCGATTCATCTTGTACAATCTATCTTAAATAGAATTACAGTATCGGTAGAGAAACATGGCTCAAAAAGCATCACGATTGCAGGGCATGAGGATTGTGCAGGAAATCCGGCAGAGAAAGAACAACAAATAACACACTTGAATAATGCACGGAATTATCTGCAAAAACAATTTTCTGATGTAGAAATCTTGGCGATATGGGTGGAGCTATCCGGAGAAATTATGGAAGTCTGAATTAATGGACAATGCACCAGAAACCAGAAATCATTATCCCCTTTTGTCTCCAGTCTCCTTTTCTTCATACTCCCGTTCTCCGTTTGTGGCATTAGATAATGTCAGTAATACTATAAAATTATGCATATAATTAATAAATAAAAGCATGGTATTGTTCTGAAGAATACAGTAAATTTGTAACTAACTATTTTACCCAAACAATAAAAGAGGAAAACAAATGAATAAACTGAGGAAAAAAGCACAAGAAGGATTTACGCTAGTTGAGATTTTGATTGTAGTTGTGATTATCGGAATTTTAGCCAGTGTTGCCATTCCAACATATTTGGATTACGTAAAAAGGAGCTATGCCGCCGATGCGAATGTGCAACTGAAAAATATTGTTGAAAATGCAGAAATTTATCTTCAGGAGAACGGTTCACCACCTTCTGATATCCAAACGATGCAGGATGAAGGTTATTTAAATCTGAAAACATCGACATTAAATAAGTGGTCTTTTGAATTGGATTTGACAGAATCTGACGGCCTTATGACCGGAACGATTACTGCTACGAGTTTGTCCGGAATGAAAGGCGGTGAAGGGCACATGGTTTCTTACGATCTTGAATCCGGAGAATTCACCGGTTACGGTCAGCGTAAAAGTCAGTAATTTATGACGCTATCTATACATGATCTTCTGCGCTATGCATTAGATTCAAATGCATCTGATCTACACCTAAGTGTGGGGTCAGTTCCGATGATACGTATACACGGGGAGATGAAAAAACTTAAATTACCCCGGATGGAAATGGACACCATGATTGCAATTCGTGATGACGTCCTCAATGAGAATCAGAGAGTGATGTTTCGGGAAAAACTTGAGATTGACTTTTCCACTAAATTAGAGGGAAGAGGTCGGTTTAGAGTCAATTACTTCCATCAGATAAATGGGCTTTCAGCGGTGTTTCGGGCGATTCCATCTACAATATTGAGTGCAGAAGAGCTCCAGCTTCCGCCGATTATCAACCAGCTTGCCATGAAAGACAAGGGACTGATTCTACTAACCGGTCCAACAGGATGTGGGAAATCGACGACACTGGCAGCGATGATTGATTATGTAAACGAACAAAAAAGTTGTCATATAATTACGATAGAAGATCCGGTAGAATATTACCATGAATCAAACAATTCCTTAATTAACCAGAGGGAACTGGGCCAATCCACTCACAGTTTTTCCAATGCACTACGGTCGGCTCTGCGTGAAGATCCTGACGTCATTCTGGTTGGGGAAATGCGGGATTTAGAGACCATTCAATTAGCACTTACCGCTGCGGAAACGGGTCATTTGGTTTTGTCCACACTTCATACATCCAGCGCCGTGAAAACTATTGATCGTATTATTGATGTTTTTCCTGCCTCGCAGAAGGGGCAAATACGATCCATGCTGTCGGAAAGTCTCGAAGCTGTCATTGCACAAAAGCTTCTACCGACCAGAGATAAAGACGGACGCGTCCCTGCAAGTGAAATTATGACGGCAAATTCCGCTGTGAAAAATTTGATTCGTGAAGATAAAATTTATCAAATACCCTCTCTGATTCAATCAGGAAGTCAGGAAGGGATGCAAAGTCTTGATCAGGATTTACAGCGACTGTTGCAGCAGGGAGTAATATCAAGACAAGATGCCATGTACATTGCGGATAAACCGGAGTTATTCGAAAAAGGCATTTTTTAAGTGAAACGAATCCGTCAATCACAATCAGGATATACGTTGGTCGAAGCGGTTGTCGGTGTGATGATTATTGCCTTAGCTGCCAGCGCGATTATGTTGGGTGTGTCTAAAGCCAGATCAAGCTTGAATTCCATTCGTTTGAGAGAAAGAGCCTACGAGGAATTAAAGATATATACGGACTACTGGAAAAGTATGGCGGCCGCTGGAAAAATCAGCCCAACTAACTCTAGTAATGCAAATGGTGAAAGAGTTGTACTCAAACAAGATATCGATGGTAATACAGTCGTTGAAGGACGATTATTTCGGAAAATCGTTCGTGGAAATGATTCAGGTGAATTTTCAGTTTATTACAAGCTGAAAACGTGGGTTAAGTGGAAGGATAATGTGTATGGTCATCGTGAACAGAAAATACTTGAGTTTAATACGAAACAATTGAAATTTAATCTCTAAAAATGAAAAATATTCCATCCATAAAATCAGAGGGATTCACTTTAGTAGAATTAATAGCGACAATGGTCATTTTTACTACGGTATTAACCGGGATGATTTATGTGTTTGCTGAGACAAATATCCATTTCACTCGCGAGTTTAAGAGAAGTGAAGTGATGGCGTATGGGAATAGAGTATTGGATGATATGGCTTATTCATTGAAAGTTTCAAAGGGTGTGACATACGGAACATACGGAAATTTTCAGAAAGTGATTATTGACCTTGGTGGAAATAATCGCGTAACATATACAATCAACAGGGAAGAAGGGTTATTAAAAAACGGCAGGTCTTTGGGCTATTTCAGGACGAAACACCCAAATGGAAATACCCTTGTTGAGATTGCCGGGTTTTCATGCGGTTCTCCGACGGAGTGGTCTTTTTTTACAGATCCGAAAGTGCGAAGTGCAACATACAACGTACGATTTACTTTAAATTTATTGGATGAAACTAACGAAAACACCATTTTGGAAAAACTTTATTTTGAACGTGAAGTGTTTTCTCCCACACTGTATAAAAAAGTCAGGCTGTCATCGTGAATAAAACATTCTCAAAAGGATTTATTCTTCCGGTTGCGATTGTGTTTTCATTGGTTGGGCTGGGAGTTGTCTTATCCTATATTAATAAAGCTTTCAATGAAAAATGGCGTGTAGATGTCCGAATTGCGACCACCAAAGCCTCATACAATGCTGAAACCGGTTTTGTTGAGAAGGCATATGGAGAGATCATGAAACAGGATTTTGAGGATTCGCTAATTGTTTATGACGATGAGTATACAATCCCCGGTATGGGTTCTTACACGGATGTGATCCTCCGTCAGAGTGTGAATGATAAAAATCGAATGATTCGGTCGAGCTCAAGTACCGGGCTGGCTACCGTAAAAAATATTTTAGGAAAAGAAATCGTTATTAAGGAACATTTTTATTTGCAGTTTAATCCCATTTCCTCTTTGGCTAAATACATGTATCTCACGGATGACGAAAAGGCTGGGGGAGCTCCGTTCGTTTTCAATGGTGTTAACCGGAGGGAAGTCACGTTTGGTTCGGGAGATGTTTTAGGTGGAGGTAATATTCAAACAAATGGAAAGTTTGTCATGAGTGATTATGGCTGCCCCACGTTTGAAAATACCGTTTGGCTGACAAAAGATAGTCAGGGGGAGGTCGATTATCCCGACATGGGAGGCTGCAATGAAAACCAGGTTTTTCAAGGGGATCCACCATTAGATACTTTAGGGGCTGTTTGTTTGCCGCCGCCTGGCTATGAGCGAATGAAAACCTTTGCAGATTATGAGTTTGATGCCACCGTAAAACTTAATTGGTCTGCCGGATCAGCGAACAGAGATACATTAATAATGACAGAAATTATTTTTTTTCCGGATGAGCATTTTTCAGTGAATCAATGGTACTATTTAATGCCGCCTCACTTAAATATCTATGCTACGAATGTAGCTAATCCGACTGCGCAGCATCTTGAAGGCTATAATCCTTTTGGCGGAGGATGTAATCCTTCAGATGATCTTCGCACCTGTGATGTTTACGAAGAAGGAATGAATAACCACCATGCGAAAAATGTAAATTCTGGCGTAGAAAGTTTGATGAATCCCACCATACGCGGCACACATGGTTTTCATCATTTCGATTTTGAGCCCACTGCAACGAATATCGTTCCCGGTTATCCGATTGACATTTATACGACAGACCCTACCGTCATTTACGTGAAAGGGGGTCCGGTAAGAGTCAAGGGTACGTATAATGGTCAATTCACTATTGTTACAGATGAATATACCCCATATCGCCGTCATGCCTGGCCATCAAATAATTCCGCCCCTCTTGACACCGTTTGGTGTAATATTTGGATTACAGATAATATTAAAAAAGCAGATTCTCCGCCAAATGGAGATTTGAGTAATTATCAACCGGATGAAGATTGTATCGGTGGCTCTGACAATATTATGGGGCTCGTTTCCGGGGCAAATGTGTATGTAGCTAATACGTTAGCAAATGGAGCTGGAAATAATTCTTATGGTCATGTCATTATCCATGCACACATTATTGCATTTAATGAATCTTTTGCCATGCATTATTGGCAAAATACATTAGGGTTTGGCTTTTCCGATCCACCTTACGGCGATGGACGGGGTCCAACTTATTTTGGGGGAACAACAGGGAACTCTGATATTCGGGGCGATGTCAAACTATGGGGAGGAATTGTACAAAAATACCGTGGTTATTTGAAGAGAAACTTACCCGGTCCTTATGATGTATTCCCGGGAGTTGGTATGGATAAAGATTACAATTACGATAATAATTTGAAATGTATAGATCCTCCTTTATATCCTGAGGATTTGGATTGTAGTGGAGATAGTGAACATGGTGAATTTGACATTACAATCGATCTCTATCATGTGAAGCCTTAATGATATTAACACAATAGATAAGAATATAGAAAAACAGAAAGAAGAATAAATGAATATAGGGATAGATATCGGATATTATAGTGTGAAAATTGTTCAAATGGAAAAAACCTCTTCGGGGTATGTTGTGCATAAAGTCGGTTCCAAGCAAGTGCATAAAGATTTGAACAAATTTGACCCGGAGAAAGTTTCTAAGTCCCAATGGATAGCCGTGATACAGGATTTATGCAAAGAGCTAAAAATAAATCCAAAAAAGTTCAAGAATGCCGTTTCTTCACTCTCCGGTTCTCATATCAGTATTAAACAAGTTTCCACATTGGAAATGTCTACAGATGAACTGGCTGCATCCTTGGAATTTGAAGCAAAAAAGCATATTCCGCTTGATGGGACTGAGGCGGTTTTGGACTTTCATGTTTTAGGGCACGATTCGAAAGAATTGGATAAAATCAATGTTCTTTTGGTTGCCACCACCAAAAATCTGGTTCATCAACATAATGAGATTATGAAGGATTCAGGGTTTATCCATAGTGTTTTTGATGCAGATCCGATTGCCTTGATAAACAGTTATCTGGCGAATATGGAGCAGCCCAAAGACGGAGTAGATGTTTTATTAAATATCGGGAATCAAAGTACATCCGTTGTGGTGTGGGGGAAAAACCAACGGTTCTTTTTTAGAGAGCTCAATTACGGTGGACATCATTTTACCCGTTCAATTATGAGGAGGAATGATATTGACTATTCATCGGCAGAAATATTGAAAAAAGAAAACGGGATAGCTGCAATACATAAAGACGAGATCAGCGAGAATAAAACTGAAGATGCTTTCAGTATTCAGGTTGCCGAAAAAACCGTATGCACACAATTCGTAGATGAGCTCCGTAAAACGCTGCGCTATTATGTGAAAACAAGTAATCAGGCATATTTTAATAAAATGTATATCACCGGAGGTTCCGCAATATTTTCCGGGTTGAAAGAGTATATTGCCGAAAATTTGAATGTAGAGATCGAAATATTGGATCCACTCAAAAGAATGAAGAAAACAGCAGAAATTGAAAATCCATCACAATATGCTATTGCGGTAGGACTGGCATTGCGCGGTTTAGAGAAAACATAAGTATTTTTGTATCTGCCTTGCGGAAATCAGACTAAATAAAGTAACACTACTATCATAATGAATAAAAATTTCATCCTCATAAATCTTAATCAAACCGTCAGTAAGGCTCAGTTGGTTGAACAAAAAGCAGAGAGAAGCCGCTGGGCTCTTTTCGGATTCGTCGTCATTATCTTTTTAGGTTTGACGGCATCTTCTTATACAATTAACAAAGACATTCATGAACTCAGAGATGCCCGAGTTGCAACCATCGAAAAGATAAAACAAGATACCAAAGCTCTCCATAAAGAGGGACAAATTGATATTTCTAAGAAAAATATTCTACAGCTCTCGAAACTTGAATCCGGGCAAATACTATGGTCACCTAAACTGCAAGCCCTTGCAAAGATCACACCGGATGATATGGCTGTGACGGAATTGGAATACAAAAACGAGAGGTTGATTATCTCTGCGATTTCAAAATTGCACCCGGGAGAAAAAGAGTTTAGTGTGATTGATAATTTTATCCAATTATTGAAAAATAATTCTGAGTTCGCAGATGATTTTAAAACTATCACATTTTTGAATTCAGAACGGGTTCGATCCAAAGGTCAGGAGATGCTGGCATTTAGAGTGATTGCCCAGTCAAATAAGAAAAAGATACGAAGGAAATAAGAACTACGATGAAACGAAACATAATATATTTTGGTGTTTTGATTGTCTTTGTCTCTCTACAATGGATAGGAAAAACATTCTATTATGATGCTCTTCCTGAAGAAATCATGGACCTTGAGGACGATCAAAGAGTTGTGAATGAGAAATTTATCACAGCCCAAATTCTTTCACAAAGTCGTCATCGTGTATACAAAGTATTTGAGCACAACTTGGCATTGAAAACAGACGACGAAAAAAGTCAAACTGCATCCATGCCATTTTTAAATAATCTGACGGATATCATGAATGATCTTGACATTAAAGTCCTAGAGTTAAAACCGAAGACAAAAGAAAAACAGGGTAATACTATTTTGGTTCCGTATGAGTTATTGTTTGAATGTCCTTATGAAAATTTTGGAAAATTCGTTACGGAATTAGAACGAAATAACCGATTAATCAATATTGAAGAATTTTATGTTGATAATGGATTGGATCGCCTAACCACGATGACGAATGTGAATCAACTGATGAATCTAAGAGTCAAGATGAAAATATCAGTTATTACCTTAAAGAAAGCACGAAGCTGAGCACATGAATTTACGATTAAAGTTTTTTTGGAATCTCCTTACGGTCTTGTCTGTGATATTTATACTATACACAGGAATTCAACTTTATCGAATGTATCAAGAAAAAACAGACCTTTGGGATCGGTTTAACTCTGAAGAGACTGGAACCGATAAAGCATTTCAGGATCAGGTTGCAACATTAGAATCCAATTTGGAGTTGCGAGAAAAGACACGTTTTAAGATTGATGTAATCCCTACAAATTTAGGAAATGTCGTGGCATTTGAAGGGTCGGATTTTAGGTTCTCACATCAAAGCCGGAGAATTCGCGTAACACAAATAGTTCAACCTCAAGGCGAACTGCCGGTGGCGAATATTCAATATCGTGGAGAATTTTTTAATCTTGTACAAGGAGATTCTGTCGCAGGTGGTCTCATTACATCATTATCTAAAAAAGAACTTGTGTTCGAAAAAGATGGTCAAATCATCATTTTTTCGATGGAACCTACACTTGCAGAATAAAATAAAAAATTAAACGATGGAGCTAAACTCATGAAACAATTTTTCGGATGTTTGTTAATATCCTTGCTGATATTTTCCGGGGTACTTATGGCCACGGAAGAAAATCCAACAGAAGCTAACCTTGTAAGTATTCATGCGGTGGATACACATTTACCGAATCTTTTAGCAATGTTGGCGAAAGAGAGCGGGTATAATATTGTTACCGGGCCCAATGTAAACAAAGATGAACGTTTGTCCATCCATTTGGATGATGTGCCTATTGATCAAGCAATTAACTTGGTTGTGAGGGCAGCCGGATTGAGCTACGAAATTGTCGGGAATTCAATTCTTGTTGCCAAGCAGACAAAATTAAGAGAAGATGTGGGTGTGACCCCTCACATTGTTGCATTGAAATATGCAAATGCCGAAAATGTTGCTGAGCTTCTTGTCAATATCACAGAACAGATAACCATTGATAGAACCGGAAATAAACTGTTGATTACAGCAAGCCCGAAAAAAATTGCGGAAATTTTAGATATCATAAATAAAGTAGATGTTCCGGCAATCCAAATTATGCTTCAGGCCAGATTGATTGAAGTCTCTGTCGCAGAGGAAGAAAAACTAGGAATAGACTGGGCGAAACTGGCACAAATTAGTACCATAGTCGCTGAAAACGCTACTCCGGTCGGATTAGCGGAAAATTTAGTAAGCGGATCCCTGATCCCGGGAATGTCTTACACGACTGATGAAAACGGAAATGTTATTGAGTCATTTCAATCTCTCCCTGAGGGAGACATCCCGAATTCGATGTATTTCCAACGAATAAATCCTGAAAATAATCAAATAGGTTTCAGCCGTCAAATGACTGCATTTGATGTGACACTGGATTTTCTATTGAAACAGAATAAAGCGGAAGTGTTGGCGAATTCTCAAGTTGTTACATTGAACGGTCACACCGCAACAATATCCATGGTGGATGTTGTTCCGTATATTTTGTCCAGCGGTGGTGTCGGTGGGCAGGTACAGGTTCAACGTGAGGAAGTTGGAATTAAATTGCACATTTTGCCTACGGTGAACACTGATGGATACATTACGACAAAAATTATCCCGGAAGTAAGTTCAATCTACGATTTTATTGGTCCGGAGAGGAATATCCCGTGGATCAAGAAGCGGATTTCTGAGACAACTGTACGTGTGAAAGATGATGAATCCATTATTATTGCCGGTTTGTTGGGTGCGGATATTAAATACGTGGAACATAAATTTCCGTTGCTTTGGAGAATCCCGTGGATCGGAAGAAAAGTTTTCACCCACACCGTAGAACAACAAAATAAAACAGATTTAATTATTCAAATTACACCCAAAATTATCAAGGATAACTATTCCGGAATCCACAAAAGCGTGTTACATGATCAAACAGAAAGGGTCATTGGTCTGGGGATAGATTCAACCGTCAAACAGGAGGAACAAAAATGAGTGCCTTAAAGAATATTGTAATCTGGATAGGTCTACTTTCATCTCTTAGCCTGCTTGTTCTTTCTTGTGATAAGCGAGAACCGACCAGCTCGAAAAAAGACTATTCGGTTACGATAAATGTTGCAGAATCCTCGAGCTACGCCGGATTTAATGATTCAATCGAGGTTGTTGCATTATTGAGAGAGGGTGACACTCCTGTTGCGGATGCAATGATTTTATTTATCACTATGCCTACAGATTCCTCAGACGAAACCGGGTATTTTTATCCGGTCGAAAATAACACGAATTCTCAAGGAAAAGTTACCACCTATTTCTTCGACAACGATATTGTTGCAGATCATGCTATTTCTGCAAAATATGAGGAAATTATTGCCAGCGATACGGTAACGGTGTCACCGCTATCGGGAAATATTGGTTCATTGGGACTTGTTATTAGCCCGAATCCACTGGTGTTTCCAACGGATTATGATGGTTCCACTCAGACGGTTGCTGTAACAGCTTCGGTCAATGATGCAGATGGAGTTCTTATCAAAGGAGCGGTTGTCAGATTTCAAAATTTAACACCTGCAATTGGGTCATTAGTTTCCGGCTCAAGTATTACAAATAATCTGGGAATCGCTGAAACGACCTATCTGATTAGTACAGAGCAAACAGGTTCAGCTATCATCAGTGGTATTATTGACACGCTAGTGGCGACTGATACACTATATATTGTGAATTCAGAGCAAGTGTCGGGTTTGTCAAATATTGCAACGATGAGTACATGGATGAATACCGGAGAGATATTAGTAGATAATATTAATGTTGCTGTATCGGATACATTATATGCTCAGGTAACGAATGAATCAGGAGGTCCTGTCAGCAATATTCCGGTTCTATTCAAATTGCTGGATACCTCTTACGGATATTTATCACAAACATTAGTCTACACAGATTCCACAGGTGGAATGGCGAGTTCGATTTTCAACTTAGATCCGTCCTCATTACCTGTTGGAGAGGATGATTTCCAGATTGATTTTGAGTTATCGATATTAAATTCTGATGAGTTTGTAGACACGTTAAGCGTGGTAATCCATTTAGATGAAAATTTGTTTACACCGGAGTATAATGTTGCCGAATTTCATTTTTATCCGAACAGTGCATCTCACAATCACATATTAGGTGATGAATCTGAATTAGTTGTGATTGCAAAGAATAATGCCGGAGTAGGTATTTGTAATGTGCCTATAAGATTTGAACTTCAGCAAAGCAGAAGTTCTTATGGTGAGATAAATACGGCATTGTCTTATACGACGTGCGAAGCAGAATCTGATACGTCTTCAGAATCTCACCAAAATGGAACAACATCCGTTATTTACACGAATATTGAAGGAACGGGTTCAGATGTACTTCGTGCATTTATTCTAGATCCGAATAATAGCAGTATTGTGTTATATGAAGATGAAATTACAGTAAACAATGTTACACAACTGGAGATTGACTTACAAAATGTTGAATCCATGAATGTTTGGTCAGGGTCTCCTTCCATTTTTGTGTCCGATATTCAACATGCTTATTCAGATACGATTTATGCATCTGCTTTAAATGCGTCCGGTGCAGTACTACCGGGTATACCATTCGAGTTTCATTTGGCAGATCCATCCCAAGGACAATTATCACATAGTTTTCCAATTTCTGATGAAGATGGCATCGCGAAAACAGTGTTTACTTCCATTCCTGGTTTGATTGGTACAATTGTTTCTATTTCAGTGGGTATTCCAGAGACAGCAGTACAGAGCGAGAATGTTGATATAACATTTGTTGATCCGGTTGATTTCGTTTCTGAAATGGATACATGGATGAATACGGGTGTAATATTGGTGGATAATATTAATGTTGCTGTATCGGATACATTATATGCTCAGGTAACGAATGAATCAGGAGGTCCTGTCAGCAATATTCCGGTTCTATTCAAATTGCTGGATACCTCTTACGGATATTTATCACAAACATTAGTCTACACAGATTCCACAGGTGGAATGGCGAGTTCGATTTTCAACTTAGATCCGTCCTCATTACCTGTTGGAGAGGATGATTTCCAGATTGATTTTGAGTTATCGATATTAAATTCTGATGAGTTTGTAGACACGTTAAGCGTGGTAATCCATTTAGATGAAAATTTGTTTACACCGGAGTATAATGTTGCCGAATTTCATTTTTATCCGAACAGTGCATCTCACAATCACATATTAGGTGATGAATCTGAATTAGTTGTGATTGCAAAGAATAATGCCGGAGTAGGTATTTGTAATGTGCCTATAAGATTTGAACTTCAGCAAAGCAGAAGTTCTTATGGTGAGATAAATACGGCATTGTCTTATACGACGTGCGAAGCAGAATCTGATACGTCTTCAGAATCTCACCAAAATGGAACAACATCCGTTATTTACACGAATATTGAAGGAACGGGTTCAGATGTACTTCGTGCATTTATTCTAGATCCGAATAATAGCAGTATTGTGTTATATGAAGATGAAATTACGATAAATAATAATTCTACTTCGGGATACACATTGGAAGATGTTGAATCAATGAATGCATGGTTGAGTACTACATCTATTTACATGATTGATGCCGACAGTTCTTTTTCAGATACACTTTATGCTACTGCATTAAATGTAAATGGAGGTTCTATGATGGGAATCCCGTTTGAATTTGGGCTTACCAATCCTACACTTGGGCAACTTTCTTCGTCACACGCAGAATCAGACTCCACGGGGATAGCAAGAAGTATTTTTACAACTGTACCCGGAGTCACGGATACAACGATAACCTTTACAATATCTATTCCGGGAAGACCAGATATTTCGGAAAGAATCTTGGTCTTGACATTAATCGACGATGCACCTGAATGTCCTGGTTGCGAACCGGCGTTGACATTGACTGCGAATCCTATGACTTTGCCGGACGAAGATACAGGAGCAACAACATCAACGATTACCGCACATATGGTGGATTCTCTCGGGATGGCTCCCGACCCGAATACGATTGTTGAATTTGAGGCTATTCAACTGAATGAAGAAGACGAGTGGGTGTCTGTCGGGTCTATTACTCCTTACACATTTTTTGATGCTGATGGATATGCCTATGTTGAATTCAGTATGGGAAATTCCGCAGGATTAGCGTCCATTGTTGGACGATCCGGAGGTTTAACAGATACGACGCATGTGGTAATGAATTCAACCGCCGCATCGTATATTGAAATCATTCAACCAATTCCAAACGAAATTATGGTACAGGGTGGAGGTGGAGTAGAATCTACGCTGATTATGGCAGAAATTAAAGATGGGAACGGAAATTTGGTATCAGATCCTTATTTGGTTGAGTTTGAAATAACACAGCCCAGTCCAACAGGTGTTCACCTAAATGGAAATGTTGGAGTGATACTTGAGGAGGTTACTTCTGCAAATGGTATCGCAACAGTGACGCTCAATGCAGGCACACAACCAGGGTCTGTCCGTATGAGAGCAACACTCTCAGATCTTAATGGCAGCTATATTTCTATGGCAGAAACGGTTCCCGTTACGATTGTTACCGGTCCTCCTGCGTATGGAGAAATAAACTTCAGTTATGTAGAAATAACCCCAATTGGCGGTGGATTATATGACGTGCCAATCTCTGTTCACCTATGGGATATGTATTCAAATCCGGTAAGTGACTCCACTAATGTTTACATAAAGTTATTAGAGAACGCTTTACCCTATGATGAAGCAGCCCCATATTTAGAAGGAGATAAAGTCTGGTGGGGAACCAGCGCTCCCGATTCTCTGGTATATAAATGTTTACAACCCTCTTTTGGGAATGAGCCATCAAATACCGAATATTGGATTTTAGCTCAGCAACCTGCTGCGATCATTGGTGAAGCAAAAACAGGGATGCCATCTCCCAACGGGGATTATTATCCCGGTGTTGCTTGGTCAACCCTTCGCTATAGCTCTGCAAAGATGTTTGCCCAAGTGGTTATTTTTGCGCAAACATTTGACAGCAATGGTGAATATCTGATTATTGACAGCCGTGACAATCATAACAATGAGGCAACTATAATGCCCTACCAACCCGGGATAATTTCTGTTTCGGCAAGTATTCAATTCTGGGATTTTAATGGAGGTGGAGACTTTACCGACGATATAACAATTGTTGCAACTATCTCTGACTACTATAGCTACCCAATTGATAATGGGAGATTGCAGTTGGTCGCAGCTCAGGCGGAAATATTAACGGTGGACGGTCCCGATGGTGGTGTAGGGGGTGACCTTTCGATTGGTTTATCCAATGCACAGGGGCAGGTAACCTGGACAATTCGATACCATAAATCCGTTTGTCCCGTACAAACACAAGATCCTGTAACATACGCAGACTTCATTTCCACCGTTATTGTTCAATTACTTGATCCGTTGCAAACAAGTAGTGACCCAATTGATATTACATTAATTAATTCTGCTATCGAATAATGCAGAGAAGAGAAGGCTAAACGTGAAACACTTTAATCCTCAATTTGAAAAAATAGGTGATATTCTTGTCTATGAAAGTATCATTGATGAAGGCCAATTGAATGAAGCATTAAACGAGCAAAAAACGACCAAGGAAAAAATAGGACATACGCTTATTAAACAGGGAGCCATTACAGAGGATGAACTTGTAAAAGCGTATTCCATGCAGTTAGGATATAAACACATTCTAGAGGAAGAACTTACACAAGCCCCGGAAGAGATAGTGATTCTCATTCCGGAAGATTTTGCGGTTGAGAACAAAGTAATCGCTCTGAATAAGACAAGTGATACTCTTCTCGTTGCGATGGAAGACCCGGAAGATTTGGTTGTCTTAGATGCAATTAGAAAATTAACAAAACTGACACCGGAAGTATTAGTTGCCGGACGAACGGCAATTGATCACGTGATAGAAAAAATCTATGGGAAGATTAAACAAATCGGTGAAGTTGAAAGTGCGATTTCGAATATCAGCATCGTTCGTGGAGACGAAGAAGACGGAGATGAACTGGATCTTGCTACAGAAAAAGTCTCGGCAGAAGATGCTCCTTTCGTCAAACTTGTTAATCTTTTCATCATGGAAGCCATACAGGAAGATTCGACAGATATTCATATTGAGCCCGGTAAAAAAGAGGTCGTAGTTCGTATAAGAATCGATGGTGTATTAACCCAAATAATGTCGCCGCCAATTACCTCATTGAACGGAATTGTAACGCGTATTAAAATTCTTTCTAAACTGAACATTGCCGAACATCGTCTTCCACAGGATGGACGGATGAAGATTAAGACTGAAGACAGAGAAATTGACGTGCGTGTATCAATTCTTCCAACAATACATGGTGAGAAGGTTGTTTTACGTTTGCTTGGCAGCGGAGAAAAGACATTAACGCTCACTACGTTAGGTTTTCCTGAATATAAATTAAAAGTATTCAAAAAGTGGATTAATCAACCTTATGGAATGGTACTGATATCCGGTCCAACGGGTAGCGGTAAATCGACAACGCTGTATGCATCACTTCAGGAAATTCAGACAGAAGGTATAAATATTACAACAGTGGAAGATCCGGTTGAGTATCAAATTCCGGGGATAAATCAAGTTCAAATGCATGAAGAAATCGGATTGACTTTTGCTCAATCGCTCAGGTCAATTTTGCGACAAGATCCGGATGTGTTATTGATTGGTGAAATACGGGATAGTGAAACGGCGGATATCGCGGTGAAATTTTCCCTTACCGGTCACTTAGTTTTCAGTACGGTCCACGCAAATGATGCTCCATCAACGATCACCCGACTATTGGACATTGGTATTCCGCCATTTTTATTGGGGTCCAGTCTAAATTTAGTCATGGCTCAGCGTTTGATCCGGACGATTTGTCCGGTATGCAGAGAAGAATATACTCCTACTGATCATGAGCTGGGTCGAATACGTATCCCTCAGGATAAACTGGATACGATCACATTTTATCACGGTAAGGGATGCAGTAAATGTCGCTATACAGGATATAAAGGAAGAACTGCAATCCATGAAATATTGGAAATGAAGAAACCAATCCGGAATTTAGTGTTTGAAAATGCAAACGAAGATACAATTAGAAATATGGCAATGGAATTAGGAATGACTCCCCTGAGAGAAGCCGGTATAAACAAAATTATCAGCGGAGAAACCACTGTTTACGAAGTGCTTCGGTCTACTGTAGAGGAATTTTAATGGCTGAATTTACCTATATTGTTCGAACGGAAGGTGGTGTACGTCGTGAAGGGAAAGTTGAGGCGGATAACTATAATGAAGCCATGGAGAAGCTGCAATCTGAAAAGTACCTTGTAGTTAAACTAACTGAACGAGATACATCGTTTGACTTTATGGGACCATTTATTGATCGCTTAAGTCTTGAAGTAGAGCGATTCAAAAATCGAGTCCCTCTTAGTGTACTCGTGTTTTTCACAAGACAGCTGTCAACGATGTTCTCTGCCGGACTTACAATCGAAAGAGCATTTTATTTTCTGGCACAAGAAGAGAAACATAAAAAGTTTAAAGGAACCCTTGAACAAATTGAACGAAATATTCGTCGTGGACTACTTTTGTCTGATGCATTAGAAAGACATCCAGGGGTGTTTTCAAATTTGTATATATCACTGGTAAGAGCCGGTGAAGTCAGCGGAAAATTGTCTCAGATATTAGAAGAACTTGCATCATACTTAGAAACAATTGAAGATACTCAGAGAAAAGTTCGTTCAGCAATGTACTATCCGGTTTTTATTATTGTATTCCTATTTGTGATGCTGATAAGTACGTTTACATTTATTATCCCAAGATTTTCAACGGTGTACGAAACCCTTGGCTCAGACTTACCGCTTTACACAGTAATGATGGTGGATTTGGGAGAATGGTTCCAGCATAATATTTTCTTCGTTCTTGGAGCTACTTTCTCATCTTCATTTATTATTTGGTTAATCACTTTGACAGATCGTGGAAGACTCTTAAAAGACAAACTATTTTTGAAGACACCTATATTCGGCCCATTAATTGAACAAAGTGTTTTGAGTAAGTTTTCAAAGACATTTGGAATACTAATTAATGCCGGTGTTTCTATAATTGAGTCTTTGAGCTTAATAAAAAAGGTTGTTGATAATCGTGTTTATGAACTGGCAATAATTGATGCATCTCAGGATATAGAGGAGGGTTCCAGTATCTCCGGAGCTCTTCGGGAGACCGGTGTATTTCCGCCTATTATGATTCAATTACTTTCAACAGGGGAAGAAACAGGAGAAATTGATAATTTATCTCTGAAAGCATCGGAATTTTATACAAAACAGGTCAATGCAATTGTAGATAGATTAACTTCAATTATTGAACCTGCTCTAATCGTATTAGTTGGGCTTGTCGTTGGAATTATTGTCATTGTGACATATTTGCCCATTTTCCATTTCGGTTCTGCTTTGCAATAAATAATGTGGGTTTTTCAACTATCCTTGTTATTTATTACAGGGATAATTATCGGCAGTTTTTTAAATGTGATTATCTATCGTTTGCCGAATAATGTATCCATAGTCACACCGCGTTCTTATTGTCCGCATTGTAGAAAGACAATACCATTTTACCGAAACATTCCCCTTCTTTCGTTCCTATTTCAAAAAGGTCGTTGTGCTGAATGTCGTGTAAAGATATCTTTCCGATATCCTGTTGTAGAACTTCTCACCGGTGTATTATGGATGTGGGCATTTAGTGTGTATCCGTTGCCAAAAGCTCTGCTATTTGTTTGGATGTCGGGCATATTAACAGTGATTGCATTTATCGATGCAAAACATTTTACGGTTCCCTTATCTTTAATCGTAGCCATGTTTGCAGTGTTATTTATCTATAACATTAGTGAGCCTACGATGGTAACAGATTCAATTATCGGTGGAATTGTCGGCACAACCTACTTAGGTCTTGTGCTGGGTTTAACATGGCTTCTTTTTAAGAAACAAACCATGGGATTTGGAGATCTCCAGCTTGTGTTTATATGCGGTATTTGGCTTGGTGCCATTCAAGTATTATTGATGATATTTATGAGTTCGATCATTGCTCTGTTTTATTGGGGATTTATCAGTTTCAGGTCTGCAACTCAACGAAATCAACGTCTACCGTTTGCCAGTTTCATTGCTCCTGTTACAATTATTATTTACGCGATAGGATTTGAGTTTACTTCTTTAGGTTTGTGAGATATCATCATTGACGCTTGTTTAATCTGTAACTATTATCTTCATTTAACATCAAAGTAATAACCAAGCAACGGGTGTTTGGTGGTGATAATTTAGCAGATTGGAAAAATTTCTTAATTAACGGTTTAAGAATTGTTCTGAAACATCTAAATTCAAATTCACATTTTAGCATGTTTTTAATGAAAAGGAGATAAAATGGCGGAAAATGTGTTTGAATTTACAAGCGAGAATTTTGATTCTGAGGTAATCAAAGCTAATCAGCCGGTTTTGGTTGATTTTTGGGCGGAATGGTGTGGACCATGTAAAGCTATAGCGCCCACAATTAATGCGATTGCCAAAGAATATACAGAAAAAGTTAAAGTTGGGAAGGTCAATGTTGACCAGAACCAGCAAGTCGCAATGCAGTATGGAATCAGAAGTATTCCAAGTCTGTTAATATTCAATAAAGGGAAAGTGGTTCAACAAATTGTTGGAGCTGTTCCAAAAGAAAGTATCACCAAATTATTGGACGAAACTTTATAAACAAGAAAGAATATTAAAGCGATGAATCGGAAAGTCATTATCATTGGATCCGGACCTGCCGGATTAACAGCAGCTATTTATGCCGCAAGAGCAGATTTAAACCCCTTGGTTTTTGAAGGGAATCAGCCCGGTGGTCAATTAACGATCACGACAGAGGTAGAGAATTACCCGGGGTTCCCCGAAGGCATGAATGGTCCGGAAATGATGGATTTATTTAGAAAACAAGCACAGCGTTTTGGTGCAGAAACTCAGTTTAAACACGTGACAAAAGTAGATTTTAGTGAACGTCCGTTTAAAGTATGGGTTGGCGAGGAATTATTTACATCAGATTCGGTTATTATTTCAACTGGAGCTTCTGCAAAAATGCTGGGTTTAGACTCAGAAAAAGAACTCATGGGATATGGAGTATCTGCATGTGCCACGTGTGACGGATTTTTTTACAAAGATAAAAAAGTCCTCATGGTGGGAGGTGGCGATTCTGCAATGGAAGAGGCAATATTTTTAACGAAATTTGCTTCTGAAGTGTGGATTGTCCATCGCAGAGATGAACTTCGTGCCTCAAAAATTATGCAGGAACGCGTTTTAAACCATCCCAAAATCCATTTGCATTGGAATTCTGTTATTGATGGAATCCTTGGTACGAAAGAAACCGGAGTTACTGGTGTTATGTTAAAAGATACTCAAACCGGTGATGTACGGGAAGATTCCTGTGACGGAGTCTTTATGGCGATTGGACATACTCCAAATACGTCATTATTTGACAGTATCTTGGACACAGATTCTAAAGGATATTTGGTAACAAAAGGTGAAAGTACGGCAACAAATATTCCCGGAATATTTGCCTGTGGCGATGTTAAAGATTCTACATATCGACAGGCAGTTACTGCTGCCGGATCCGGGTGTAAAGCCGCGATTGATGTTGAACGATTTCTAGAGTTATCAGATTAAAAACTGACTTCCGGTTCATCTATACTACTCAAAAAGGAGTGAAAGATGAGCCCTAAAAAAACTAGACTAATTTATGAAGTACGCGATTTGAATAAAACGTACGGGAATCGTACCGTTATTCAAATTGGAAAACTACAGTTTCATCCGGGAGCTGTCTATGGTATAATTGGACCTATTGGATCCGGTAAATCCACGTTATTGCGTTTACTTGCCGGCGTAGAAAAACCAACCTCCGGCTTTCTGGCTTTTGAAGAAGAATCATTCGAAACCGGTTGGTTTGGGAAAATCAAAAGGAATGAGAATATCTATCTTGCAAGCGTAGATCAGCTGTCAAAAAAACACAAAGTCAGTCAGTTAGTGAAAGAAATTAACCCGCAAAAGGTTGACCAAATTCGAGGACGGTATTTTTCAAAAAATCCACGAAAAGAAATATGGAATGAGACGATTGAAAGTTTATCTCCGGGAGAATGCGCCTGGGTCAATAAAATTTTAGCCGTCCAAAGTGACCCGCGGGTTTTACTTATCGATGACTATGGAACGGTCATGGATAAAAACATGGAACGTGATTTTCGTAATCGAATTATAAAAATGAACAAGGAATTGGGGACGACAATAATTGTTGCCGCTCCGGATAATCATCACATCCGACGATTTGCATCCGTTCTTATTCATCTGGATAACGGTCATATCTCTAAAATCCGGCCCGGAAATTCTAAGTCATTCAATTATCGTAAACGTTAATCTATGCCCTCTGGTCTGCCAACCGGACTAATTTGGTCAGAACGATTTCGGAATCATCAAACCGGTGCGGGTCACCCAGAATCTCCGGAGAGAATTGTTGCTATTCATCAGGGAATTGAATCTTCAGATACATTACACGCCCTGGAGAAAATAATTCCTGAAGAAGGTGATAGGCAGTTTGCCGAACTTAACCATCAACGTACGTACGTAGACCGAGTAAAATTAGCATGTGATCAGAGAGACCAGTACATAGATACGTTTGATAATCCCATAGATTCACAGTCCTATCAAACGGCATTATTAGCAACGGGAGCCATGATTTCTGGTGTGGATTCAATTTTGAAAAACCGGGTGAAAAATGCCATGGCGTTGGTTCGTCCTCCCGGGCATCATGCCGAAACATCATCTGCGATGGGATTTTGTTTATTTAATAATGTGGCAGTAGCTGCGCGTTATGCACAAAAAACATATTCTTTAGACAAAATTGCCATTATTGATTTTGATGTCCATCATGGGAATGGCACACAGCATAGCTTCGAAAATGATGCGTCGGTGTTGTATTCCAGTATCCATCGTTATCCATTTTATCCCGGAACCGGTGCAAAAGAAGAAACGGGGTGGGGAGATGGATTGGGCACAACCATCAATTACCCGATCGAAGTAGGTTTGGGAGACGATACTTTTCTGGATATTGTTGAAAATTCCCTTGCGGATAAAGTGTTGGCGTTTAGACCGGATTTAGTTATTTTGTCTACCGGTTTTGATGCACACGAATACGATCCCATTGGAGGTATGACCGTTACAACGGAAGGATACAGACGTTTGTCCGGACTTCTTGTCAAGATAGCGGATGATTGTGCCGGAGGGCGGCTTCTATCCGTACTTGAAGGGGGATATCATCTTCAGGCTTTAACAGAGAGTGTTTGTGCTCATTTGGAAGAATTAATGAAGGAAGAATCATGAAACGACTTATCCGATCACGTCATGAAAGGGTCATCTCAGGTGTTTGCGGCGGGTTTTCTGAATATTTTAATCTAGATCCGGCGTTGATTCGACTGGTGTGGATATTTTTCACACTCTTTGGCGGGTCAGGAATCCTCGCCTACATTCTTGCAATGATTATTATTCCGGATGAATATTCTTCCAGAGATGAAAAACCTGTTCAAAATAAGAACCTTAGTCGCTCGACACCACTTTGGGGAGCCGTTCTCATCGTGGTTGGATTCATCTTATTTCTACAACACGGTCATGTGATAAGGATCATATTTCACTCTTTCTGGGGAGCAGGAATTAATGTCGTTTTAGCCTTGGGGTTGATTGGTGTTGGTATTTATCTGGTCTATTCACGAAAAAGTGACGTGAAGTCAGTTTTTGATTCGGAATTCACCACCGGTTTGCATATATCTGAAACAGATAAAAAGATATTCGGTGTCTGTGGCGGCATTGCGGAATCGTTACAAATAGACCCGACGATTGTACGGTTTATTTGGGTGTTTGCGACGTTCATGAGTGTCGGAATTGGCATTGTTTTATATGGTGTATTGGCATTGATTCTACCAAAATCATCATCACGGAGGGAAGATTAATTGTATGAGAACGAAACAATTCCATAAAATCATCTCTCAGTTTTCATCACGGACAATTCTCATTGTCGGTGACGTTATGCTGGACGCTTATCTGTGGGGAGATGCAGAACGAATATCTCAAGAAGCACCCGTACCCGTTATTCATGTTAATCGTTCTAATTATTCGCCCGGAGGGGCAGGGAACGTCGCATTGAACTTAGCGGCATTGTCCGCAAATCCGGTCATTATTGGGAGTATCGGTGAAGATAATCATGGACGAATTCTTCTCGATAAAATGAAAAATAGTGGTATTGATACAGAAAATATGATTATAGATTCAGATGTTCTTACAACCGTAAAAACACGTGTCATTGCTCATAATCAACAAGTGGTGCGTGTCGATGAGGAATCCCGAGAATCCATATCTTCTTCAATCCAAAATAAAATTATGGAGCGGATTCAGGAGATTCTTCCAAAATGTGATGCCGTCATTCTTGAGGATTATAACAAAGGGCTTTTTTCTGAATCTCTTATCAAGGATATTATTCACGTATCTAATCAACAGAATGTTCCTGTGTATGTGGACCCAAAACAGGATAATTTCAATATATACGCCGGTGTACGATTTTTTAAACCGAATTCGTATGAATTTTCTTTTTATTTTGGGAAAGAATTTGATGAGGAACAGTTTGAATCCTTTGGAAAGAAATTTCGAGATGAGACAAAAATCGACTTGCTAATGGTTACGCGTGGAGAGAAGGGGATGCAGATATTCTCAAAAGACGAATCCATTACAATCCCGACTAAAGCCAGAAAAGTCCATGATGTCTCCGGTGCGGGAGATACGGTGATCAGTACATTCACGCTGGCGGATATTTGCGGAGCTACGCCACAAGAAGCAGCCATTTTAGCCAATTATGCAGCAGGGCGAGTGTGTGAGGAAGTTGGTGTCGTCCCTATAACGCTTCAAATGCTTGAAGAAATGATTAGTCATCATCATGGCTCATGAATTGTGTCTGTAAAAAAATATAGTCTTTGGTTATTTATATTTTCGGGTATTATTGCCCAACCGGATAATCGATTTGATATATTTGATTGGGTGATTTACAGGCAGCCCGGTGCTGTTCATTCAATTTCAGAAGGATTCAATTACACATATTTTGGGACTGAAAATGGTGGAGTCTGGCGATACCATCTCTATCGGAATACATTTGAAGAGCCAATTACTAAAGCCCAGGGATTAACCTCGAATCAAATAGAATCTGTCTATCTTGATAAAGGTACCGGTATCCTGTGGGTTGCCACAGATAAAACCATTGAATACAGTTATTCCCGAAGTGGAGAATGGACGTCACACTCACTTGCGGAATATGGACTCCCAGGTGGGTCTTCGATTATAAAGATTGGCTCATCACAAAGCTATTTATGGCTTTTTACGGGTTCCCTGTTTTTAAAATTAGATAGGGTTTCGGGCATTATGATTTCCTCTATGACTTCTCCGGATGAACCATCAATCATGTGGAATAGCGATCGCTATTATTACGATTTTAGACTGCCTGAGATTTACAAGAATTATATTTTTTCAGATGGCTGGCTTCTTCACGATAATCAGCTTGTTGATCCCAACGGTAGATTTTATAATATCACCACGGCTGCTGAAGGTTCAATGAATCGTATTTGGATTTGTTCAGAAGATGGGACGATCTTCCTTGGTGATAAACAAATGGAAACATTTTATCCGATGACGATTGGTCCGGCAAATACCGATGTTACAGCGATGACACAGGGTTATCCCATTCATTATGCAGGTAGAACCAATTCAATGACGAAAGGAATAACGACATTTTACTCCGATGAGATTGAATTCGACTTTGTTGATTTTGAAACGACCGTAAATATGAATCCACAGTCCATTTATTCTATCTTAGAAATGGAAGACGAAATCTGGTACGGATCGGACTTTGGCATATTGGTGTATGATAAAGAGGACGATTATTGGCGGCAGCTAGATAAGACGAGAGGAGTCCCCGGTGTACCTGTGCTGGCGATGGCAGAAGACAGTGGCTCAGTCTGGGTAGGGTCGCCGAGGGGCATATCTCAAATTCGGAAGCAATCGAAAAGAAAGTTGCCAAAAGATTTGGAAGGCATTTTAGACAATCAACACGTTTACGATATTGAGATAGTGGGTGAGACTGTCTGGTTTGCAGGGGATTATTTTTTACTTATTTACAATTCCCGGGATAATTTATTGACCGATTTTAGAAAATATGGGGATACAAAAGAGATTGGAAATTGGATGAATATATTGAAAGATTTCCGCAAGATAAAAGTTGCAAATGACCATGTTGTGATTTCCACGATGAATCACATTCTTGATTATGATATTAAAAAAAAGAAATGGTCTTTTCTTCTCCAGCCTACCGTTTTTCCAATTAGTAAAACAATCCTCACAATCGAAGTCACAAAGGACTGGTGTTTTATTGGGACGGACAAAGGATTGATGAGATACGATAGGCAATATTTATTCATGGAGGAATATCCTTTCCCCTTCATAGGTAGTGTTCGTGAAATAGTCGTTCATGGAGACATTCTTTGGTTGGGTACGAATGAGGGATTAATTAAATTCCACTGGAGTTACGACTTATGAAGAATCATATTACCCTAAAAATATTCTTAATCATCGTTGGGCTGTTCGCATCGATGCATGGTGAATCGATGTTTGGAAAATCAAAAAGGAAGAATATTGATTACTTTAGTGTAACGGCCTTTCCCGTAGTGCATGAGTCTAAAGATTCTGTGAATATCCTGACATTTTTTAGTATCCCATTTACAACGCTTCAATTTATAAAGACAACTGAAGGGTTTGTAGCGACTTATGAAGCTACACTTAATTTACGTGATAATTACGGAAAGCAAATAGAGAGAAAGACCTGGCAGGATACCATTGTTGTGGATGAATATATCCAAACCACTGATAGAACAATTTCACGAGTATTACATACATTATTCACGGAAAAAGTCGGGGAGTATCAATTAGTGGGTGAAGTGTTGGACACAGAAACACGGTATTCGGGGAAACATGACATAGAGATAAATATTTTAAATTATGACGAGAATGTTACTCTATTCCCTGTAATTGTGTTGTCAGAAGCAACAGGCGATTTTGGAGTAGGAGAGGGATGGCGTCCGCAATTATCCAACCATAAAACGTATAAAAATGGCGGGCTAAATATTTTTGTTTCCGGAAGGGCCCAGCCGGGAGACTATTCCATCCAAATGGAAATAACCACACTTGAAAAGACAACGTTATGGACGGAATCGTACACATACACAGATTCGTCAACGCTGTTTCGAAAAATAATTTTGATTCCGGATTCCGTTCTGACAGGGTTTAAATTAAATATTACTACCAAATTGGTTCAGGGAAAAACCCGTAAGCGCTCCGAGCTGGAAATATCCCTGCCAAAACCGGGAATTTCATTTCAAATCAGCGACATCAATGAAGCCATCGAACAGATGACCTATATTCTTACCCATGAAGAAAGAGATTCGCTGAAGCATATAAGAAGAAAAGACCGTGAGCCTTGGTTCTTATCTCTTTGGGAAAAAAGAGATCCAACACCACATACAGTTGAAAATGAGCTCATGGATGAATATTACAAACGGGTGGCATTTACAAATGAACATTTTTCCGGATTTCAGGCTGGTTGGCGTTCGGATCAGGGAATGATTTACTTACTATACGGGAAACCGGATAATATTGAGCGAACTGTCAGTGAGCCTCGTAGAGTCGTGTACGAATTTTGGTATTATTATAGTATAAACCAAAAATTCATTTTTAAAGATGAAAATGGCTTTGGAGATTTTCGTCTGAACACTCCATATTTTGGATATCCAAATTAAAATTGAGGCTAAAGTAGAAAAGGTGGCAGCCGGGTAAATCGTGGGTTAGAAACCGATAGTGAGTTGTAACCGTTAACGGTTTGTCGGGGAAATATTAAGTTTTGCATAGGACAAAAAACATGATTGAACGATTTTCACACAGCAGTTTAGAAACATTTAAAAAGTGTCCGGTACAGTTTAAAATTCGTTATTTGGACAAAGTGCTTAAACCTGATGAAAGCATCGAAGCCTTTTTGGGCAAACGACTTCATGAGACGGTTGAGTATTTATACAATACCGTGGGCGAGAATGGCACACCAATGTTAGACATCGTTATGGACAAATTTCAGGAATATTGGGAGTCTTCTTGGCATAATCGAATCGGAATTGTACGATGGAGAGAATATCGTGCGGAGGATTATTATGCGCTTGGTGAAAAATGCCTTGCAAAATTTTATCGCCAATATAAACCCTTTGACGAACCGGCTGTCGGAAATGAATTGGAATTAGTCTTCCATCTTGATGATTCAAAGAATTATAAAATAAAAGGCATTCTTGACAGGGTGGACCACGATGGCTCAGGGAAGTGGGAAATTCATGATTATAAGAGCGGAAAACGTGCACTTACTCAGGGGGCTGCCAATAGAGATACGCAATTGGCACTGTATCAAATTGGATTAGAAAAGAAGTTTGATAATGTAAACGAGGTCGAACTTGTTTGGCATTTTTTACAGCACGGGATTGAAATGCGCTCCCGGCGGACGAAAGAAGAGCTAAAACTATTATCTGAAAACATCAAAACCCGTATTGATAATATCCGAACAGCTATTGCGGACAAACATGATTTCCCTGCGAAGGAATCAATTTTATGTAACTGGTGTTATTATTGGGACGAATGTCCCGCAAAATACCGACCAAACCCATTCATCCGTAAGTATTGAAGAGAAGGAGAATCATGGAGAAAATAGGATATATCATCTTAACGACCGTCGCCCTTGCTTGGCTTATTGCCATATTTTTTGGAATGATTAACGCATTTCCGGATGGATTAATTGGAATTATCATTTTCATTGGATTAGGACTTCTCTTTATCAAAGTGCTTCAAGATCGTCTGTCAAATAAAGAGGATGATTATTATTCTAAAACTGTCAAAAAATAAGAGGAAATAAAATGTTAATTACCACACAAGATAAATTTGAGGATTATCAAATCACAGAAACGTTAGGAATGGTTCGCGGAAATACAATTCGTGCACGGCATGTTGGGAAAGACATTATGGCGGGACTGCGCGGGATTGTCGGAGGAGAAATCACTGAATACACTAAAATGATTGCTGAATCACGAGAACAGTCTCTCGACAGAATGATTGCTCAAGCGGAAGATATGGGTGCCGATGGTGTTGTTTGCGTTCGATTTACAACCTCAGCAATCATGCAAGGTTCTGCCGAACTGTTAGCGTATGGTACCGCTGTGCGTCTTCAGAAAAATGTCTAACCTTATCCATTGGATAAAATACAATCCTCTCTTGGCAAGTCTTCTTCTTGCAGGAATTATATTACTGATTGGACTACGTTTCGGCGTTGTTGCATTTGTGATGATTCC
>JACNKV010000063.1 GCA_014381855.1 Fidelibacterota bacterium | reverse complement strand
TTGAAAGTTGAAGCGAAGCTGAAACCCCGCGTTTTTTTGCGGGGTAGAAAACAGGAGAAATAGGCAGTGGCAGGCGGCACTTGAATACCCTAACCAACCAGAGGCCTGTGCGCCTTAGCGTGCGGGCAAACAAACATCTTAACACTCTAATACTCTAAAAAATGAAGCCCGAAACACTCATGACACACTTCGAGAATCTCGCTGAGAGGGTTGGTGTTAAAATCATACGGGGAAAGGGTGATTTTCACGGTGGAAGCTGCCTCGTTCAAAAAAAAAATGTCATTGTTCTTAATACGGTAAAACCCATTGAACAACGTTTGCGAGTCTTGGCAAAAGGATTTATCCAAAGGGACCTTTCAGATGTATATCTTGTCCCCGCACTCAGAGCATATATTGAGGAAATACAGGATACGTTGTTCTCCCATGAGACAACAAAAGTGATTGATTGATAAAATGTATACTGACAGTGCTTTTACAAAACGAAGCAAGAACCGGGAATAAACAATTGCAACATCTATGGTAAAAATCCTTGATTTCAATTTTCCAATCGAGGTACACTCACGACTGTTTTTAATGCAAATAAACTTAATTCTGCAATGAATTCTTCCTGCTGATTTGTAGTATAAGAGTTCAATTAACTGATAAAGAGGTAATAAAAATGAAAGAGTTTCAAGGAAAAGATATCCGAAATTTTGTAATTGTAGGGCATGGCGGATGCGGTAAGACCATGTTAAGTGAAAGCATGATGATGAATGGTGGCGAGCTCACCCGTATGGGGACGATTGAAGCGGGTAATACCCTGTCTGATTATCATCAGGGTGAACAGGAACGACAAGTGTCCATTCACTCAACGCCGATGCATCTGGAGTGGGATGAGAAAAAATTTAATCTTATAGATGCACCGGGGTATTTAGATTTTGTGGGTGAAGCGCTTGGAGCGTTGGCTGTAGTTGATATGGCGTTAGTTACAATCCATGCTGTGAATGGTATCGAAGTCGGTACCGATCAAATGTGGTCAAAGACATCGGAAATTGGAATCCCAAAATTGATTATTGTGAATGGGCTGGACCGTGAACACACAAAGTTTGATGAAATATTAACCTCCGCTCGTGAACACTTTGGAAAAAATGTTTTTCCAATGCAACTGCCTGTTAATTCCGGACCTGGATTTAATCAAATTGTGGATGTGATGCGAAATGAAATTGTGACGTATAAAACCGATGGGTCAGGAACATACACAGAAAAACCTGCGGATGGAGAATGGGCAGAAAAAGTTGAAGCTTTACATGAAGAGCTCATTGAGTATGTTGCAGAATCAGATGATTCATTATTAGAAAAGTTTTTCGAAGAGGGAACATTGTCCGAAGATGAAATGCGCGGTGGAATTCATGCGGCTATTCAAAATCAAACGATGATTCCACTTTTTTGTACTGCGGCTGCTTCAAATGTCGGCGTACAGCGCTTAATGGATTTTATTGCCAAATACGGCTCCTCGCCTGTGGATAGAGCAAAAGTGACCGCAAAAGATTTTGTTTCCGAAAAAGATGTGGATGTGAAGCTGGAAAATCCTGAAACGGTTATTCAAGTGTTTAAAACAATATCCGAAGCTCATGTCGGTGAACTGTCTTTCTTCCGTGTATACTCCGGCAAGGTTTCCACGGGCATGGATTTATACAACACCACCCGTAGCACCTCAGAGCGATTCGGGCAGCTTTTTATTATCAACGGGAAAAGCCGTACGAATGTGCAAACACTGAACGCCGGAGATATCGGTGCTGTCGTCAAATTAAAAGACACCCACACCGGCAACACATTATGCAGCCCAAAATTTAAAGTTTTATTGCCCGAAACAAATTATCCGAATCCGAACACACATACGGCAATTCTATTAAAAGCAAAAGGGGACGAGGAAAAAATCTCTGTCGGTTTATCTTCCATGCACGAAGAAGACCCCTCTTTTGTTTATCGCGTTGACAGTGAAATTAAACAAACTATCATTTCCGGGCAGGGAGAACTTCACCTCAAGATTGTTTTAGAACAAATGAAACGGCGCTACGGTGTAGAGGTTGATATGATTAAACCAAAAGTCCCATATCGTGAAACTATTCGGGCAAAAGGTGAATCGAAATATCGCCATAAAAAACAATCGGGCGGAGCCGGGCAGTTTGCCGAAGTCTGGATGCGCATTGAACCAAAACAGCGTGGCGAAGGAGTTGAATTTACCGACTCATTGGTTGGACAAAATGTTGACCGAGTTTTTGTTCCATCGGTAGAAAAGGGTGTGAACGCCACGTGTAATGAGGGTATTTTAGCCGGCTGCAGAGTTGTGGACTTGAAAGTGGAATTTTATGACGGTAAGCAGCATCCGGTGGACTCAAAAGACATTGCTTTTCAGATTGCAGGAAAACATGCATTCCGAGAAGCATTCCTTGCTGCTCGCCCAGGATTGTTAGAGCCAATCATGAATGTCGAAGTGCGTGTCCCTGAAGACCATATGGGAGATGTTATGGGAGATGTATCCAGTCGCCGCGGTAAAATTATGGGAATGGACTCTGAAGGAAATATGCAGATTATTAAAGCCCAAATTCCTCAGGCAGAACTGCACCAGTATGCGACGACAATCCGCTCCATCACCGGCGGACGCGGACTGCATTCAGAATCCTTTAGCCACTACGACCCGATGCCGAAAGACCACGAAAAGAAAGTCATCTCCAATTACAAGAAAGAAAAAGAAGAAGAGTAGTTGGTTAATGGTTATTGGATATTGGTTTCAACTACAACCTGTAAAGTGCGGAAAGTGGTTTCTCTTTGCTCCGTGATCTGCGCTATTAACTAATCCCATGAAAAAACTTTGGGCACCCTGGCGGATTGAATATATTCGCTCACCGAAAGAAGATGGTTGCATTTTTTGTGATAAACCTAATCGAAATAACGATCGGGATGACCTCATCCTCTACAGAGGAAAGACGTGTTGCGTGCTGATGAACCTTTATCCATACAATAATGCTCACCTTCTGATTGCACCTTACGCTCATGTGGACAGCACCCACGATCTTGACCACAACACTCACAGAGAAATTATGGTTTTAGCGGATAAATCCATGGAGATACTTAAAGAAGCAATGGACGCACAGGGGTTCAATTTTGGAGCAAATATCGGGGCTGCCGCCGGAGCGGGGATTGAAGAACATATTCATTTTCATATTGTTCCGCGGTGGGCAGGCGATACCAATTTTATGCCCGTTCTTGGTCACACAAAAGTATTAGTCGACGGACTTCTGGAAAGTTATGATTTCTTAAAACCGTATTTTGACAAAATTCAAATCAAGGAGTAACTATGAATTTATTCTCTCATTCCTGGCTTCCTTTCATTTACCTATATGGACTTGGAGGACTTCTGTTTGTTGCCGGAATCATCATCACGTTGAAATCCGGTTCTTTTGACTTGAGCCGCTATGCGCATCGAAAATGGATGTGGATTCTACTATTTGGTTTTGTGTGGTACATAACGATGCATGCGTTGATGACGTGGGCAGCTTTAGGGACCATTTCACCGTATGTCGTCCTTTTTGTTTTGTTGGCGCTTGTGGTCGTGTTTATTGTTATAACACTATTGCTTAAACAGAAAGCGAGGGCATAATGCAGACATTTCATAGCATCGGAACGACGACCGACTGGATTGTTATGGTCGTATATTTTATTGCGATTATGCTTTTTGGAAGCTATTTCGGTCGTTATACTAAAACAACGACGGACTTTTTCTTCGGCGGACGGCGGTTTTCATGGTGGCTGATTACGATGTCAATCGTAGCAACCGGTGTCGGAAGCCACAGCTTTGTTAAGTATTCTGCCAAAGGATTTGAGCACGGAATTTCTTCCTCAATGACGTATTTGAACGATTGGTTCTTTATCGCCTTTTTCATGTTTGGGTGGTTGCCGATTATCGTTTATTCCAAAATACGTTCTATCCCGGAATATTTTGAAAAACGTTTCAGCCCGTCTGCACGATTTTTGGCAACAATTCTCTTACTTCTCTACATGATCGGATATATCGGAATTGGATTCCTTACGCTTGGGAAAGCGGTCATTCCTATGCTTCCGGCTGCGTTCACTCTACTTGGGATGACCATCCCGATTACGCTCATGGGGGCGATTATTGTTATCGCCATAATCACCGGGATTTACATTACATTCGGAGGTCAAACCGCTGTTATTTTCACTGATCTTTTGCAGGGATTTATCTTACTTTTTGCGGGATTACTTCTTTTCTTTTTCGGCATCACATATTTGGGGGGATTTGATATCTTCTGGAATATTCTTCCAACGGAGTGGAAACTACCTATGGCGGACTTTAATCAGCCCTCGAATTTCAATTTTGTCGGGATATTCTGGCAAGATGCCATCGCCGGATCGATTGGGTTCTTGTTTATGAATCAGGGGCTCATTATGCGGTTCATGGCATGTAAAAACGTCAATGAAGGCAGAAAAGCAGCCGCTATTAATATTCTTTTTGTTCTGCCTATCTCAGCTATCGTAGTTGGAAATGCCGGCTGGATCGGCAAGGCAATTTCACTGACCAGCCCGGATGTTATCAGCCCATCGGTTTCACCCGATCAAATTTTTGTGGTAGTGGCAAATATCATTGCAAGCCCCGGAATGTTCGGATTCATTATGGCGGCGTTAACTGCAGCACTGATGAGTACCGTGGATACGCTCATTAATGCCACCGCGGCTATTTTTATCAATGATGTGTATCGGCCAATCCAACTTTTCCTAAAAAGGACGGCGAAATCAGAAAGTGAAAACGATCGAAGAGAGCTTGGAGCGGCGCGTTATGCCTCGATTGGAGTAACAATCTTAGGTGTGTTGGCTGTGCTGGCATTCAAAAACTTCCCAACAGTATACGAAGCACATGGTTATTTTCATTCCACTCTTACTCCGCCATTAGTTGTTGGGATTTTCCTTGGTGTCTTCTGGAAGCGATTTACTCCATCTGCTGTCATCACTACTTTTGTAGGCGGCGTCGCACTGATGATTCTTGGTGCACGATATCCGGGACTATTTATTGCGCCATTTGATCACGGAATTGAAATGAATCAAGCACATCCATATTCTTATATTCGCGCATTGTATAACACATTAGTCTGTTCAGGGGTTGCCGTCATTGTCGCATGGACAACTCGCTGGCAAATTAATGTAATTTCAAAAATTCGAAATAACACAAATGATAAAGCTATTATGAATGGCTTGGTGGTCTTCGCTATCTTTCTCTTTGGAGTTGTTTTGTTTAACGTTTCCGGTCTTTCTTCTCAGGTAATCGCTACAATCGGTGTGATAGTTTTAGTCCCGCTTACTGTGACGTATTTTGTTCATTATGATGAAGAAAAGAATACCACCGGATTAACCGCCGGCTCCATCGACATTGCCCGAAAATTCTTCAAGGGTGGAAATCCAAATGATGAAGAGGGTCAAAAAGTGTTCGTTCATTTGAAAAAGGTTGAAGGAGACAGCACAATGGTTCATTTTGCGAAAGAGGACATGGAAGCAATGAAAGCAAACCCGGGGGATCTTGTCTACCTTTCGGATAAGCGCAAATGGCTGGGCGGATTAAAATCCATTCATTCTGTGTTCGGTGAACCGCATGATGAATCCGGTATGGTTTTTATTACAGAAGAACAAATCACCCATGGACTTTTCGCAGAAGGAAAGATTCTTGAGGCAGAAAAAGAAATGTAGTTTTGTTTCGCGTGATTTTATGCTAAATTCGCCACCCTGCCTGACGGCATGCAGGGCTTTTTCAAGATAAAAAAGACATATTCCGGAGTAGCTCAGTTGGTAGAGCAGGTGACTGTTAATCACTTTGTCGGGGGTTCGAGTCCCTCCTCCGGAGC
>JACNKV010000083.1 GCA_014381855.1 Fidelibacterota bacterium | reverse complement strand
ATTATTTGACGAAACATTGCCTAGAAAGTAATCAGTCCTCTTTGCGGAGTGCAATTCGTTTTATTAACTTTAAAAAAAAAGGGGGAGCCTACATCAGGCTCCCCCCTTTGTAAAAAAAAAAACATGACGATTATTGCAAAATCATCATCTTTCTTGTTTCTGTAAATTCCGGAGTCACTATTTGATAGAAATACAATCCGCTGGCATAGCCGGTTGCGTCAAAATGAACCTCATACACCCCCGGTGCTTGTTCAGATTGTATCAATGTCTCAATACATTGTCCCGTAAGATTGTACACACTAAAATTAACCATTGTCCGTTTTGAAATCTCATAACGAATTGTCGTTGTCGGATTGAACGGGTTTGGATAATTCTGGCGAAGGGCAAAGGTTTCAGGAGACGTTGTATTTTCTTCCGCAATGCTCATCATGACAAAGGGATTCTCACTATATCCCATCGCAACCCAGTCAATCACCCCACCTTCATGTGCGTGACAATCATAGCATGTTCTTGCGTTTTCTGTCGTGATACCATGGCTTAGACTGAAATAATCCGTAACCTCTCCAAAGTGATCGAATTCTCCTGATAGTGGCGGGAGGACATACTCTTCGATATTTCCAAGAAACCCATCGAGGAAAGAGGAATACAAACTTCTTCCTGCCCCAACAGCCAGCATCATATCTCCCGTGAGAAAATATTTACCCCACTTCACCGGAACAGAATTACCCATTGCATCTTCCGGTACATTGAAAACTCCCTTTTTAAATGGATAGATTTTCCCATCGTTGATGTCACCAAGCGGATGAATCGGTTTTTCAACCGTACCATTCCACCACATATAATCAATCTCAAAATCTTCAGGAAATTTATTCATCTGGAGTCCCCACAGATTCATACTTTCTGAACTACAGTCACCGGACGGACAAATCGGTGCATTAAAATCTTTATACACCACCCCGCCCCTAGATGTAACGTGACAGGTCTGGCAGGCAATTTTATCTGTATGATTATTGTAGGTATCTGTTGTCGTATGAGGGGTTGCAGTGTGACAGTTGACACAACCGGAGACAGACTGTGGGGAGTCCATGGCGGTAAGATCGGTATTGGGTGCCCGTTTGAACTTATGATTTGCATCATAGTGACATGTGGAACAGGTCATCCCCGCTTCGGCATGGACATCCGTACTCCCGGAAAATCCTTCACCACGTTTAAAGCTGTGCATCACACCATCAAATGCCATTCCACCCCCACCGGCTTTTGCATGACATCTCAAACATGCATCTGAGGTTGCCGGTCCTCCAACTGTTTTGGCAGCATCTGTGAATTCACTAAAGTTAAACACCCCGTCAACTCTTGGGGCTGCAAAAACAATAGGCGCCCCCATCGGATTCAAATCCACGGTATCTGCGCTCATTGACACATAGTATTTTCTGGTATAGTCAGTTGCGTGACAATATAAACAGTCAATATTATTTGCAAGTTCTGCTTCTGAGGGTTCTGTCCCGCCATTGGCATTGTAAGGCTTCATCCCGATTCCAATATGACATTTTGCACATCCACCAGGAACATCAACATGCGGTGTCTCAGGGTCATTCTTCAACTGACCAATCCAGTTGGATTGTGGGATTGCTGTAGGGAATCCGCAAAGCTTCCAAAATTTACCTGAGTAAATTTCTTCAGCAGGCGTCCCATCTGCGTTGAAAAGCAATCCATCTAAGATTTCACTCTCAAACTTGTAATGAACGGTGCTTATTATTTCTTCCATCTTTCCCGGATGACATCCAATACAAGTCGATGGACCTCCGTAAGATGATATCATACCAGAATGATCTGTATCAACCCGGGTCAAACCCGCCAAATCATTTTGCGTAGAAAAAACAAACAAAATGGCTGACAGAATAATAACTGATCTTTTCATACTTATTTCTCCTTGGTTTTTTTGTTGCTATCTAACATGTCTAATGATAAAAGGATTATTACATCCACATATCCTATGATAGTGTACTAAATACTCGATAAGAAGTCAAGCATTATTTAGATATTTCTACAATTACTATACTGTATATATCCTGTAGTTTATACTACGGTTTATTTACAATGTCATCGATGTAGCTTTCATCTACTACTCCCATTCGCACAATAAATCCCTAGAAAAAACCCGTGTGTTTCCTTCTATGATTGTTTACTTTCTACCAATATATTTAGGGAGATTATTGTGGAAAACGCATTCTGGACCAATGTATTCAGTCGATGGAATACATCCGACAATGAAACCGTCCTCACCTTAAAACAGGTTCCCGTGTTTCATGGGTTTACCAATCGTGACTATCGTGAAATCGAAAAGCTGATACACGAACGTAATTATAAACCCGGTGAGACCGTATTTAAACGTAACGCGCCCGGTGAAGGTATGTATGTTATTTTAACCGGTAACGTAGAGATTTTCATGGAGGACTTAAGCGGGAATAAAAACACTCTCGCAGAATTAACGAATGGAGAGTTTTTTGGAGAACTATCACTTTTAGATGACGATATTCGCTCGGCGACCGCTATCGCAACGGATCACTCTAAACTGCTGGGGTTTTTTCGGCCGGATTTATTCTCCCTGCTTGAACGCAACCCGGAATTAGGGAATAAAATCTTGCTGAATTTGGCAAAAGTAATTGGAACACGGTTGCGAAAAACGAATGAACTTTTAACCGAAACCCAACAGAGATAGACTATGGAATCATCCACTAATCCCGCCCTGGTTTTTATCCGAATATTTCTTGCCCTCATATTCATGGGGTTTGTTTACATAATATGGCCATATATTTCCTCAGTTATCATTATGTTGATTTTTGCGTTTTTATTCACAACTATCATGTTGAAAGGCACCGATTATCTGGAGCGAAAAATACGAAACAGAGGACTGAGTGTCTTAATTATGACCGGGGCCGTCACGTCCGTTATTATCATCTTTATATCAGGGTTTGCTTCCGGATTTATGGATCAAGTTCGGGATTTTTCCACTCAACTCAACCAAGAGCAAACTGTCGCAAGAATGAACAACACCATACAGAATTTCTCTGCATCGCTTCCTGATTTTATCCAAGAGACACTCCCTCAAAATAGAAATTTTGCCGATACATTAAAATCCAATATCGGAGGATTGGTCGAAACCCTCCTTTCATTTGCCGGCGCAATCGGTTCTTTTATTTTCACAACGATTATGGTCATAATTTTCACCATTATTTTACTGCATGAATACCATCATTTTAAACGGTCATTAGCCGGATTTTTTCCCAATCGGTATTTCGAGGTTGGACTTCGATTGATGTACAACATGGAAAAACAAATCTCCAATTACTTACATGGACAATTATTAGCCGCCGGCAGTGTCGCAGTTTTATCCATTATCGGATTACTCATTTTAAACTTTATGGGTGCTAATCTTACGTTGGTCGTATTTATCGGAATAATCGCCGGGCTGGCGAATCTAATTCCGCTTGTGGGACCGTTTGTGGGAATG
Organism: Fidelibacterota bacterium; assembly: GCA_014381855.1. Taxonomy (GTDB): domain Bacteria; phylum Fidelibacterota; class Marinisomatia; order Marinisomatales; family JACNKV01; genus JACNKV01. The sequence goes on along the minus strand of JACNKV010000083.1, from coordinate 26,314 downwards.
ATTCCTGCAATTCTCATTGCCTTTATGAACAATCTTGGAAGTGATGCGGCATTAGCCCATGTCATTTTTGGCGTTATCCCATCTCCGTTTTATGTGCTTGATATTGTGGTGATGTTCATTATTGTACAGCAAATTGACAACAACTTTATCACGCCGATGCTCGTCGGAGAAAGCGTGGGGCTTCATCCGATGATGGTGATGATTGCGTTGTTAATCGGCGGAACATTACTGGGACCTCTAGGGATGCTCTTTGCCGTTCCTGCTGCGGGTATATTAAAAGTCGTTATTCAGGAAATTATGTTTGTCTCGAAAAACGCTCATCTACTTTGAGTTCCATGAGTTGGTGAGTTACATGAGTTTTATGAGTCTCATGACCCATCAACTTGTCTACTCATTAACTCACCTCACTTCAATTCGTATGACGATAAAATCAAAAAATGTAATTTGAAGTTCTTTTTCGTCCACCATCGGATAGAGCCATAGCTGATGATCTTCTCCCTCAACATTTGGTCTGTGAACTTTTTCCCTTGGTTCGCCTAATATTGCCTGTACTTCCGGGATGGTCATCCCAACTTCTGCACTGGGTCTGCGCTGTTTTTCCAGCTCCTGCCGTACTTTTTTCATGCGTTCGTTGATAAGTATCTGCTGTTGCTGAGCCTCAAATTCTTTCAACGCATTTTTGAGCTGGATTAACACCATTTTGTCTGATTCCCGAAATGCCGGTGATAATTTTTCCGCTATTTCCAGTGACTCGATGGCCAATAAAATTGCATCTTGGTCCTCGATACTGTTTGCTTGCTCCACAAGTTTCACGGCAATTTGATGCTGTAATAACCCGATTTCGATATTTAAGTCAGGACTTTTTCTCATCGCTTGGGCGAATAAATGCAGAGCTTTTTTATAAACTCCTGCTTCCATGGCAATTTCGCCATCCCGCAGTAACACTCTTGCCCGAAACCGCGGAAGCAACTCACGAGCTTTATTTGAGTAGGTCGCAACGTTTTCTACAACGGACAGTGCTTTTTTACTATCTCCTTTTTCCAGCAGTAATTCAGCATCATATACATGCTTATCGGCAATTTGATCGATGCGAAAATTCAATACTGCCAGCATCACCGAATCTGTCGCAACCACCCGCGCTCTTAAATATCTGTCCAATGCTTTATCCGGCATATTTCGTTCATCATAGCTTAAGCCTTCCCGCATGAACTGGTGGGGTATCTTTCGTTCAGATTCTCTCAGTAATGCTTCCGCTTTGTAACGATTTGAATGTGTGGGGTGTTCTAACAAAAACGCGTTAAGATGTTTAACTGCCTTTACATAATCCCGATGAAAATAATATTCCTTTCCTTTGTCCCCGGATGTTTTCCGTCCACCATAAAACACATTTATAGTAAGATATAATCCATAGTTCGCCAAATCAAACCTGGAAACAGGTGTAAGGTTGTTCGAATCAGAAATCCGGTCTATTTTTGTATAAATATGTTTTACATCAAAACCAACGGCATATCGATTTGTCATCCCCGGATCAAACACCCAGCGATATCCGGCTGTATACGATGTGGATGGTCCCCAACCTGATGGAGTCGGTTCATATTGTTTTGTCGCCTGACTTTGGTAAAAATCTGCAAATGCAACTCCGTATGTATATTTGAAGGTTAAATACCATCGTTGGGATCGTTGAATAATCCAGGAGTGACTAAGTCCAACAGTGAAAAGTCTTGGTGAAAATGCCGTATTTGGAGCATCCCAAGAAGGATTGAGATTAGTCCATTCTGTATTAGGAATGCTTGAGGGCCAAAAAATTGAAGAATACCGAAAGTTTATTCCCGTGTGCATATCTGCCCAACTGGTTTTCAGTATGTAATGACTCAAATTCGTCTTTAGAAAATCAAGCTCCAGTTGGTGCCCGAATCGGTTACTCCACGAACCGCCATCAAACGTATAAGGCGGATTTTCTTCAAATCGTATCCACCCGGTTTTCATTAAATCAAGATCTTCGCCGCCACCACCGTTTAGTCCAAGTCCGTAACTGACTTCTAGCGGAATAAACGTAATCGACTCATTGAACTCACGCGGATGAAAAATGCGGTCATAAACATACCCGTCTTCATAGTCCAAGCCTTGTCCGCTTTTTATTTTAATGAGCCCCCACAAATACGTTTTTACGGAATCTTTCGGAGTTGCCCCCAAAAATCCGGATAAAAAAACCAAGAGCAGGATAAGGTGAAATCGGAATTGCATGGTCAATTAAACTACCGGATTTTATCGGTATTGAACAAGAAAAAAACAATGATTAAAACTCAAATTTTCTAATATCCGTGCTACGGTTTTTTCACTAACTTTTAGGTTGTATTCACACCGGAACAAATCCGGTTCATATCCATTGAACGTAAAGATGAGACATAGAAACACACCGTACGCATTTCAGGCATTGGTCATACCGGCGTTGCTGTTGCTCTTACATACGGCAATTTCGGCACAAAACTTCACCATTGCCCGTGTGCATTATGGTGGTGGCGGAGATTGGTATTCCGACCCCAGCAGTCTGCCAAACTTATTAGATTTCTTACAAAAAGAGACTTCCATTAATACTGCTAAAGAAGATGTCCGCCTTCGGTTAACCGATGCCGATTTTTACTCTTATCCGTATTTGTATCTTACCGGTCACGGTAATATCCGTTTAACAGACGAGGAAGTAATGATATTAAGAGAAGCACTTTTGCGCGGTGTTTTTCTCCATGCGGATGATAATTACGGCATGGATGAATCGTTTCGCCGCGAGATGAAACGTGTTTTCCCTAATAAGAATTTTGTAGAATTACCGTTTGACCATCCGGTTTTTCACAGCTATTATGAATTTCCCAACGGATTGCCGAAAGTGCATGAACACGACGGAAAACCTCCGCAGGCTTTCGGGCTCTTTGAAGATGACCGTCTCATGGTGCTTTACACATACGAATGTGACCTTGGTGACGGCTGGGAAGACGAAGAAGCACATCACGATCCTGCCCCGATTCGTGAAGCTTCCCTTAAAATGGGCGTGAACATCATTTACTTTGCCTTGACACAATAAAAAAAGTGAATAGTGAGTAGAAATCAGTGACAGTAGGCAAAAACAGCAAGCACGCAAACCCGTCAAAAAAAACGGCGGACAGGCACGTGAACACTCACCACTCAATTTCCACTCGATTAAAACGGATACGCACTGCCGCATTCAAGACGGATGCTGTTGCGATATTCTGGATGATATATTCCGTTGGATTGTTCGTGTTTTTGACCTCGCTCATCTCTGAATCCGTATTCTATTTTTCAGCAGCAATCAGAACGTGGTTCATCGTAGGCAGTTTTACAGTTTTTATCATTTTTCTTCTGATAGCACTCGTTGGTTTTTTCCTTGCATTGGCAAATAAAATTGAACGTTACCGGTGGTCTTCTCTTGCCCGAAAAGTGGGTAAATTGGCATTCCAAAAAGAGGATACTGTCATCAATGCGCTGCAATTGGAACGCTCATTGAGCCAAAGTAATTCTGTGGATTTAAGTCAGTCTTTCATTCGTCAAATACATCATCGTCTGTCCGCGCTTGATCTCAAGACACTCCTCCCCGATACTGCCAGCCGCCGTTGGAAACACAGCACGCTCCTCTTACTCATTTTCTCTTTGGTGACGATGCTTGCCACATGGGATTATTCAACATCCGCAATGTATCGCTGGGCTCACCCAGACAGGGATTTCCCCGTTCCGACTCCGTATAGTCTAAAAAGTGTGGTTGGGGATCTCCATCTTCTGGGAGGAGAATCAACGACTATCACCATTGAAGCTGTCGATGCATCGCCGGATTCCGTTTTTCTTCGGTTGACGGCTACTAATCCCATCGATGGAGATACCACCCTCCCTGCAAATATTTTATTACAATCACCAGTGGATTCGTCAGGTGGTTATTCATTTACCATCGAAGAAATCTATCAAGATTATGCTTACGAAGCGTTTGTCCCCGCCACATATTTTTGGGAAGCATGGGTTGAAATCGTTTCCCCGGATTACCGTATTTTGGTCACCGACAGACCGACAATGGAAGAATTTATGATCACGGTGATTCCGCCTGCATATTCAAAATTGAAAGCGGAATCTCAGGGTGAAAACCAGGCAGATGTTCAGGGATTGAAAGGTTCCACTCTCTCTGTTCGACTTCTCAGCAATCGCAAATTGGCAAAATGCTATCTGAATCTTAACGAAGAGAATATTCCTTTATCCATCCGCGGGAAACGTGCAGAAGGTGAATTTACGTTAGCGTCAGATGGGATGTTCACCGTGCATCTTTTAGACAAACGCGGGATATCTAACCGTGACCCCATTCCCTATCACTTACAACTTATCCCTGACCTTGCTCCGTTACTCCATGTACTTCTGCCCGCACCGGAAACAGAGTTAGGTGATGATTTATTGATCCCCATTCATTTGGAGATTGAAGACGATTTCGGGTTTTCTAATTTACAGGTGGGGTATGAAATCCGGCGGCCAAGTTACATACAGGCAGAACCGTTTATCTCAATTTTTACTATCCGCGATTTAATCCCGGACAAACTCCACCAAGACATCAAAACGCTGTGGGATGTGTCCGACCTTGGATTGATGCCCGACGATGAAGTGCATTTTCATTTTGAATTATACGATAACGATAATGTGTCGGGACCGAAAAAATCTATATCCGGAACGTTCATTGCGCGGCTACCTTCTCTTGCTGATCTTTTTGAATCCATGGAAAACGAAGAACAAACGATCATGGAAGAGTCACGTGTGAATCTGGAGGATATTCAGTCCATCCAAGAGCACCTTGAGGAGGTTGAACTCGATTTACTAAAAAGTGATAAAGTCGAATGGGAGCATCAGCAGGAAATCAAAAAGTTATTGGAGAAGACAAAAGAAGAATTAGCGGAATTTGAAAAAATAGCAGAGGCGCTGGAAGCATTATCTGAAAACGCAGAAAAACATGATTTGTTCTCTCCGGAATTGCTTGAAAAATTTAAAGAACTGCAAGAGCTGGTGAGTGAGATAATCTCTGAAGACCTCCTTATGAATATAGATGCTGTTCAGGACGCGCTAAACAATATGGACATGAAAGACCTCATGAGTTCTCTTGAGCAAATGGCAGAAAACATGGGGCAACTTGAGCAAGAATTGGACCGGTTTTTGGATATTTTCAAACGTATTCAAGCCGAACAACGCGTTGATGAAATCAATAAACGTCTTGAACAGTTGGTGAAAGAACAAGATGTTTTGGATGAAAAAATCGGTCAGACACATGAAGATACCGACCCGTCAACGTTCGCCCGTCTTGAGCAAGAGGAAAAACGCAATCTGGATGAATTCAAAAATATTCAGGCGGTAATGAAAGAAGCCGCTGATCTCATGGAAGAATTCAGCAAATCATCCGCCGCAGAGATGGAGGAGCTAGCTGCTTCCGACCTTGCAGAAGAAACCAAAGAAAATCTATCCGAAGCTATGGATCAACTCGGAGAACAAAGCCCTTCCGATTCCCGTCATGCCAGCCGCTCTGCTCTTCAAAACCTTCAATCGATGCAGCAGATGGCACAATCCATCGCGAATAATTTCCAGCAAGAAACTGCCTCAGAAATGGCAGCAAAGTTTCAAACCATCATGCGGGATGTACTGCAATTATCCAAAATGCAGGAATCACTCCGGAATGCAACCTCAACCCTCCCCCGCAACTCGCCACAAATTCGCGATATGGCCCAACGCCAACAACAATTGAAAGACCAGTTGGCACAGATTATGAAAAAGCTGATGGAGTTATCTAAAGAAACCTTTGCGGTTACCCCGGCGATGGGTCGCGCCATCGGGGCGGCATCTGCTCACATGAATGAATCTACGTCTCATCTCTCCGAACGGCATAAATCACAATCCTCTGCAAGTCAAGGAAAGGCGATGAAAGGATTGAATGAGACGGCACAAAGCATTTTTAGTGCCATTCAGCAAATGCAATCAGGAGGGTCTGCCAGCGGATTTGAACAATTTTTGGAAGCCATGCAAAAAATGTCCGGGCAACAACAAGGGATGAACGACATGGGTATGCAAATGGCATTGGGACAAATGGGAGCGGCCATGCAACAGGCGATGATGCAAAAAATGCTTGGCGGTCAACAGCAAGTCCGCAAATCTCTTCAGCAACTCATGAATGAAATGCAGCAATCCGGTGGCAACCAAGGATTAGGCGACCTTAGCGGAATGGCAAAAGACATGGATGAGGTCATTCGTGATTTGCAAAAAAACAAATTCACCCGACGCACCCAAGAACGTCAGCAACGTATCCTATCACGAATGTTAGACAGTCAAAAATCCATGTCACAACGCGGAAAGAAAGAAGAACGAAAGTCCACAACCGCAACAACACATGCACTGAGTTCCGGTCCGTCCGGACTTCCTGCAGATTTAGGACAGCGACGCAGCCTGACGATGGAAGCACTTAATCGAGCAATGAAAGCAGGATATTCCCGGGACTACCAATCCATGATTCGCCGCTATTTTAATGCATTAGGACGAGAAGATATTCCGGGGCTGGACGTCCCTGTCGAAACATCCGATGGAGAAAGTAATGAATAGACTTCTCTTCATCCTGTTACCGATTATCTTAACAGCACAACCGTCAGCTCCGGCATCAAGGACATCAAAATCCGCGGCAATTAAAACCGCTCAAATGCTTGAACAAAGGGGAGATCGCATCGGAGCAATCGCCATTTACGAAGACCTTCTGAGTCGAAACGCAAAAAACACGCACGCTTACCGCCAGCTGAAAAATCTTTATAAGCAAGAACGTCTTTACTCATCATTGGAAACTCTCATTAAAAATCATCTGAAGTTTTTTCCGAATGATTTACAGTCACGCATAGAATTGGGGGATGTGTACTACGCACAGAATGATACGGCCCAAGCGGTAATCATTTGGAGAAATTTCGAAAAGAGGTACGGGAAGAATTCCACAACCTATACCATGCTGTTGTATACGTATAGCCGACATCACATGGAAGAGGAAATGCAAGCATTAGCAAAACGCGGAAGAAAATTGTTAGGAGAACCGGCGTTGCTTTCACTGGAACTTGCGAACTATTATTCTGCAAGAAACAATTATCATGATGCGATGACTGAATTTATACGGTATGCAGTTGCGCATCCAAATAAGCAACGAATTGTTATTGATCGAATTCTTCGTATGAGCGATTCTCCGGACAGCCATGTGTTTATTGAATCGACATTGAAACAATTTGCTCATCAAAACACACCGCTGATACGGACAATGTTAAGTGCGTTCTATTTCAAGATTAGGCAGTATAAAGATGCATACAGCGAACATTCTTTGCAGGGATTATCCACACCAAAAGATGTATCCAGATGGATCACGTTTGCAAAAAACCTTCATCTTGATCAGCAATACGAACTAGCGATTCAAGCATATCAATTCATTTTATCTGTTTCACCAAAGTTATTAACTTTCAAAAAAAAGGGACAAGCACTCCTTGGCTTGGGGCAATCATTCGAGGAGCAAATTCTCCCTCAACATTCCGCTCAACGATTAGTAATGTTTTTCCCGGAAAACACATTTTTCAAGCAGGATGCCGTCCGTAATACTTCCTTTTCAACATCGCGTCTTGAGTCCGCTTTTCATATGTATGATTCCGTGTTAGTTACGCTGCCGTCTACGTCATTTTCGGGTTCGGCGTTTTACAGAGTAGGCGAAATTCAATATCGCATCACCCATGATTTTGATGGTGCACTGGCATCCTATCAAGAAGCATTACGGTACGGAGGGACATCAACATTCCGTCAAAAAACCCATCTTCGTATTGCCGATGTTTATTTGGCAATGGGTAATCTTCAACGGGCGCTGGAATACTTAGAGTCCGTCACGCCATCATTCTCTGAGCTCAGGGTGAAAAGGTTACAGGCATTTTTCCTCTCAGGGGATATGGACACTACCCAAATACTTGTCAAGTCAGAGCTTGCTGTAATCCTCCCCGACAATGCAATGTTTAATGATTTAATGGAATTGCAGGATATTATCCAGCAACATTACTTTGACGGATCATCAAAAGATAAGTCAGCATTTCTGCGATTTATCAAAGCAGAATATATGCTTTATCAACACAAGTTATCCGAAGCGATTGAAACACTAAAAAGCATTCGCACGGATTCTCCGAACACATCTGTTGTCCCGGTTGCAATGCTTAGGGAGGCTTTGATTCGTTTGGCGATGGAACACCCTCACCATGCCCTTGATCTGGCTGAGCAACTAACAAATACTCATTTAGCAGATATGGGGTGGACACTTCAGGGAGAAATCATCGAATATGAGTTGGGTAATACAACATTGGCCATGGATTTCTATCAGGTCGTTCTCGAGGATTATCCGCTTTCTCTGTTATCCGAACCGGTAAGATATCATATAAGAGAACTTTTAAAATAACATCATTGAACAATACTATGAAAACTATCTCAATACTCATTTTTGCATTTCAACTGCTCTTGGGACAAAATATTTTAATCCCAATGGATCAATCTCAAAACGACCATTTGAAAGCGTATGGAATCACATATTATGCCCTGACAAAAAACGTCAATGTGGAATGGTTATTGAACTACCGCGGTGGGGCATTCTTAGTAGACGATTATCCATTTATCGCTCATCAATGCAGGATTCGTGGTGTTACTACCGAAAACGTAAATGCGCTGGAGGTTTTATCCATCTATGAGAGCATCGAACAAAATAATATGGAAATTGTCATCCTTGAGAAAGCACCGAAAATTGCCATTTACACGCCTCCGGGAAAGCAGCCCTGGGATGACGCCGTGACGCTTGCGCTGACGTATGCGGAAGTCCCCTATAAAACGATATGGGATCCGGAGGTGTTTTCTGGCGGGCTGGGGGATATTGACTGGCTTCACCTGCATCATGAAGATTTTACCGGGCAATACGGAAAGTTTTACAGAAATTACAGAAACGCGTCTTGGTATATCCGGCAAAAACTGGACTTTGAACGTATGGCAATGGAGCTTGGATTTTCATCTGTGCATGAGGAAAAAAAGGCTATCGCCCAAACCATTAAACATTACGTAGGGCAGGGCGGGTTTCTTTTTGCGATGTGTTCTGCAACGGACTCCTATGATATCGCATTAGCAGAAGAGGGAATTGACGGAGCACAATCCGTTTTCGATGGTACTCCAATCTCACCAAATCTTCAGAACAAATTAGACTTTTCAAAAACATTCGCATTCACAGATTTTACGGTCATTACCGATCCGATGGTCTATGAATATTCCGATATTGATTTTCCGCCAAGCAACAACCCGGTAACCCACGGAGCAGATGCCGACTATTTTAGTCTTTTTGAGTTTTCCGCAAAATATGACCCGGTTCCGGCGATGCTCACACAAAATCACGTTGGGATTGTAAAGGGATTTATGGGACAAACTACCGGTTTCCATAAATCCAAGATAAAGAAACACATCGTTATTATGGGCGAAGACCCTGCTTCAGACCAAGTGAAATACCTCCACGGGAATTTTGGAAAAGGTGCCTTTGCATTTCTCGGAGGACACGACCCGGAAGACTATCAGCATTTTGTCGGAGACCCGCCAACAGACCTATCACTACATCGCAATTCACCGGGCTATAGGTTAATACTGAATAACGTTCTTTTCCCGGCTGCAAAGAAAAAAGAACGAAAAACATAAAAAGAATCGAAATTTGAAAAAACAGGAGACAGGAGACGGGAATTTCCTCCTCGATAGCCGTACAAAAGGCAGTCAGGTCGCTTTTTTAATTACAGCCACGATACAACGAAATCCCGGTAGCGAAGCATGAGTGTTTCGGGGTTGAAAGTCGAAGCGAAGCTGAGACACCGCTAACAACGAATTGACGAAAAACACGAATAAAACAGTTGAAAGTTGAAGCGAAGCTGAAACCCCGCATTTTTTTGCGGGGTAGTGAGTTAGTGTGCAGAATACTATAATAATTAAAGAACAGAAATTGAATGATGCGATTTTCGTCTCTGAACACATACCGGAGTTTGATAATCCTTATCCGAAATCGGAGTATAAAAAACGTTTGGTTGGCGTTCAGCACATTATTTTAACTGCTTATTCTGATCATAAACCGATAGGATTCAAAATCGGATACAAGAGAAATAATGACGGTTCGTTCTATTCCTGGATGGGCGGAGTTTTACCCGAATACAGAAAATCAGGAATTGCCGCCATACTGGCAGATCACCAAGAAACCTGGGCGAAAAACAAAGGGTATAAAACCATCAGATTGAAAACCCGTTCCAAGCACCAAGCCATGCTGTCGTTTTCCTTAAAACGCGGATTTACGATAACAGCACGAATTCCAAAAGAACCGGCGGAGGAATCCAGGATTATTCTGAATAAACCTTTGAAAGGATAAATTTATGAAAACCTTCACAGTTCCAACCATGCAACGAGTTGATATTGTAGACATCACTTCTGATGTTCAAAGTGCTGTCGCAGACTCAAGTGTTCGAAAGGGAATTATCGTTGTTTATGTCCCACATACAACTTGTGGAGTTATGATTAATGAGCATGCTGACCCCGATGTCGTTCGTGATATTAAAATGCAGTTTGAAAAATTAGTCCCGTACCAGGCGGGTTATCGGCATCTTGAAGGGAATTCAGACAGTCATATAAAAACGGCGATGGTCGGCTCGTCTGAAACCATCATTATCGAAAACGGAAGGCTTGTCCTTGGCACGTGGCAAGGTGTATTCCTCTGTGATTTTGATGGTCCACGAACGCGGAAAGTCCACCTGAAAATTCTATCAAGATAATTATCTCATTCAAGGAAGGGTTATGGATTATGTAAACCATCTTGTTAAACACTTCGCGACTCATGCGGATGTGAATAATGCTGTTCCGATGAAACGGTATATGAAAAACCGATTTGAGTTTTTTGGAATAAAATCTCCTGAGCGTAAAACTTTAACGCGCACATTTTTCATGGAATATGGTCTGCCGGATGCGAAGGATACTAACGAGTTTCTCAGGCACATCTGGGAGCAACCTCAACGCGAACTTCATTATGTCGGTTTGGATATCCTTGAAAAACTGGTGAAGAGACAGAAAATTGCGGATGTTGACTTATTGGAGTTTCTGATTACAACAAAATCATGGTGGGATACCGTGGATTGGCTGGCAACCAGAATCGTCGGAGTTCATTTGAAACATTATCCTGATGAAATTAACAGCATTCATAAAGATTGGATGGATTCAAAAAATATGTGGCTTCAGCGGGTATGCATTTTATTTCAATTAAAATATAAGAATGAAACGGATGTTCCGCTTCTGTTCGACACGATAAAACGACTGTCCGATTCCGATGAATTCTTTATCCAAAAAGCCATCGGCTGGGCGTTACGGGAATATTCTAAAACCGACCCGGATATTGTGCTAAGATTTGTAGATACCCACGATCTAAAACCGCTTAGCCGTCGGGAGGCGTTAAAAGTGATAAAAAGACAAGTAAGATGATTAAGATCGATAGACAGACTTCACTTCACCGATTCCCAGATCGCGTCCATTTCTTCTAAATCAGATTCTTCCACTTCCTTCCCGCGGCGTTTTAATTCCGCTTCGACTTTTGCAAAGCGGTCAGTGAATTTTTTGTTCGTTTTTCTCAGTGCATCTTCGGCGGGGATACCCAAAAAACGGGCAAGGTTCACGACCGCAAAAATGACGTCGCCAATCTCCTCTTCGATGTGGTCTTTGGCTCCTTCGGATTGCGCCTCTTTTACTTCCAAAATCTCTTCGTGAACTTTATCCCAAACCTGCTCTACCAAATCCCAGTCAAACCCGGCGTAACTGGCTTTTTCCTGCAGCCGCTGTGCTCTCACCAATGCCGGCAGATTTGTCGGGACACCGTCTAACCGTGACTTACGCTTTTTTTCTTGATGTTTGACTTCTTCCCAATTTTGCTTAGCATTCTTTGCGGCATCCGCCGTTTTATCTCCAAACACATGTGGATGGCGACGAACCAGCTTATCGTTGATCCCGCCCAATGCTTCAGAAATGGAAAACTCGTTCTTTTCTTCCATTATATCCGCTTGGAATACCATGTGAAGTAAAATATCTCCAATCTCTTCCTTCAGCGTTTTCCAATCCTTATTATCTACACTTTCGATGACTTCGTAAGCTTCCTCGAGAAAATACGGCAATAAGGATGCATTATCCTGCTCGCGATCCCATGGACATCCATTCGGTGCACGCAATATTTTTACAATACGAACTAACTCTTCAAATTTTTTTCCGACATTTTCTGACATATACCCTCTTTAATATTTCCTGTTTTTAGCCTGGATTATTCGCCACAAAAGTCACCCCAGTACAGTCGTTCCTCCTTACGGGGCTGACAAAATGCCTCGCGTCCCGGGTTTTCTACGGGGCTTTTTACGGGGAAGCATTCAGGCTATGAAACCGTTACTTTAAGGTTCACCCAATCTGTTTTTTCAAGATATGTATTTTCTAAATCACGCATTACCTGTTTCTGTTCTTCGGTATCATCTTTATAATCCATGAGATGCAACCCTCCGTGGATAATCAATCTTGCGACTTCTTTATTTAGGGAGTTTTCATATATCTTTGCATTCTCATTTGCTCTGGGAAGACTGATATAAATCTCTCCTTCAATATTCGGTTCATCATAGTCATTCAATCGAAATGCAATCACATCAGTGAATTGATTCACATGGAAAAACTCTCTTTTCAAATTAGAAAGTAAATCATCAGAACCCAAGATAAGTGTAATTTCCGTTTCGGTAACCGACTCACCGGAAAGAACGGTTCTCAATATATTTTGAGCTGCCGGTTCGTCGAGAGAACCAATCGTCGGATCAATCTCGGAGTGGATGGAGATCATATCCCTGCAGATGGCGGCATATCGGGATCAGGTTTTGGAGGTTGATCATCCGGGTATTCAATACGGATATGATAAATTCCCCTCAGCACCGGTAAAATGCCGGTTGTATCATCGATGGTACCAACAATGCGTTTAAGTTCATCCAGCGTGATGGGACATTCACTCAATTGTTCGTCATTAATTCGCTTCCGAATAATTTTGTTAATCATCTCTTCGATTTTAAAAACGTCAGGATTTTTAATGGAACGAACCGCAGCTTCCACCGCTTCGCAAATCATCAATATTCCGGTTTCTTTCGTGTTTGGTTTTGGTCCGGGGTATTTATAGATATTTTCATCAATCGCTGATGGGTCTTCTGCCTCATCTAAAGCCTTACGATAAAAATATTCTACTCTTGTTGTTCCGTGGTGCATCGGAATAAAATCACTGACAATCTCTGGGAGTTTATATTCCTTGGCTAGCCGAAGCCCTTCTTTAACGTGGTTTTTTATCGCCTTGGCACTCATTACTGTTGTAAGATTATCATGTTTATTAAAACCGGTAAATTGATTTTCGGCAAAATATTCAGGGCGGGTGATTTTTCCGATATCATGATAATAAGAGCCAACCCGGCACAATAACGACCGTGCTCCGACAGCTTTTGCTGCTGCTTCTGCAAGATTGCCTACAACAATACTGTGGTTGAATGTTCCGTTAGCCTCCTGCTGCAAACGCTTCAGTAACGGATGATCAAAGTCCAACAATTCCAATAACGTCAGATCGGTTGTAATTTTAAACACAATTTCAAGCGGGCCAATAAGTCCGTACGTCACAATGGGTGCCAAAACGCTCATCATCAATAAATACATGATATCCATTTGAACGGCAGACCACGAAGCATCCTTAAAAAATCCCAAGCCTATCATCACGACAAGACTTGCTCCCATCAAAGCAAAAATGGTCGTAAATACCTGTCCTCGTGTTCGTAGTCTTCGAACGTTATACATTGCCACGGATGAGACAAACATCCCGACGACGATAAAATCCAAGTTATTCCCGATGAGAATTCCGGTTAAAATCGCCATGGATGTCGTCCCCATAAATCCGATTCGTGCATCGAATAAGATGGTGAGAGTCATCGCTGCTATCGTAATCGGAATAAAATATGGAGATGCTCCAAATCGGAGCACAATAATGTAAGCAAATCCACTGGTCATCAAAAAGATTAATGAGATCAGTAACACCATTTTCCAATCGGTAAATACCGGTCGTCGATACAAAAAGAGGAACGTAAAAAAGAAGGAAACGATGACGGCAATGATTATGATTCGCCCGATAACAGTAGAAACGACATCCCAACCTTTTCGGGTCCCTTCTTTTTTCTGTACCACAAGTGCAAGTGAATTTAATTTTAATAAAATTTCATCATCGATTCGTGTATTCGCATCGACAATTCGCTCATTTTTCAGAATCGTACCTTGAAATTTCGGCACCCGGTCCAATCTGGATTGTTGTCTTCTTTCCGTCGTTATTTTATCAAAAACCAGATTTGGTTTCATAAATTCCACAATGGTTTCATACCCAAGTTTACGCCGTATATCATTTTCATCAGGATATAGAATCGTAATCGCCTTTTTGACGGCAATCCAAGCGGATTCTAAGTCATGATAGTCTTCCGGTGATGCCAGGATGGGGGAATCTCCCTGCTCTACGATGACCTTATAACTAAGAACATCTGTCTTTGGAATATCTAAGGTTCCTTCTGCCCAACGGTCTTTACAGATTTGCAAAAGTTCATTATTAAATATCTGAAGATCCACGATGTCTGCATAGGCACCGGATACTGTTAGCAGAGACGACCAATGACCTGCATCAAGAGGAAAAGAATACTGAGTCCTAAAACTTTCGATGAGGACAGCCAGGGTAGTACTGTCTGCAGTAAGATCGGTTAGGGCATCCTGATACTGCGGTTCGTACCGATATCGATACACAAGGTCTTTGGATTCCTCCATTCGACTTTTTGCGTGACGAATTTCCTGTACAAGGAGCATAAACTCTGTCAGTTTTTCTGTTTGGCTGTCTACAATGTCCTGCTGTCGTTTGAAGATGTAGGGTTCAGACTTCAGGGCTTCATTAATGTCTGATGCCAATTTCTCCTCTGTCTTCATGATGGGAAAATTAAATGGTGCGATGACCGGCTCTCTGGCTATATCGTTGATTTGATAGGAGTATTGAAGGGACTTCCCGCCCGGGAAGAAAAACGCTGTTGCCGACACCAATAAACTCAAAATAATTATTTGAGGCCAGTATGCGGAAAGAATTCCGGATAAAACGGAGATTGTATTTTGTCTGTCTGGGGTTGTATTCAAAGTGTTAATGTGTTAGGGCACCTTCCAACTGCCTTCTTCTCCCGTTGACTGCTACTTCCTATTTTCCTGCGTTTTTAATAATTTCCCGGCTGATAACAAGCCGTTGAATTTCGCTAGTGCCTTCTCCAATTTCAAGGACTTTTGCATCCCGGAAAAACCGTTCCACATCATACTCTCTCACGTATCCATAACCACCGTGAATTTGGATGGCGTCTGTGGTAGCATCCATCGCAACTTCACTTGCAAATAGTTTTGCCATGGCGGCTTCTTTCGTTACCTCTTTTCCTTGATCTTTCATCCACGCCGCGTGAAACACAAGGAGCTTGGCCGCTTCAATTTGTGTAGCCATATCCGCCAACTTAAATCCAATGGACTGGAAACGATGGATTTTTTTTCCAAATGCTTTTCGCTCAGTCGAATATTGGAGCGCACGTAAATAGGCACCTTCTGCTGTTCCAACTGCAAGCGCTGCCACGGATATTCTTCCACCCACCAACGTTTTTAGAAATGTTTTAAATCCGTCTTCCGGTTTACCTAACATGGTATTCGCAGGAACGACCATATCCTCAAAAAACAATTGTCGGGTATCGCTGGCACGCCATCCCATCTTTTTTTCTTTGGGTGCAATTACAAGTCCCTGTGTATCTGTAGGAATGGTAAATGCTCCGATTCCTTTTTTCTGTCCGTCTTCGATAATCTGTGCTGTTAAACTTAAAACGCCTGCCTCTCCGGAATTTGTAATAAATATTTTACTTCCGTTAATCACATATTTATCGCCATCTTTTACTGCGGTGGTTTTTGTTGCGCCGGCGTCGCTACCTGCTCCGGGTTCGGTTAAGCCAAATGCACCCAAAATCTCCCCGGATGCCAGTTTCGGTACCCATTTATTTTTTTGAGCTTCTGTCCCGGAAATAACAATAGGCATCGTTCCAAGAGATGTATGTGCCGCCAACGTAATCGCTACAGAGGCATCGGCCTTTGCAAGCTCCATCACAGTAGACGCATAGGCGACTGTATCCATCCCTGCACCTCCATATTGTTCAGGAACGGGGATTCCCATCAATCCGAGGTCTCCCATTTGCCGGACGATATCTGTTGGGAATTTCCCTTGTTCATCCAATTTGCCGGCAACCGGTTCTATTTCATTCTTCGCAAAATCCCGCACCATATCGCGAAGCATTTCATGTTCTTCGGTAAAAAATAATGTGTCCATGTTTTTTCCTATTAAAGTATTAACGTGTTAATGTGCTTGCCTGCCCGGGGCAGGCGGGCCTGCCAGGTTTTTTTGGCGGGTTTGCGTGCCAACTGCCACTGCCTATTTCTCCTGCTTTCTACCCCGCAAAAAAACGTAGGGTTTCAGCTTCGCTTCAACTTTCATCTCACCATCGTATCGCCGCGGATGCCCAGGTAAATCCTGCTCCAAATGCAGCTAAAATAACGATGTCTCCCTTCGTGAATTTCCCCTCTTGATAAGCTTCTGTAAGTGCGATTGGAATCGAAGCACCTGTTGTGTTTCCGTACTTATGGATATTGCTGTACACAACGCCGGGCGCTGTTCCTAACCGCTTGCCAACCGCTTGACTAATTCGCAAATTTGCCTGATGAGGAATAATCAGTTTAACATCCTCTAAGTCTAAGTGATTTGCGTCTAATGCTTCATTGATAACTTCAGGAAATCGCTTTACCGCATTTCGGAATACTTCCCTGCCGTTCATATAGGGCAAGTGCCGCCTTTCATCAATCATCTCTTTCGAAATTCTTGGATTAAACCGCGAAGCCGGTGCTTCACACCAAAGTTCCTTCAAGTATCTTCCTTGTGAATGAAGATGTGTGGATAAAATCCCACTTTCACCTTCCTCTCTTCGTAAAATTACAGCACCTGCGCCATCGCCAAACAATACGGAAATATCGCGACCTTCTGTTGACAAATCCAGAGCTGTTGACTGTACCTCGGCACCCACAACCAATACCGTGTTATGTTGCCCGGTTTTGATAAATTGATCACCAATAGACAATCCATAGATAAACGCAGAGCAGGCAACTTTAATATCAAAGGTCCCAATATTTCTTAATCCTAATTTTTCCTGCAGTTGATTCCCAATACCCGGGAAAAAATAATCTGATGTAAGTGTTGCTACAATAACAAGGTCAATCTCTTCCGGAGAGACGCTTGCCATTTTCATCGCTTTTCGCGATGCTGCTTCTGCTAAGTCAGATGTTCCTGTTCCGTCTTCAACCCAATGCCTCTCTTGTATTCCACTTCGGGTAACAATCCACTCATCAGTGGTGTCCATAATTTTTTCGAGATCGCTGTTTGTCACAACCCTGTCCGGGACAGCATATCCCATACCAATAATGTTTGATCGCATCATTTTTCTCTCCCGGTTAATTTAATATCCCGAATATTCAGTTGAAGGTTTGACTGTCCCTGCCATTCATTAAGTTCAACAACAAATGCCAAATCTACCGGAAATCCTTTAATCAATTTTTCATAGTAGTGAGACATGTTGAATCCAATGGCATCAAAGGTCGTTTGACGCTGACGAACTCGAAAGCGGAGGTGATTTCCGTTACCAATTATACGCGGATTTCCGACAACGTCTACGCCTCTCACCGCAAATTTCGGACGCATATTCCCCGGTCCGTAGGGTGCTAATTTATCCAAGAAATTCATAAATCGTGTATTGATATCTTTTAACTTCATTTCGCCATCAAGAGTGATAGTTGGAATCAAGTCCTTTTCTTTCAGTATTTTGCTTGCGTAAGTTACAAACGCCTGTCTAAATGCGTCCAGCTTTGATTCTAAAACCGTCAACCCTGCCGCCATCGGATGCCCGCCATACCCTTCAAGATACTCACTCGTCTTCGTCAAGGCGGTATAGAGGTCAAACCCCGGTATGCTTCGGGCACTGCCTTTTCCCACGCCATTTTCATCAATAGAAATTACAATAGCAGGACGATGGAATTCTTCCTTGATTTTCGATGCAACGATACCCACAACACCCGGGTGCCATCCGTGTCCGGGCAGAATAATTGCCCGATCTTTCTTTAAATTCACGCTGGCGTTCACCATGCGGAGAGCTTCTTCCACCACAGAGTTTTGGATGTCTTTTCGTAGATTATTCTCACTAAACAGTACGTCGGCATGTTCCATTGCAACAGAGTCATCTTCTGTTGTCAACAGTGTCACTGAGCGGTTGGCATCGCCAAGCCTTCCGGCAGCGTTAATTTTTGGGGCAACACCAAAAACCAATTGGACAACACTGGGTGATTTTCCGCCTAAACCGGATTGTTCCAACAGATGTCTCAATCCAAGATTTTTTGTGAATTCCATGCGTCGAAGTCCTGCAGAAACGATGACTCGATTTTCATCTAAAATGGGCATCATATCCGCGATGGTACCAAGAGTCACCAACTCCAATAATGGATAAATTTCTTCCAAAGATATTCCCAAAGCCTTTATCAATGCTACTGCAAGTTTGAATGCCACACCGCATCCGCATAACCCCTTAAACGGATAATTGCATGCCCTCTGCTTGGGATTCAATATCGCCAATGCGTCCGGCAGGTTGTCATCATCCGGCATGTGATGATCTGTAACAATCACGTCTATTCCATTTTCAGCTGCAAACTGAATTTGTTCATTGGCATTTATTCCGCAGTCACAGGTGATGAGAAGATTCGCTCCGGTATTTTTTGCGTGTAATATGCCATCTTTGGAAAGCCCGTATCCTTCTTTTTCTCTGTTAGGAATATACGTATGGACAATTCCGCCTATTTTTTTTAAGGCAATATATAGGAGTGCTGTTCCGGTTGTTCCATCCACATCATAATCCCCAAAAACCAGAATTGGAACGTTTGATTTTATATTTTCCAGGATACGTTCAACAGCACAATTCATGTCTTTCATAAGATATGGATCGTGCAAGCAAGTTAAATCCGGTTGAAAGAAATCCTTTGTATTCTCTTTGGAGGTAAATCCCCGGGTGGCTAAAACATTAGCGATAACCTCTGAACATTTAAATTCCCGCCGGAGGGTTTGAACAATGTCCGGATTCCCTTTGAGTACATTCCAATATGTTATGTGGTCTTGCATCGTTGATATATTACTCCGTCATTATTCAGATTTGAGTTGGTGCACAACTTTGTAACTATGTCGACTTATAGTCTTTCTCACTGATAGAAAATTGAGTCGGTCTATAAGCCGTGTTCTGTCCACCATCCGTCGGTAGGCGGATGGATGAGTGATTATTCACCTGGTCCTGATGTCGCCATCAGGTTCACGCGACCTACCCGTCTCTTATATCGATGCGAGCCACATCTTGAGACTTACTCGGTCTTGCACCGGATGGGGTTTACAAGCTCTTGATATTACTACCAAGACTGGTGGTCTCTTACACCCCCCTTTCACCCTTACCCCGATAAACCGGGGCGGTTTACTTTCTGCTGCACTTTCCATGCTCTCACGAACTCCTTCCGTTAGAAGGCATCCTGCTCTGCGGTGCTCGGACTTTCCTCCCCGACAAATCCTGAAAACAGGATAAGCAAGGCAATCACTCAACCGACTCAATTTTCAAAGATTCTTTGACAAATATCTATCTATTTTTCCCAGTATAGAAATCGTGTACAGACATCACAATTTCGTATCCCGGATGCTGATTTAATATCTGCAACAATTTGCGGTGGAAGCCCGGCGCCACACCCGCCACATGCATTGTTTTCTATGGAGACAACTGCCACGCCGCTCTTTGCATGACGCGTTCTGTCATATCTTGCCAAAACATTTGAGGCAATCTTCTTCGCTTTTTCTTCTCTTTCGACTTCTAATACTTTTTTCTGGTTTGACGTTTCATCAAGGAGCTTTTCAAGCTTGCCTTTTCTAATACTTAAATCGTTGCTCAATGTTTCCAGTGTCAATTCATTGCTTTTCAACGATTCTTCAAGTTCAGATTTCTCTTCCATAAGTTCAAGGTCTCTCGTTTCATAACGGTCCAACTCTTCCTTTAAATAATCTATTTCATGCATCAACGCATCATATTGTTTGTTACTGGTTACCAAGAATAACTGATCTTTCAGTTTATCAATCTTTCCCTGGGATATTTTCACATCAATATCGGCCTTATGTAATTCAACTGTGATCTCCTTCAATCGGGCTTTCCCGTCGCTGATTTCACTAACTAAAGATTCTTCTTCTTCAATTAATTTCTCTACTTTTGTAGGAAGGTCACCTAAAAGATCTGATAATTCCATTAATTCAAAATCTATTTTCTGTAGTTCAATTAAATGCTTAACTGTGTCCATATAACTCCTCTTCTTTCCACATAAAAAATGCACCTGACAAAGGTGCATTCAAATTAATACGATTTACGGGTTGCGCAGATGCAAATGGGATTTGATTGTCTTTTTTCAAACCAGCCTCCTATGTGCTGCATCCATGCCGAAATCCATTTTTAGAATATTTGTTGTAAATTCATGTTGTGAATTTACGGTCATTTATAAGAATGAAGAAAGCAGGGAATAAATTCGACCAAGAATCCATGCATGAATAATATTCCTTCGGTTTATCCTTATTAATCTTGTATTTTTCCCGAGCTATTTTTATCTGAATTTGGAGAAGATCACTTGAAAAAACAGATTTGTGTCGTTGGTGCCGGTCTCTGGGGAAAAAACCACATCCGCACTTTAAATAATATTGGAGCCCTCTCCGGCGTTGTTGAATCCCGGAAAGAAATACTAAATGAGATTTCCGCTCTCTATCCTAACATCGCTACATTTACTCACTTGGAAGATGCCCTGGAAGTAGGCTTTGATGGATTTACCGTCGCCACCCCACCCGCTACGCATTTTAAAGTTGCGAAAATAATCATCGAATCAGGGAAACATGTTTTGGTGGAAAAACCCATTACTCTCGACAGTATTGAAGCAAAAGTTCTAAAAAATCTTGCCACCGAAAAAAATGTGAACCTCATGGTGGGGCACGTTCTTCTGTTTCATCCGGCAATTCGAAAAATTAAAGAACTTATTGAAAACGGAAAGATCGGACGACTACAATACATCTACAGCAATCGGCTGAACTTGGGAACCGTTCGTACTGAAGAAAATGTTTTTTGGAGTTTCGCTCCTCATGATATTTCCATCTTCCAGTATTTTACAGATTCTTATCCGGTACGCGTACAATCCGTTGGGAGTGCTTTTCTTCAAAAAGCAATCCATGATACAACCATGACAACCCTTCACTATCCGAAAAATATCATGGGACATATTTATGTTAGTTGGCTTCACCCGTTCAAAGAACACCGACTCGTTGTTATCGGCTCAAAAGGGATGATTCGGTTTGAAGACAGTGCTGACGGAAAACCCCTTTTGCATTATGACAAAGGCATCGATTGGGAAGCAGGAAAACCGGTAAAACGTGACGGGCCCACTGAACTCATTGAATATGGTTCCGCCATGCCACTGACGGAAGAATTGCAATATTTTGTTGACCATTTGGATGGAACTCCGGTAACATTATCCGATGGTAAAAATGCCGTTGAAGTACTAGAAATCCTGGAAAAAGCCAGTGAACAATTAACCATTCAAGAAGAGGAATAAACTTTATGTCAGCCTTAGATTATTTTGCACATCCAACTGCCGTCGTTGATGATAATATTACTATTGGAAAAGGCACACGGATTTGGCATTTCTCTCACATACAACCCGGCGCAATCATTGGAAAAAACTGCACGTTTGGGCAGAATGTAAATGTTGCCAATAATGTCGTGATCGGAAACTTTGTAAAAATTCAAAACAACGTGTCTGTTTACGAAGGTGTTGAACTCGAAGATTATGTCTTTTGCGGGCCGAGTATGGTGTTTACAAATATAATGTTACCACGGTGTGAATTTCCTCAGAGAGGAAGTGATTTTTATCTAAATACTCTCGTGAAAAAGAGTGCGTCTATTGGTGCAAATGCCACAATAGTCTGTGGAATTACCATTGGTGAATATGCGTTAATCGGTGCCGGAAGCGTCGTTACAAAAGATGTCCCTGACTTTGCGTTAATTATTGGTAATCCGGGAAGAATTGCCGGGTGGGTGGATAAAAAAGGACATTCTCTGACATTTGATGATAATGGCATCAGTTCATGCGGTGGCTACAGGTTAAAGGATAGGATTGTCCAACTAGTTTAACAACGTTACGCCGTAAATCGTTTTGCCGCGATATCGGCAATGTGTTCTCCAATCGCCAGCGATGCTGTTGCTGCGGGCGAGGGTGCATTTAAAACATGAATACTATTCTCTGACTCAACAATAAAAAAATCATCCACCAATTTTCCGTTCCGCAGTAACGCCTGTGCACGTATACCGGCTCCCCCGGTTTGCAAATCGGATGAGTTAATTTCCGGAATAATTCTTTGAAGTGCTTTAACGAAAAGTGGCTTGATAAACGACCGTATTTGTTCGGCTGTCCCGGTTTTCCAATAACTCCCCACTAATTTCCAAAACCCGGGATAAATCAACGTATCAAATAAGTCTTTGAGATTGATATCCGTCTTTCGATATCCTTCCCGAGCAAGTGCAAGAACTGCGTTGGGTCCTGCTTCGACTTCGCCATCAATTCCACGGGTAAAATGTACACCCAAAAATGGAAATTTCGGATCCGGGACAGGGTAAATTAAGGTCCGAACTTTTTCTGAAGCAGCTTTCGTTAATGTGTAATATTCTCCCCGAAAAGGTATGATTTTTATTCCGGCATTCTCTACAACCGATGCTGCAATGCGATCCGAATATAACCCGGAACAATTCACCACCAATTTTGCTTGAACTTCTCCTTGATCTGTCTGAATAATGCAGCCATCAGACCGTCCTTCCAGGTCTATCACTTTCGTATTAAATAGTATCTGTCCACCAAAAGAGACAATTACATTTTTCATTGCCTCCGCAACACGCGTATAATCTACAACCCCGGTAGAAGGTGAATGAATGGCTTTAATTCCTCTCACATGGGGTTCCAGCTCATTAAGTTCAACTTGGTTAATCAATCGTAAATCCGGTACGCCGTTGGATTTACCTCTTTCATACAAATCCAATAATCTTGGGAGTTCTTTTTCTTCCGTAGCAACAATGACTTTTCCACAAAGATCATACGGGACATCATGTGTTTCACAGAAAGATAGGAGTTCGCTCACTCCTTTTCTGCAATTATTTGCCTTCAATGATCCGGGACGATAATAAATCCCTGAGTGTATTACTCCACTGTTGTGCCCGGTTTGGTGTGCGGCAACGGACGGTTCTTTCTCAATGATGACCACATTCAACCGTGGATTTTTCTCAAGGAGTTTAACTCCGGTCGCCAGCCCGATAATCCCGGCACCGATGATGGCAATATCGACCTGAGTTTTAGGCAATTCAACAACCATTAGTCGTAATGTTTGAGCTATACATTTCTATCATCTTCCCCCTCAAATATTTGTCCAATTCACCATTTTGATAATTCTACGGGTTAGATTTTTAACTTTTCTATCAATTCTTCTGCATCAAATTTCATTTTTGAAAAGGCACACCATTTTTTACCAAGATCTTTTAGTGACGCACCAATGTGATAAACCATGCCTTTGTCAATAATTAAAAATCTATCGTGCGATTTAGTAAAGGTTTTTAATTCAATTTCAGGATATTGTTGATTGTGTTTTTGCAGATCAAGTTTGATATGCTTTGTCGGTTTGGAAGTAAAAATAGTTGCTTGCACCCCGGATTTTCGTTTGGCTAACATTGCCAGAACAGATTCATCTACATAATTATCAATCAAAACGATGGAAAATTTTGCTGATTTAATAAGATTAGTTACAAAAACATACGCGTCAAATACTTGTCCGTTGAAAAAGATACCTTCATTTGGTGGCAGATTGGTTTTTATCTGCAAATCAAACTCCGTAACTTTTTCTTTCAGATAATGTACATCATTTTTACCTATGCGTTTGCTAACAGCATAACCTTTTAACAAATAATCTTTAAGCACTTTATTAGCCCAGATACGGAATTGAGTACCGCGGATAGAATTTACTCTGTATCCAACAGAAATAATCATATCTAAATTATAATGTGTAATATTTCTCGAAACAGCCCTGTTTCCTTCAATTTGAACTGTTCGGAAAACCCGAACAGTTAATTGCTTTTTTAATTCACCGGATTTGAAAATATGTTTAATGTGTTCACTTATATTTGCTTTGCTACTATCGAAAAGAACAACAATTTGTGCTTGGGTAAGCCGAATAGTTTCTTCCTCAATTCGTACTTCCAATTTTGAAAAAAGTTCATTAGCCTGATAGACAATAATTTCGTTTTTCATTTTTAAAAAATACTCAGTTTAATTTTTCCTTATTCAAATAATAAGTTTTGTTATGCTGGTCGATCCTATTATGTCTTTTTCGCCAAATTGGTTAGCTAAAGACAGTTGTATAAACTTTTTATGTGCAACTGTCGATTATCCCACTCCGAGACGTAAAACATGATCATTATTATCCGCAGGATACACATTTCGTGTGTCGATAATTAATGTTGAATGCGTTAAAACGAAACCAAAATCAATATTGGAATGGTCTGTGAGAATTGCCACGGCATCGTAGTCTTTTATAATCTCTTCGGTTAGTTCAGAAATGCCGGTAACGGTGGTGCCGTTCCAGTGTATTTTAGGTACGAACGGATCATAATAATCTACCGTTGCACCTTCAAGTTCAAGAAGTTTCAGCACGTCCAAAGCGGGAGATTCCCGAACGTCATCTATGTCTTTTTTGTAGGCGACACCAATCATCAAAACCTTGCTACCGTTCAGGGATTTTTTGATGCGATTCAAACCCTTCCCGATAAGCTCCAATACGTGGATAGGCATACCAGTATTGATTTCCCCGGCTAATTCGATGAACCGTGCTTTGTAATCCAGGGATTTCATTTTCCACGAAAGATAATGCGGGTCAATCGGAATGCAATGTCCGCCCAACCCCGGCCCCGGAGTAAATTTCATAAAGCCGAAAGGTTTTGTAGCTGCGGCATTGATAACTTCCCAAACATCCACACCTAATTTTTCACACATAATCGCCATTTCGTTGGCAAGCCCAATGTTGATTGATCGGAATGTGTTCTCTAACAATTTCGTTAATTCCGCTGCTTCCGGAGAAGAAACAGGTACAATTTCGGACACAATTTTTTTATACAATTCAACACCAAGATCCGTGCAGGTTTCGGTGATTCCTCCTAACACTTTTGGAGTATTATGCGTCTGATATACAGGATTCCCCGGATCGACTCTTTCCGGAGAGAAGCATAAAAAACATTTTTCCCCAATGGGATATCCCGCATCTTCCAACTTTGGTAAAACCAGCTCCCGGGTTGTCCCCGGATAGGTTGTGCTCTCAAGAACAATCAATAAATCATCATGCAAATATTTTATCAGTTCATCCACAACGCTGATGATGTAAGACACATCAGGGTCTTTGAGTTTATTGAGGGGGGTCGGGACACAAATGGATACCACATCCAACTTTCTGACTACATCGAAAGATGTTGTGGCTGCAAATCGTCCATTAGATATAAGTTCGTTAAATTCTTCATCATCTACGTCTGCGATATAATTATCTCCTGCGTTTAGTTGTGCAACGCGTTTTTCGCTGATATCAATCCCGGTGACGTTAAATCCTGCCTTTCCAAATTCCACGGCAAGAGGAAGCCCGACATATCCTAAGCCAATGACACCAATATTTGCTGTGTTATTTTGTATGATGGTTTTTAATTTATCTGACATATTAATTCTCCGTGTTAATATTTGATTTCATACATTGAACTGAAATTTCACTCCATGAATTTATATCTTAATCTTCATGTAGAACCATGATTTTCATCTAATTTTTGAAATCAACCAACATTGGGGCTGACATAATGTTGATACGAAATACAATAAGAATCCTTAGCTTGGATTATTCGCCACAAAAGTCCCCGCAGAAAAAACGGGATACCCCGCAAAAAGCCCCGTACAAAACACGGGATGC
>JACNKV010000111.1 GCA_014381855.1 Fidelibacterota bacterium | reverse complement strand
AACCGCCGATATCCTTCCTAATACATCCAAACAATGGCAAGTATTGGAAGAAAAACTTCATGCATTTATGACGATAAACGGCTATAAAGAAATCCGGACACCGGCATTTGAGCACACCAATCTTTTTGCACGCGGTGTGGGTGAAGATACAGACATCGTTTCGAAGGAAATGTACAGCTGGGTTGATCAGGGAGGTACGGCTCTCACACTAAAGCCTGAGCTTACTGCCCCAGTGGTTCGTGCGTTTATTCAGCACAATTTGAACAAAATATCCCCCGTTACAAAACTGTATTACATGGATGCTCTCTTTCGTCGCGAACGTCCGCAAAAAGGACGGCTGCGTCAATTTCATCAGTTTGGTGTGGAGGCATTTGGGTCACATTATCCGGAACAGGATGCAGAAGTCATCGCTATTGCGTGGTCGTTTTTTCAATCACTTGGCATCCGGGAAATGGTACTGAATTTGAACAGTATCGGGTCATCCGAATGCCGTGAAAACTACCGCTCTGCCTTGCAGGATTTTCTACGTCCTCACTTAGGCGAACTTTCTGAAACAAGTCAGCAGCGATTCGATACGAATCCTCTTCGCATTTTAGATACAAAAGCCCCTCATGAAATTGAGATTTTACAAAACGCTCCCTTGATTTCGGAATTTCTCTCATCTGAAGATGCAGATCACTTTCGTGAAGTAAAAGCCAATCTTGATGCTTTACATATTCCGTATACTTTAAACAACCGTATGGTGCGCGGATTGGATTATTACACACGCACGACATTTGAAATAACATCCGGAGCTCTTGGTGCACAAGATGCACTCTGTGGAGGCGGGCGATATGATAACCTTGTAGAAACGCTTGGTGGAAAACCTACACCCGCCATCGGATTTGCAGCCGGCGTTGAGCGATTATTACTCGTCCTTGAATCCGAATTAATCAGGGATGATGATTCTGTGCATGTGTACACGGTTTGTTTAGGAGACGCACCACGATCATACATTATGAAAATCACCCATAAACTAAGAACGATGGGGATTTCCGTCGGTACGGATATGCTTCGTCGCAGTATGAAAGCACAAATGAGAGAGGCAAACAAACTGAATGCGACTCTAGCCATTATCGTTGGAGAAACAGAACTTGAAAACAAAACCGTTATCATCAAAGAACTGAAAAAAGGGACACAAATTGAGATCCCAATGGAAAAGCTGGAGGAAGCAGTAAAGAGTTGAAAGTAGAAAGTCGAAGATTCCGTGTGCTTGTGTTTACATCCCGCATGCTCGCATCCCGTGTTTTCTACGGGGTTTTTTCCGGGGCATCCCGTGTTTTGTACGGGGTTTTGTACGGGGTTGAAAGGAAAACAACCAATTGGTGTAAAAAGTGAGCCCCCGCCAGCGCCAAGACTACGATTTTCAAAAGGTTACTGCGAGACTCAGCACCTTAACCAACCTAAGACGGGCGGGCACTCAAACACATTAAAACCTTAACACTTTAACCCGCCCAAAAAACCGGCGGACAGGCACTCAAACACATGAAATCACTATTAATTGTAGAATCACCCTCAAAAGCAAAGACGATATCAAAATACATTGGTGGAGGCTATGAAGTCGTTGCCTGTGTCGGACATGTCAAAGACCTCCCTAAAAAGGATTTGGGCATCGATATAGAAAACGATTTTAACATGACCCTCCAGGTTCTCCCTGATCGTAAGTCATTTATCAGGGAGTTAAAATCAAAAGCCAAAAAGGCGAATGAGGTCATCATAGCAACTGACCCTGATCGGGAAGGAGAAGCCATTGCAGATCATTTAGCAAGTGAAATTCCGAAGGCAAAGTTGAAGAGAGTACAGTTTACCGAGATCACAAAACAAGGTGTCCTTGACGGAATGAATCATCCTCATTCCATCGACGACAACATGGTCTCTGCCCAAAAAACACGGAGAATTATTGACCGGCTTGTGGGATATAAAATTTCACCGCTGCTTTGGAATACACTCCAAAAAAATATGAAGTTTGTAAAAACCGCATTATCCGCGGGGAGAGTTCAATCTGCAGCAGTAAAAATTATTGTGGACAGAGATCGGGAACGAGCAGTATTTAGACATGCAGAATACTTTGACTTAACTGCTTCATTAGCCACACAAACCAACGAGATGTTTCAATCACGGCTATTTACACTTGACGGTGAAAAATTGGCACGTGGCAGTGACTTCGACAAAACCACCGGTGAGTTAAAAACATCCAATCGTGTTTTACTCAACAAAAAAGATGCAGATGCTCTAGCAGAAAAACTCCTGAAAGGAGATTGGGTAGTCAACGACATCGAAGAGAAGCCTCAAACATCCCGCCCGCGCCCGCCGTTCACAACGAGTACCTTACAGCAGGAGGCCGGAAGAAAACTTCGGTATCCTGCAAAAAAGACCATGCGGATGGCACAGCAGCTTTACGAAGCCGGTTATATCACGTATATGAGAACGGACTCCACACACTTATCCGCCGAGGCACTTAATGCCGCCCGCACGGATATACAGAATTTATACGGTGATAAATACCTCCCGAAAAAACCGAATTTTTATGCGACAAAAGTAAAAAATGCACAAGAGGCACACGAAGCCATCCGTCCGGCAGGGACACGATTTACTCCAATGGAGACAGTAAGTGCATCACTTGGCAAAGATGCCGCTCGTCTCTACGATTTAATTTGGAAACGCACGATGGCGTCTCAGATGCTTCCGGCAAAATTGATGCAAACCATCGTCTATGTTACGAACCAAAATTCTATATTTAGGTCTCGAGGAAAAGTCATTCTTTTCCCAGGATATATGCGGGCTTATGTTGAAGGAACGGATGATCCAAATGCCAAGTTGGCATCGGCTGAAGTGATGCTCCCTGCATTAAAACAGCAAGATGAATTGTCCTGCAAATCGCTAGATGTTGCCGAACATCAAACAAAACCACCCGCTCGTTTTACCGAAGCATCCCTCGTGAAAGAACTCGAAGCGCAAGGGATTGGGCGACCGTCAACCTACGCGTCCATTATCGATACAATTCAATACAGAGATTATGTACAAGTGACGAAGGGAAAACTAGTCCCAACCTATATTGCTGTTGCGGTAACTCAATTACTCGAAAATCATTTTACATCGTTGGTTGATGCCAAATTTACTGCGAAGATGGAAGACAATCTTGACGACATTTCTCGTGGAGAATTAAAAGCCCTTCCCTTTATGAATGCGTTTTATTTTGGCTCAAAAAAGCAGGTGGGTCTGGACAAGATGCTCAATGAAGAAATCGATATCAGTAAAGCATGTACGATCCCGACCTACGATGAGTCTGTTGACGGACGTGTGGGGCGATTTGGGCCTTACTTGCGGAAAGATGATAAAACGGCGGCAATTCCAATGAGTGTCGCACCAGGAGATTTAACACCTGAAAAAATTCAAGAGCTGTTAAATAAGCCCGACCAAAAAGACGCATCTCTGGGGACAGACCAAGCAACCGGTGAACCCATCTATTTGAAAGAAGGTCCCTACGGATACTATGTTCAACTTGGCGAAGGGAAAAAACGAAAATCGTTAACCAAAGGAACATCACCTGAAGATGTAACATTAGAGATGGCGGTTTCACTCCTGTCATTGCCAAAAACGTTAGGAAAACATCCTGAATCAGGGGAGGATGTAATTGCCGATCTTGGGCGGTATGGCCCTTATGTCAAATGCGGAAAGACGAATGCAAAACTTCTTCCGCCCTTGACACCCATCACCGTTACGCTGGATGAAGCTCTTAGCGCTCTTGCGAAACGACGTCAAGGCTCAGTTGAACTAAAATCCGTTGGAGAACACCCGAAAACCGGAGAAGCTATCGTGATAAAAGAAGGACGGTACGGTCCTTACGCCACGGACGGAAAAGTAAATGCTTCCATTCCAAAGGAATCTGACCCTCAAACCATCACATTAGAAGAAGTGGTTATCCTCATCGATAAACGACGAGCGAATCCTCCCAAAAAACGACGCAGAAAAAAGAAATAGTAATTTCTCCACTGCACTTAAATCCTAAAACAACATCATGAATTTAAAATCAATTGAAAACATTGTGTCGCTCAGCAAGCGACGTGGCTTTATCTTTCAGAGTTCCGAAATTTACGGCGGTTTAGGCTCCACCTGGGATTACGGTCCGTTGGGTGTCGAGATGAAGCGAAAAATAAAAAATCACTGGTGGCACGAAATGGTCACATCCCGTGACAATATTGTCGGTATGGATGCAGCAATCCTCATGCACCCGAATGTCTGGGAGGCAAGCGGGCATGTATCTAACTTTCACGATCCAATGGTCGACTGTAAAAACTGCAATGCCAGATATCGCGCAGACCATGTAAATCTTGATAAGCCCTGTACGCGATGCGGCATCAAAGATTGGACAGAACCGCGTCAGTTCAATCTCATGTTCAAAACATCAATCGGACCGGTCGTTGACTCCGGAGAGATTGCCTATCTTCGCCCTGAAACTGCTCAAGGTATTTTCGTAAATTATGCGAACGTACAGACGACCTCCAGGCAAAAGCTCCCGTTTGGAATTGCTCAATTAGGAAAAGCCTTCCGCAATGAAATTACAACCGGTAATTTCCTCTTTCGCACACGAGAATTTGAACAAATGGAAATGGAATTTTTCGTCCACCCGGACGACACAGGAAAATGGCTGGAATATTGGAGTAACGAACGCTTAAACTGGTTTAAAAGTCTGGGGGTTTCAGAGGATAAACTTCGTTTACGTCCACATGGTGATGACGAGCTGGCGCATTATTCTTCCGCATGCTACGATATAGAATATGAATTCCCGTTTGGGTGGTCTGAGTTGGAAGGCATCGCCGATCGTGGCACTTTTGACCTTGACCAGCACAACGAACACAGTGGCAAGAAGCAACAATATTTTGACCCACAAACGAATAGTCGATACGTCCCGGCTGTGGTAGAAGCTTCTGCCGGTGTCGATCGTGCTTTTCTCACATGTTTAGTGGATGCGTACACAGAAGAAGAAGTCCGCGGAGAAAAACGTACTGTGCTTAAATTATCTCCAAAAATTGCACCTATCACGTGTGCCGTATTTCCGTTGGTAAAAAAAGACGGTCAGCCGGAAAAAGCTCAGAAAATTGTAAAAGACATTCGTAAGGAATTCAGCGCATTCTTCGATATGGGAGGATCCATCGGTAAACGCTACCGCCGTCAGGACGAAGCCGGAACACCCTTCGGAATCACGGTGGATCACGATACCATGGAGGATGATACCGTTACACTTCGCAATCGTGATACAATGGAACAAATTCGCATCCCGGCAGAATCTGTAGTTAGAGCCTTGCGTGATAAAATTGAATCATTAACTGAGCGATAGGCGTTTAATGGTACAAATTCACCTTCAACAAGCCCAAGGAATACGTAGGTTTAAATCCCTTCATTTTTTCCTCATTTTATATTTCCTCCTTGTCGGTACAAATATATCCTATTCAAATCCTGTTTATGCCGAAAATGGACTGGTGGTATCTGCAAGTGAATTGGCATCTAAAGTCGGAGTAGACATCATGAAAAAGGGTGGAAACGCCATTGATGCCGCGGTGGCAACCGGGTTCGCTTTAGCTGTCACGCATCCGCAAGCCGGTAATTTAGGCGGAGGTGGTTTCCTCGTTGCCAGATTGGAAAATGGAGAAACGTTCACTCTGGATTTTCGCGAAGTCGCACCAAAATCCGCTCACCGGGATATGTATCTTGATGAACAAAATAACGTCATCCGTGGGATGTCTCTCTATTCACATCAAGCGGCAGGTGTCCCCGGAACGGTTGACGGACTGATAAAAGTATTTAATGATTACGGCTCAGGAAATATCAGTTTGAGACAAGTGTTGGCACCGGCAATTCTTCTTGCTCGTGGCGGGTTCTTGATCTCCCATAATTTTGCAAACAGGCTAAATATGTATAAAAATTTCTTTGCATATAACCAAAGTGC
>JACNKV010000098.1 GCA_014381855.1 Fidelibacterota bacterium | reverse complement strand
TCTATTTTTTTGATCTATCTTTGTAAAGTATCATATTATTGGAGATATCACTTACAAGAAGAGGGTGTACAAAAAGAGAGAAACAGAGAATGTTTTGGATGTTTTTACAAATATCGTTCAAACTAACCGAAAATGATACGAATATTGTACCCGAATACTTTTACTTGTGAGCAATATAATATGCTGTAAGTATTAGCAATTGCGAGAGATAACAAAAAAGCCACTCATTACAAGTGGCTTAATAGAATGTAAGGTTACAACCATGCTTGGTGGGCGATGAGGGATTTGAACCCCCGACTTCCTCCTTGTAAGGGAGGCACTCTGACCAGCTGAGTTAATCGCCCTAATTTTTTTCCAAATGATGATTTACGAAGCTGGTTAAACCAGCTACCTGTCCCGATTTATCAGGAAGTTAATCATCCAAATGGTAAAATTCGGTGGAGAGTTTACAACTATTTTTCCTTTTTCTCCCTTGATTTTTTCTTTTTTCTTACTTGAGGAATAGCGATGTCAATTACATCCATAATCTCTTTGGCAAAATGAAAAGACAGGTCTTTTTTGATGTGTTCAGGTATTTCTTCCAAATCCTTTCTATTATGGTCAGGAAGAATGATAGTCTTAATTCCAGAACGATGTGCCGCCGTTACTTTTTCTTTCACCCCGCCTATAGGTAACACATTTCCGCGAAGCGTAATTTCTCCGGTCATGGCGACACCCTCTATGACCGGAAATCCTGTCAGCAAGGACACCAGAGAAGTAAACATCCCGACGCCGGCAGAAGGTCCATCTTTTGGAATTGCACCTGCAGGTACATGAACGTGGACATCTGTCTTTTCATGAAAATCTTCAGGGATTCCCAGAATATCCGTGTGAGAGCGGACGTATGTTAAAGCAGCCGTTGCAGATTCTTTCATCACATCTCCAAGCTGTCCTGTCAACGTTAAGCCGCCCTTCCCCTTCATTTTTGAGGATTCAATAAACAGAATGTCTCCTCCGGCGGCTGTCCAGGCCAACCCGGTTACGACACCCGGTTTTGTGGTTCTTTCAGCAATTTCGGAATAAAATTTCGGTGCGCCAAGATACTCCGTCACTTTTTTCTTGGTTACACGAGCCTTTTTCACCTTTTTCTCTACGGTGTCCCGGGCAACTTTTCGCAGAACATTCGCAATCTCTCGTTCAAGATTTCGCACACCGGCCTCACGCGTGTAAGATCGGATTAATTCCTTGGTCGCTCCGGTATCTAACGTCACTGTATCCTCATCCAGTCCATTTTCTTCAATTTGTTTAGGGATGAGGTGCTGCTTGGCAATATGCACTTTTTCATCTTCGATATATCCTGAAAAATCAAGAATTTCCATCCTGTCTTTTAGCGCGGGAGGAATGGCATCCCTGTAATTAGCCGTTGAAATGAACATGACGTTACTCAAATCGAAATCCACTTCCAAATAATGGTCGCTGAAGGAATAATTTTGCTCGGGGTCCAACACCTCCAGCATAGCTGAGGAGGGGTCTCCACGAAAATCCGATCCAAGTTTGTCGATTTCATCCAGCATAAATACCGGATTATTTGTGCCGACTTTTTTTAGCGACTGAATAATTCTACCGGGTAAAGCACCGATGTACGTACGGCGATGCCCGCGCACTTCCGCCTCATCATGCACACCACCCAGAGAAAGCCGAACAAACTCACGCCCCATAGAACGTGCAATGGATTTCCCAAGGGATGTCTTCCCAACTCCGGGAGGTCCCGCAAAACACAAAATCGGACCGCGAACCGGCTTATCCGGATCTTTTTTCTGTTTGAGCGACCGAACGGCAAGATATTCTATTATCCGTTCTTTGACTTTCTCCAGCCCGTAGTGATCTTCATCCAAAATCTTCTTAGATTTCTTTATATCAATTTTGTCCTCGGAGGAAGAATTCCAAGGGAGGTCTGCCAGCCATTCCACATATGTTCGTGCCACGGAATATTCCGGAGATTGTGTCGGAATTTTACCCAATCTGTCGAGTTCTTTCTTGGCAACCTTTTCTGCTTCTTCACTCATCTTGGCTTTTGTAATCCGTTCTTCAAGTTCATTCAGTTCTACAGATCCTTCGTCTTCACCCAATTCTTTGCGGATGGCTTTCAATTGCTCACGAAGATAATATTCTCTTTGAGACTTTGAAATTTCATCCTGAACTTCACTTTGGATTTCTTCACCAAGTTTTATGCGCTGAATCTCCTTTTGGATGACATTGATCGTGCTTTCGATCCGCTTTTTAATATCAAGTTCTTCCAAAATAACCTGTTTTTCTGCATTGGAAACTGTGAGTAGGGATATCGCCCGATCCGCGAGCCGATCCGGCTTTTGGATGTTGCTGAGCATCCCGGAATGCTCTTCGGTTAAATTCGGTGCAACATTAATCATCTCTTGGAAAATATTTCTGAGATTAGTTGTTAAGGCTTCTACCGTAATCGTATCTGTTATTTCTTGGTTATGTACCCGTTCGACTGCGGCAACAAAATAGGGATCATCATCTACAAAAGATAATATTTTGACACGCTCTACTCCTTGAACGATTGCAGATTTGCTGTTATCCGGCATATCAAACACCTTCAAAACAATAGACAATGTCCCGTAAGAGTACAAATCACCGGGTTCCGGGTCTTCAATGGAACCGTCTTCCTGCGCCACAACAACAATATATTTATTATCCGTGCCCAGCTCAGTGATGAGTTTTAATGATTTCTCCCTGCCAATATAAATTGGGATGACCTGTTGCGGAAACAAAACGGTATTCCTCAATGGCATGACAGGATATTGTTTCCCTTCTGTTTGTTCAACAACGCCTATTTTCTTTTCTTCGCTCATTATAAATCCTTTATAAGTGTGAATTCTTTACGTCAAATAATATGCCAGCTTCATTTACGTGATAACATGGCAGGTTTTTTATGTATTTCTGGCAGAGATAATTTTCCTCCCCGACAGCGGAACGGGTTCTTTGGTGGTCTCATTGCTACAAAATCAATCTGGCTTGCACATCTGCATGGTAAGAACTTCTTACCAATGCACCCGATTCTACAACGGAAAAACCAAGGTTTAAGCCAATATTTTTATACTCCGAAAACTCTTCATCGTTTACATATCTGTCTACCGGGATGTGGTTTTTTGTCGGCTGTAAATATTGACCGACAGTAAATATTTTAACACCTAACTCCACCACATGTTTCATGGTTTGGATTACGTCTTCTTTCGTCTCTCCCAATCCGACCATGATACCTGTTTTCGTCAACAAACCATACTCCACGGAAAATTTAAGTACTTCTAAACTTCGTTGCCAATTTGCCTGAGGTCTCACCTGTCGGCTGATGCGTTCCACACATTCTATATTATGGCTAAAAATGTCCGGGGCACTCTCAAACACTTTTTGAAGTGCGTGTATATTTCCCTGAAAATCCGGCGTCAATATTTCAACCGTACAGTTCGGAGCATGATGATGAATTTGATGAACGGTTTCCGTCCAAATATCTGCACCATAATCCTCCTTCAGATCATCACGATCGACGGAGGTAATCACGACGTGGCGAAGCCCCATGTTTTTTACAGCCCTTGCCGTATTATGGGGTTCTTTCGGGTCGGGGAGTTGAGGTTCCCCTGTCTTCACTGAACAGAATCCGCAAGAGCGTGTACATGTGTCCCCTAAAATCATAATCGTTGCTGTCCGTCGATCCCAGCACTCATGCAAATTTGGACAGCGCGCTTCCTGACAAACAGTCGTTAGCCCGAACGTCGAGACGATCTCATGGACGAACTGATAATCCTCACTGTGTGCCAGCCGTATTCTTGGTTTCCCTGATAGTCTATTTGCAGTACGGTTCATTTCACGCCCTCTTCATCAGAGAAAATACTCGATTAAATTCTTCAGAAACCAATGTTTTTACCGTTTCCATTTCCACCGTTGAGCCGAGTATCTGTTCCATAGATGTTACTCCATACCCAGAAATTCCGCACGGAATAATACCTTTGTAGTACGAAAGATCAGGTTGCACGTTTAACGCAAAACCATGCATCGTAATCCAACGGGATATTTTCACTCCCAATGCGGCAATTTTATTATCATCAACCCACACGCCGGTGAGCCCGGCTTTGCGAGTAGCCTTGATTCCATACCTATCAAGAGTATTTATGAGCACGTCTTCAAGAGCGTTCATGTAGGATTTCACATTCAACTTATATCCCCGAAGATCAAGGATAGGATATCCAACCAACTGCCCGGGACCGTGCCAAGTTATATCACCACCACGATCAGTTTGAACGACATCTACATCTGTGGAATGCGTGTTAAGCAGATTGTTGTGGTTTGCATTCTTTCCTAATGTATACACAGGATCATGCTCAACAAATAGAAGAGTATCCCCCACTGTATCATTCATCCGTCTTTGGTGCAGATTATTTTGGATAGTACACGCCTTATCATACGACAGACGGTCAAGATCACGGATGCTTATCATACAAACCCAAATTCAGTCTACTAAAGATGTATAGCCTCACCCAAAGCATCTGCAGTGGCTTCCATAATGGCTTCAGACAAAGTCGGATGAGCATGAATCGTATTCAGAATTTCACTATCTTTGGCACCTATCTTTTGGGCAAGCCCTGCTTCGGCAATTAAGTCTGTTGCTCCGGTACCAACAATATGACACCCAAGCATTTTACCTGTTTTATTATCAAAAATGACTTTCACAAAACCATCTGTCTCTCCGGAGGTGGCAGCTTTTCCCAGCGCACGAAATGGAAATTTACCAACCTTAACATCAAGCATGGATTTTATTGCTTCCTTTTCTGTTATACCGACGGATGCAACTTCTGGGTGGCAATACGTACAGCCGGGAATGACATCATAACGCATTTCATCGGGTAATAACCCGGACAAATGTTCAACCGCAACCATCCCCTCAGTCGATGCAACATGTGCTAACCACGGCGACCCGGCGACATCTCCAATGGCATAAATATTTTCGATACTGGTTTGCATAAATCCATTGGTTTTCACCCAACCGCTTTGAACAGTAACACCAACCTCTTCCAAACCTATGTTTTCAATATTCGCGCGGACACCAACTGCAATAAGTGCTTTATCAGCGTCAACATATTCGCCGGTACTTAACTTAATGCGAACGCCGGAATCTGTTTTCTTGATACCATCAACCGTCGTCTGTGTTTTTACGTTGATCTTCTGCCGTTTAAATATCCGTTCAATCTCCATGGATATTTCCTCATCTTCGATCGGAAGGACATTTGGTAAAGCCTCGATCAACGTAACTTTCGTCCCAAATGTGTTGAAATAATAGGCAAATTCCACGCCAATCGCTCCGGCACCAACGATGGCAATGCTCTCAGGTTGTTTGTCCAAAACCAGTGCTTCTTTTGATGTGATGATTTTCTCTCCATCCGGCTCCATGCATGGAAACCATTTTGCTCTTGCACCGGTTGCCAGAATAATATTTTCCGATGATATTTTACCGGTCTTTCCCTCGATATCCGTCCATTCTACCGTATGAGCATCTAATATTTTTCCGCGAGCACTTATCTTTGTAACGTCATTTTTTTTGAAGAGATAGTCGATCCCCCTGGACAATTTTTTCGCAACATCTCTTGAGCGTTTGATGTTTTTTCCCCAATCTACCGAGATACCATCAACCCGAATTCCAAATTTCTTGGCAGCTTTAACGGATGCGTACACTTCAGCGTTTTTCAACAGAGCTTTTGTCGGAATACATCCCCAATTCAGACAAACGCCCCCAAGTTCCGCCGATTCGACCACCACTACTTTTTTCCCAAGCTGAGCAGCACGAATCGCGGCAACGTAGCCACCGGGGCCTGCACCAATCACAATGATATCAAAATCGTAAGTCATATCAGATATTCCGCATTCCAATAATACTCAAAAATTCCGCCCGTGTTTCTGAGTCATCATGAAATTCATCCAGCATGGCCGATGTAGTTGCATAACTGCTTTGTTTCTCAACTCCACGCATCTGCATGCATAGGTGTCGGCCTTCGACAACAACCGCCACACCAATAGGATTCAACAGATCTTTTATTGTGTAGGCAATTTGGTGTGTCAGGCGTTCTTGTAGCTGTAGCCTTCGTGAGAACATATCCACAATCCTTGGGATTTTTGACAATCCTATGATCTTGCCGTCAGGGATATACCCCACATGCACTTTCCCAAAAAACGGAAGCAGATGATGTTCGCACATACTGAAATATTCGATATTTCGCACGACCACCATTTCACTGATATCTTCTTTAAAAATTGCGCCATTAATTATCTCATCAAGATTTGTTCGATATCCACGCGAAAAATACTCCCATGCTTTTGCAACACGGTTAGGTGTACGCACTAATCCCTCTCTGGTAACATCTTCGCCGACTTCTTTTAGCAACGTCGAAGTTATATTTTCAATATTTTCAATATTCATTGTCATAATACCTCTTCTTTAAATGAATGATTTCACCACGCATTTTCATCGGGGTCTTCATGTACTTTCGATTTCAATGCCCAGACGCCAAGATAAAATAATGGTGTGTCAACTAATGCGACCAACACTTTGAAGAAAAATCCGTTTTCTAACAAACCCGGGAACCTGGACCATTCCACGACACCGGTAAAACATAGTAGAAGCAAAACGGTTGCCGTATCCACAAATTGTGAAATAATTGTAGAGCCATTATTTCGTAGCCAAAGATGCTTCCCTTTGGTGAGCTGTTTCCAAAAATGAAAAATGCGAATGTCAATAAACTGAGCTATTAGATAGGCAACCATTGATGCAAAAACAGCGGGTCCAAACAACCCGAAAACTTTGTTAAACATCTCACTTGAAACCGGAGACCACACAGTTTGCGGCATGGCGTTTGCGATTAATACCACTCCCATTACAAACACACTGGCGATCAATCCTGTAATGACTACTTGATCCGCTTTCTTTTTCCCGTATAATTCAGAAATTAAATCTGTAACCAAAAATGTAATCGGGTAAGGTAAAATTCCGACGGACAACTCAAATGTGTACAGGCCAAAAGGTGTCCATGTGAAGAATTTTTGGAATATTAGGTTTGCCGTAATGAGAGAGGCAATAAATATCCCGCTCAAAATGAGATATAATCTGATTTGGAAGTTTATTTTCATCCGTAGTAATCTGTGTAAATCGTGGGTGTTTCTACCAGCCGTATTCTAACCAACTCAGCATCGGTAAGATGTTTTGATATCTCTTGCCACATATATTTAACCATATTCTCTGATGAGGGCTGTTTGTCGTTAAACCACTCAATATCCTCTTCAATTTGCGCATGATCAAAAACGTCCAGAACGTGTTGTTTTACAATGACATTCATTTCTCCTAAATCCACAACCCACCCGGTTCCCGGGTCGATTTCTCCTTTAACCGTCACGTGGAGTGCGTAATTATGTCCATGGTTATTGGAATCTTTTCCAAACACATCTTTGTTTTTTTCCTCGTTCCAATCTGCATTATAATACCGATGCGCAGCACAATAATGATATACTTTTGTTATGTGAGGTTGAGACATGGTTCATCCTGTTGTTAATGTGAAAAATATGTCGCCAAAAATTAACCTATAATAACAACCACCCGAAACAGAAATACTGAATTATTGCATCCACTTATTTATAGGAAAGACAAGATACTATTGGAGTAAAATGATGAATAGTGTGAATCATTTTTGTGTTTTATAAGAATTATTTCTTTGCGGAAATGGACACATATCCAGCAAAAAACAATTCTGACAATCGGGACGTCTCGCTACACAAACAGCTCTTCCGTGAGCAATTATCATGTGCGTCAATGATACCCAATCCATTGGTTCAAATAATTCCATCATTTCTTTTTCAATGACATTTGGTGATTCAGATTGCGTCAACTCTAGCACGTTCATGATTCTAATCATGTGCGTATCAATCACCATCGCAGGGATGCCAAACCATTGCCCCAACACACAGTTGGCTGTTTTACGTCCGACACCGGGCAACTTAATTAAAGATTCCAGGCTGTCAGGGACATCTCCATTAAAATCATTTACAATCATTTGGCTACAGGCGATAATGCTGCGGGCTTTCTGGTTATGATATCCGCAGGAGTGGATATCCTTGGCTAATTCAGCAATGTCCGCATTGGCAAAATCATTCGGAGATGTGTATTTTTCAAATAGCGTTGGTGTAATCAAATTCACTCGCTTATCCGTACACTGAGCAGATAAAATTGTTGCGACAAGTAATTCATGGGCTGATGAGTAGGAAAGGGATCCTTTGGGATTGGGATAGTGCCCGTAGAGCCTCTTTAAGATTTCTGCAGCTCTATTTTTCTTTTGAGCCAATATTTCTTTCATTAGTTATAAATCTTTAATCAATGACGAAATATTTTTTACCAATGATGAACGCGGTAAGATAAATCCACAGCCCGCTGCTCTGAGTTTGTCATGCAAAAGTTTTTTCACTTGAGTCATTACGCCGATGATAACCATCTCTTTATTCAGCCGCCATAATGCGGAAACGTGGGAAACAGTACCAACTTCCGGGTCATCTAAATCCAAAATGACCGCTTTCGTGGTTTCTGTGATTTGTTTGTCCCACGGGATTGTACTATCAGCAAATTTCACACTTTTATCCAGACGAATAATTGCATCTGAAACGTGAGTTCCTAATTGAAAATCTGTTGTAAATAATATAACGTCTGCCACTAAAACTCCTGATTGGTTATTGGTGTTCGCGTGTTCACTGCTCCAGCCAACTACCCCGTATAAAACACGGGATCTTCGACTTTCAACTAAGTGTGATATCCCTGTCTTTTTGATAATGCTTTCCATCAAAACGCACCGTGCACGCTTCTATGGCAGCATCATGTTCGAAAAAAAGTATCCAGTTATTTACCACCGCTTGTGAAAGGACTTCGTGTTTTTCTTTGATGGTCACTAAAGGTTGAATATCATACGCCATAATCCATGGAATCGGGATATGTGCCGATGTGGGAATAAGATCTGCACAATATAATAATGTGTGATTCTCATCATAAATTAACGGGAGTATCTGACCTGTTGTATGACCATTACTAACCAAAATATCAATTCCTTGAAACAATTGGTCTCTACTTACGTGTGCCTGTGAACTCTTGACAAGCCTTATCATATTTTTTTCTGCCAGAATTTTCCAATCGGCTTCCATAAAACTTCCCTGGTCTTTTTCCCCGGGGGAATTTGCCAGTTTCCAGTTTTCTTCATGAATCCAATACATCGCATTGGAAAATACCGGGACTACTTTCCCATTTTGGTATTCTGTATTGCCCCCCACATGATCAAAATGCAAATGGGTACAAATGACATCAGTAATGTCTTCAGTACCCAGCCCAACTTGCAATAATGATTGCTTCAGATTGACTGTTTCTGTATCAATCTCATAAATATTTTTAAATTTTTCCGTCCATTTTGCCCCGTTCCCTGTGTCGATTAAGATCGTTCGTTTGTCACTAATCAACACTAAAGATCGTGTCACCATTTGGATTCGATTATTTTCATCCGCAGGGATTTGTTTCTCCCACAGAGGTTTTGGGATAATCCCGAACATAGCACCGCCGTCCAACCCAAATTTGCTGGTTACGATGCTGTGTAAACTGTATTCACCTATGTTCATGTGTCAGAGTGCCTGCCCGGAGCAGACGGGCTCGCCTGCTTCCTGCTTTTCATCCGCCATATTTCCAATTCGTGTGCATCATAAGCAAGGCGTCTTCATCGCTTCGTAATATCGTATCAGCAACTTCGCAAATAAATACATGATGGTCTCCAATCGTGGATTCTTCCCTTACGTCGACTTCTAATATCATCGGAATATTTTTTAGTAACGGATTTCCTTTTTCCCCGATTTCATATTCATGCTTGTTGATTGTTTTAGAATCTTTCGTTTTGATTTTAAAGAAAGAAGCTACCAGTGATTGTTGATCTTTTGCCGGGAAATGAATTGCACACTTTTTTGTCTTTTTAACTGTGTGGTAAATCGCCGAACCCTCTCGAAGCGCCATTGTTATCAAAGGAGGATCAATCGAACTTTGCGTCAGGAAAGACACGACGGCTGCGGACGGGACATTATCATCCATCCCTGTCACGATATACAGCCCGGACGGGATCTTTCTCAGAATCGTTTTTTTATCGTCTAAATTCAAGTTGGTCATGGGTTACCCTGGATGGGTGAGTAGGCATATTTACCTCTCTATTCACTACTCACTATTTTCTTCTTTTTATCCGATACCAACGTAAAGAACACCTGAATAGAAATCCCGGTTAATCTGGAATATTCCGACGGAAGGCCATAAAAACTTTTAATATTATGCGGAGTATCACCGTAGCGGACGATATTTTCTGGGCTATCATTTTTCCATGTCGGATCAAACAGTGATGTAATCGGCATCGAATTAAAATCATGAAAATACCCGATTTCATATCCGATTCTTCCCGGCTTTCCGCCAAGCAACAGTCCAATCCGCGAACTCTGTCCGCCACTAATTCCTTTCCGAATATACATCCCACGAATACCAAACCATGAGAGAATTGTTTTCCCGTTTTTTTCGCGCTCCCGAAATTTGTAGTAGGTCATATCCATGTTATAATTTGGGTTCACGCTTAATGCAACATTCAGCACATCCCATCGATCTTTCCGAGAATAAAGTAAACGGCTGTAATCTATCCCTGATCCATAGATGGGGACTCCCACACGAACACCGACATTACTTACATCATTAATTCCGTACCGATACCAAAGATATGGGAAAGGAATATTTTCTGCAGCAATCGCATAACCATATTGAGTTTCGCCTTTTTCCATACGTCCCGTCCCCACAGCAGGATGTGTTGCACACCCGGAGAAAACAATCCCGATATAAATGAGGGTACTACTTATCCTAAAATACTTCCTTATGAAAAGCACAGATTAATTATCCTCCGTCACGTGGAGAGTAGTTTTCTCGTAGTGGTTGAGGTGGCAGGTTTATAATATCCTTGCTAAAATAATTACCGATATGATTAATGATATCTTTGACAGAAATCAATCCGACGGGCTTAGCGTCGTCATCAATAATAGGTACATGTCTAAATCCACCGATGACCATTTTATTTAATTAGCGTAGAGCAGAGAGCATGGAGCGTAGAGTGTAAAACTCTTTGCCTTTTTGCTATTCGCTCTTCGCTGTTGTTCTCCTTTTT
Organism: Fidelibacterota bacterium; assembly: GCA_014381855.1. Classification (GTDB taxonomy): domain Bacteria; phylum Fidelibacterota; class Marinisomatia; order Marinisomatales; family JACNKV01; genus JACNKV01. The sequence continues at coordinate 19,031 of JACNKV010000098.1, read as the reverse complement.
TAATTAGCGTAGAGTTATGTGTTAAGTGATTTTGAAAAGCCAACTATCATTTTGGAAATTTCATCCAATTCAATAATATGATTTTCAATATCAGTTAATTTGATATATTTCGCATTAACTAAAATCATTAAGATATTAGCCACTTCAAACACGGATCGTCGAGAGAATTTCAGAAAATTCTGAAAATCTTTTGACGATGTGGATCCACTACCTTCAGCGATATTATTGGTTATGGATAAAGTAGCGCCGCGTAACTGTTCTGCAAAACGAAACTTTTTCTCTTTTTCCAACTTATCAGCAATTTGAAAAAGTGGCATCGATATCTTCGATGCTCTTTTCCAAATATCCATTGTCTGAAATCGAAATAATTGCTTTTTCACAACTCTCTGCTCTATGCTCTTCGCTCTTTGCTCTTCGCTCTATGCTCTTCCCTCTTTGCTCTTCCCTCTTTGCTCTTCGCTCTATGCTCTTCACTCCATGCTGTTCGATTTCGTCCATAACTTGTAACTCATCATTTAATCCATCTTGCATGTTATTAACACCTTCTTTCTTTATTTTAAATATATCATTTTCCGACTAAATACAATCGGCGGAAATTCTTCAATCTGTGCCACCATGGTAATAAAATAGACTCCACTGGATAAATGAAAATCTTCCCATAAAAAACTGTAATGTCCATTCTGCAGTGTTTCATCTTCGACAAATGTTTCAACAACCCGTCCGCGAGCATCTGAAATGTAAAGATTAACACGTGCAGGTTGAATCATATCGAAAAAAATGGTTGTCGAACCATTAAACGGATTCGGATAATTTTGATACAACGCAAAAATCTCCGGGATGGGAATGGATACAAACTGTTTTTTACGATAGATATTTGTTTTACCCAATGTGTTTTCTTGTGTGTTTATCCACTTGCCGCCGTCCGGTTCTCGCCCCTGCATTGTAACAACATTCGGGTCTAACATTCTACTTTCGATCGTCGTCCAACTTTCATCAGGTGTCTGTTTTTTTAAATGAACCCATTTCACTTCATCAAGTGTCTTTTGTAACAGAAATGTCGAATCATAAAACATAATTTCTGTAGAAGGAATAGACTCAAATTCCCATATCAAATCATCCTCCAAATAAATCCCATAATAATTAGCAGTATCCGCCAGTCCGGCAATCTCAACGGACCATATATTTTCAGAGGGCGATATGATCCACTCATTCATCCATATATTCTTTTCTTTTGAAAAAAGACGCGTTTCCATAGATACGTTTTCTTCGATGGGGGTGTATTCTCCGTCCAAGGATACAGAATATCCTCGTTCATGTGTCATTGGAATCGACTGAAGCACCATCTCATGTGATATTAGATTGGCATACTCCCAATTGGCAGGGATTTGCACATGTACCACAGAACCATTCTTTAATGAAGATTCTATCGGAATATTCAGGTGTTCATTTCCACACGATAAAAAAGAATTTTCTGAATCTACGTTTTGACGATTCAAAATAAGAATTGATATATCTATCCCATACTTATCCGGAATTTGTTGTGTTATCCACAAAGGCGAAAGTTGCTTATAATAGTTTATGTCTGTCGAGTATATGTCAGTTAATTTATTGAGTTGATTCAAAATAGCATGGTTTAACCCTTCGCAATTTTCTTTCCATTCCTTCGGCGTAGACCCAACCCGGTTTCTGATGACTGGTTCGGCATCATCCCATCGTTCAGAAACCTGCTGAAGAATGTTTTCTCGTGCCTTTTTCTTGGTAATTGTTTCATATTTTGTATAATCCTCGAGAAGGAATAAGGATATCCATGGGTGAATTGATTGAGAATCACTTAACAACAACCTCGATAATTTTTCCAGTCCGGCAGGATGTATTTGCGGGAACAATATGTTGAACACATCTTGAATGACACTTTTGGTGAAATCATTAAACTCCCATTGTATCATGTCTCTTTTGTAGGAAGCTAACCACTCCGGAGATTCGGCCGGTTGAAGCAGGTGGGCGAATGGTGGAATATCATTTGGAGAGTCAACGAATTCTCCATTTTCATACTGAATTTGTATCTTATAAAAATAGCGGGTATCCGTTTGAAGATCGGAATCACAATACCGTGATACACCTCCATCAACTTCTGTCAGTTTTTGGAATGGTGACTGAAAGTCTGTTTTTCTGAAAATGACTGTCTGTAATGAGACGGTGCCTCCTGGAATCTCCCAATCAAGCAGGATGGAGTCTGTACCTTCGTATAGCGACAGGTTAACCGATTCAGAATTATCTGCCGTCAAAAATCCAATTAGGACGAATACGCCGAGTGGGATGATATGTTTCTTGAATTGCCTCATGGAATGAAATCTTCGCGACCATCAATTTCAGAGTATTTTTAAGAGAAGGCAAGCTATAATTTATTTTTTTTAACCAACTGTAGAAAATTGTACAAGCATATTTATTTTATAAGTGCGATCTGTCTTGAGTTGCTGCCCGTTTTTGTTTTGAGTCTAAGGATATACATCCCGCTTGCAAGATGGCTAACATTAATTGTTATTTTATGTTCACCCATCCTTACGTAGGCATCAATGAGTTTTTCGACGAGTCGTCCGGTAATATCATAAATGGATAGGTTTATCTTTCCTGAATTTGGCACTTGATATTTAATCGTTGTCGAACTGTTGAACGGATTCGGATACACGGAACTAATGGCAACATTGCCGGGAAGTAGAAGTAAATTGTCATCAATCCCGACTGTCGGTCGCCATTCATACGCTCCCATATCCGGAGCAGACCCATAATACTCATCCGGGGATAAATTAACGATGGTATCACCTTCATATACATAAAATGCAGTACCCGCATCTATGCAGGGGGAGTTAGGCTGGAGGGTGTAATCATTATTAAACAAAGGTAGCATATCTATATTCGTGTCTTCATAGACATAATCAATGTATCCGATAATCGCCATATTCCACATTTCATTTTGTATATCGTTATACGCAAAACGCAAAAACGATAAACCCTCATTTTGATAATTTTCCTCGTACCACAATTCCCAGGGGATGTTGTCATTCCATAGAATACAATTCACAAAACGAAAATCTGTTTTCATGCCCAAACGTGATGCGTCTTCACAATAGATAGAAATACTAGAACCCCACAAGGAATTTCCATCGGCAAATGTACAATTGACTATATTTGCAAATTTTAAACCTCTATAATTACCTAAGGCAATATTTACGTTATGATCTTCCGGGTTATCGCTGTAATTAGTGTTGTTTGTAAAGCTACAGTTCTCAACTCTTAACTCTGTTAATGAATCAGTACTAGTGAAGGAAACCGCACAGCTATAATAGTCATGATTAATTTCATTATTGGAAATAATGCAATTTTGCATCAACATTTGTCCTGAAGTAATCGAAGCGAACTTACCTGTGTTATTTTCGAATCTACAGTTCCTAACTATAAAACTGGAATTATTGGGGACGGGGGGAGGAATACTCGTGGTATAAAAACCGGTGGTAAGACTTATTATGGAGTTATTTTCAAACTTCATATCTTCAATAATTAATCCTTCTGACTTTGAGAGTATTATATCAATCCAAAAACCAGGGATAAGGAATTCGCCGGGCGGAGCAGAACCGTTGATAACAGACATAGAACTAATCGTCACATACTTTTGATAATTTATAACAGTTATGGCTGTCGGATACGTTTCTTCCAAATCAATAATGGTCCTCTCTTGCCCCTCTCCTTTAATGGTTACGTACGAACGCAGGTGCAATGAAAATCCCTGCCATAAAGATCGAAAAAATACCGCCGGTGAAAATTGACCGGAAATTAAATGAATGGTTCGCGGGTTCAATGAATCGGCATGAATAATATGAAGCGCATACGTGATTGTTTTTAATGGATCATCCGGTGTAAGACCGCTATTATTATTACATCCTTCAGGAGATACATAAAGGTCATGCGGGACTTTCTCTATTTTTGCATTGAGAATATCTACAAGTTCATAATTGCCGCCAATGAAATATTCATCGAGTGAATCTACACTGGCAGTATCAATGTATATTCTTGGTTCAATATCACTCGAATTGAAATTATTGAATAGGTCATTATATGCACTAGCATTGTTCAAAAAAATACTACACCTCTTTCTTTGATCCATTTCAATATTTGATCTTATTAAAAATATACCACCACCTTTAAATGCTAAATTTTCTGTTATAATCAAATTAGATAAAAATGCGTCAGAATCCATTAAATACATACCACCGCCTACTCCTATGCCAAATGCAGTGTTGTTTCTTATTACGCAGTTCATTATTGAAGGATTACTTTCTCTAATGTATAACCCTCCACCATATGCGGAAATCCAACCAGGCGAATGTCTTCCATTCCCGTTTGTAATGGTAAAACCATTGAGAACGGCATCTCTACTCTCTCCCCCATAAAACGTTACAACCGACCCATTTTCATTCCCGTCTATTATTGTACGATTAATAATGGAAGCATCCGTATTACCGTAGATATAGTGTGAGCCTATGTATATGTTTTTTCCAACGTAATCGATATTTTCAATATACGTTCCGGGTGCAACAATTATTGTATCACCATTATACGAAGATGCTTCTATTGCAGATTGAATCGTACGAAAATCTACCGGAACATGATAGGTCACACCTCTCACAATAGACAATAAAAGCCCAACGAAGATAACTATTAAAATTGATTGTTGGCTTTTCATTTAGTGTAAAACAGTCATAGTGGGTGCTCTTAGATAATCCATTTGCATTCGCTGACCCATTCTAACCCGGATTATTCACAACGAAGTAAACGAATGAAACGAAAGATATTAATATCAGATACATACAATCGAGTTGTTTGTGAAAAGAAATATGCACTTTAAAAGGCATCGTTTCCCATATTTTCTGATATATCTGCGTTTATCTGCGAAAATCTGCCGGCACCGTGAAATTCGACGTTTACCCCGTGTAATGCTTGTCCTGTAGGGAAGAATGACCGTATCGGGGCTTGCCCTGTAGGGAAGAATGACTGTATCAGGGCAAAGCATATTACACCGGGGAAGGAGAATATTTCACTAGTGCGGCTCATGTGCTTGTGCTTGCATCCCGCGTTTTTTGCGGGGCATCCCGTGTGCTCGCATCCCGTGTTTTGTACGGGATTTTGTACGGGATTTTGTTACGGGGCATTATTCAGGCGAAGTGTAGCTCTCTTGAGTTACTTTAATAACATGATTTTTTGATTGATAATTTCTTGCGTATTACGAAGTTGATACAAATACAAACCACTGGAAACCGGTTGACCCACTTCATTCGTCCCATCCCACAAATACGAATGGCTACCTGTACCAAGGTTGCCTCGTATTAACGTAACAACTTTGCTTACCTGTATGTCATAAATACTTAGCTCAATTCGAGTTTCTTCTTTCAAATTAAATTGGATATTCGTATTTGGATTAAAGGGATTCGGATAGGCAGACACAAGTGAAATGTTACTTGCTTGGTGATCTTGTCCCGTTTTTACCGTAGTCATAACTAAATCCACAGAACGTATATGGTTTTCTGAATAATCAGAAATATGCCCTTGTCTGTATATGGTTTCTTTATCCTGTTGATTCCTTCTCTTACCAAGCCCATTTTCTTTCAATTTAACTTGAAACGTCAAATCTTCTATATTTTGATAATTTGTATAAAGTTTCATTCCAACAGGATACTGATCTACAACTTCAGCACCGACACATTCTAAACCGACAAAAGCACCCACTTCTTCGATGTCTTCTTCCGAATCAATTCCATCTATGTACAATGGAATATAACAGGCATCTTTTGTATATGAAAAATGTTCTGCACGTTTTTGAACGTAGTGTTCATGCCCGTCGTGTGGTTGCCATTGGAATTCAACTGCGTCTGTAAACGTCATTTCATATGCTTTCCCATAGCGGAGAGGCGCCACACCACCACCGATGCTTGTACCGTGCGGGACGGTTGATGGAATCTTCCACGTACCGTTACTGTTTTTAGACATAAACCAATCTTCTGAGCGGACAGAGACCAGCACATCTTGGACTTCTTGGGGAAGTGTTTGGAAAATACCATGTGATAAATTTCGGAAATACGGAACCATGTTTATACCGGCATCAAAGGAGAGCACAGCATCCTCAGAAATTTGTGTGCCGGACATTGGAATAGTGTAATGTTCATAATCCTCCGGTAACCACACTTTATATCCATGAAAACTGTCTATATTGAATTCTTGACCAGAAAAATTCCAATCCCCCTCACCTTCATACCAATAAGCATAATTATCGTAACCTGCAATCTTCGTTATTATCACAATTTGGTCTGCAGTATACCCACCCTGCTGCTGAGTGATAGAATAAAATACATCACTAATTGACACACCATCGTTATCTTCAAGAATCGGAAATCCAACCCAATTCCAGCCTGAATGAAAAGGTTTCATTTCAAACGCTGAAGTATTATAATAATTTCTAAAATCATCAATAACTGTGATGTTTCCGTCAATCGGAATATGCACAATACTGAATTGCGGGACCTGCATACCACCGGGTATTGTATTATCCGACTTAACGGCAACAAAACCGTCTCCAAAATCTCTATATGAGAGATAATGATCAATATAATCCTCATCATCGTCTACATTTTTGAAAAGATACAATCCATTTCCGTCTGAAAACATGAAGTTTAATGATTGTTGATTGTTCCATTCAAAGGCATTTCTTACATTATAGCCGGAAATGTCCGTTTGGTTCATCGCTTCAAGCAATCCTTCAATAATATCCCCGTCATTCTGTGCAATCCAATACATCAGATAATGGAATAACAATTCGCTGTCAATCCATGAACCTACATTACCGGGTACTCCTTCCCAATTTGATGGATATTCGGTTGACCAATAATCAACTTTATATTCTTCGAGTAAAAAATCATGAATAGGTGTCTTCATGTCTGACCAATAATTATCTAGCGAACCGTTATGTTGAAAGAAATACATTTTACCAGACTCTTCATATCTAAAAGGATGATTTCCCTCCCCGCCGGTTCCATTCCTGTCATGTCCAAAAACAATTATTGTCTCGTTTGCTTCACCATCATTCCCTGGTAAGATTGCTTCAATTACTGAATCCATTGGTCCGGGATTTAAGGAATAAGAGTTTGTGGAGTATATTGCATCCCATTCGCCGTTTGATTCGTAATAAGCTATACCATATCCATCAGGATTTACACTAGATTTATTTATTAAAAACCTGAAATAATCATCCGCATCATCATAATTACCAGGTCTGACTTCAAAATCTCCTATTGTGTGTCCCTTCTTTGCCAGCATTGCAATATAATCACACTCACTATAAACATTATTTACCAAGAGAACGATTAAAATACTTAGATAGGTTGATGCTTTTCTCATTTCAAATCCTCATTTATATCTGAATTATTCATTGAGTACGACAAAATTGTCCCGAAAGTTTACATTAGCTATGAAGACCGTGCAAGAAATACTCGGTTGTATATATTTTTGCTTAGTAAGCACTATTTCACTAAACAAATTTTTCGCACAAATGTTTGATTTTGCAAGCTCGCACGGATAAAAAACATTCCGCTGGAAGTTGTGCCGGAATCCCACACATAATCACGGATCCCTTTTTTTACGTTATCATTTAATATGGTCTCAACAATTTCTCCCTGCACATTTATGATATCGATATTTAATCGACCTTCCTCCAGCACCTTCACCGAAAACTGAACTACTGAATTGAAGGGATTTGGATATGGATTCGTAATAGAGAAGGTTTCAGGGATATTCCACTCATCACTGCTGTCCATAAACGCGTCATAGTGTATTGCCGCCATGACATCAATGACACCCCATCCATATTGATTATCGGGGTTTTCGGAATTATTTGCCGTCATCATCAGGGCTTCTCGAACCATCAGCGGTGTCCAGTCCGGGTGAGCACTCAGTATGACAGCACAGGCACCACCGATTAATGGAGTTGAGAGAGACGTCCCGTTCGTCTCAAAATAATGTTCCGGGAAAGAGGCACCTGCACAATAGGTAGCAACGCCACGAGCACACACCTCTGGTTTTATTCGTCCGTCGGCTGTGGGTCCCCATGAACTAAATGATGCAATATTCCCCATGGAATCTACAGCCCCGCAAGTAATAACATCAAAAGCGTCTGCAGGAGCTAAAATTCCTCCCTCTCCTTCATTTCCTGCAGCGGTTGTAACAATCATCCCATTTTCAATGGCGATGTTTACGGCAATTGTCGTCACAGCGGTTAGTCCATCCAGGCTATCTAACGTATACCAATCAATATACCCCAATGAAGACGATGCAATATCCGCTCCATTTTCCTCTCCCCATTCAAGTCCCGCGACATACCAATCTTCTTCGATGGGTTCCTCTTGTTCTATATCTTCCGTCTTGGCAAGAAGAAATTCAGCATCATACGCCGGACCATAGAGTACGCCCTCCATCCTCCCACCTAATGTGGACAGCGTATATGTCCCGTGATTATGTTGACTTGTGTCATCCCCCGGTTCATTTTGGGTTTCACCATCATCGTTAATAAAATCCCATTCCGCAATAATCTTATCATTTTGAATGGCTTCGTGGTCTTTGTAATAGCCTGTATCCAGCATTAAAACACGAATTCCTTGCCCGGTGTACCCTGCATTATGAGCGGCGATGACATTAATCTGTTCCAACTGAGAAAATGATGCTCCGTATGCATTATCAGTAATGACGACTTTTTTTGAAATTGGATTCTGAATATCTTCCCGACGTTTTCCGGCATACACCGGTAATATTTTTTCAACATACTCCAGATCAGCAATCGGCTGAAGATGCTCAGGGGTTACGGAAATAGACACGGCGTTGAGCCACTTGGATTCCGTCCGAATTTCTCCGCCTAATTCGATGACACGATGAATATATTCATTAAAAACGGGGACGTCTTTTTCATCCACAAAATGTGTTGAACGTGTTTTTACACGTCGTTGTTTTGTGTGGGTATCCATCTCAGCTTCAATCTGTACAATGGCATCTTCCAACTGACCTTTGGACAATCCTTTATCCTTGAAATGCACCCAGGCGTGGATTGTATTCTCTGCGCGTCTCCCCGCATTAAAGAGTTGTTCGTCTATCTGAGCTCCAAAAAGGAAGCTAAAAGAGACAATGGTAATGATGAAGGTTTGGGTAATTTTATACTGTTTAATCATGAGACAAAATACAAATATTTTGTTCCATTGACAAACTGAAGCTTGTATGTGTGGTTGCTTGTATTTCTTTGTGGTAGTTCAAAATGATTCCCTGACACGGTCATCATTTTACTCCAAAATATACATAATTCAGTAATTTGAGAAAGACGAAAACGAAGACAAAAAACGCTGTACAGACATTTTTGTCTGTACTACTTCTTTACCACAAACGCCTTAACGACAAACCACAGTTTAACAGTCGTTCCTGTCTGTTGAGGATTGGAGTAGCTTTATATCTCCTGAGCGTCATTCACAGCAATGGCCGTCATATTGACAACATCTTCTACCGTGCTTTCGGAAAACTGCAATAAATGAACCGGCTTTGACAGACCCAGTAAAATGGGTCCAATTGCCTTTGCATTTGCCAGCTGTTTTAACAATTTGTAGGCAATGTTCCCTGAAGTTAGATCAGGAAAGATCAAGACATTGGCTTCTTCCTGAAGTTTTGAAAACGGAAAATGTTCTCTAAGAAGTTTGGTAGACAGAGCGATATCTGCATGTATCTCACCGTCGACAATTAGATCAGGTGCCATTTCCCAAACCAGATTCACAGCCTTCTTAACTTTTTTTGCCCACGGATGATTCACACTGCCAAAATTGCTTGGACTCAACAACGCTATTCTTGGCTCAAGCCCCAATTTTTTTGCCTCTTCCGCTGCCAGGATTGTTATCTCTGCAAGCATTTCAGCACTTGAATCAATATTCACCGTTACATCCGAGAATAACTTTATTTTGTCCTTAAATGCCAAGACATACATCCCGGCTACACGGCTTATGCCTTTTCTCGGTTTCAACACCTGTAATGCAGGTCGTAGAGTATCTGCATAATTTTGTGCAATCCCGGAGATCATGCCATCGGCATCTCCCATATGTACCATCATCGGTCCGAAAAAGTTGGTTCGCTTCATCAATTCGCAAGCCCTCCTCCGTGTAATTCCCTTCCGTTGCCTAATGCGATAGAATTCCATGCAATATTCCGGATGAGCTTCACTCTTACTTGGTCTGATAATTTCCACGTTTTCGAGCGAAATACGAAGGCGAGCTGCATTCTCCTCAATGACTTCAGGATTTCCCAAAAGAATAGGTTTGGCAATTCCTTCGGCAACAATCTGACTGCTCGCACGGATAATTCGGTCACTTTCACCTTCCGGAAACACTATTCGTTTAGGATTTTTTCGGGCTTTGTTCATAATCCTTCTCATCAGCTCACGGCTTTTTCCTAATCTGGCTTCCAACATATCCCTGTATTCTTCAATATCAATTGTCTTTCCGGCGACACCCGTCTCCATGGCGGCTTTCGCAACGGCAGTCGCTTCCCAGATTAACACGCGAGGATCAAATGGTTTTGGAATGATATAGTCGGGACCAAATTCCAGATGACTAAGGCCGTAGATATCCAGAACTTCATCTGGCACATCTTCCTTCGCCAGTGTGGCTAAAGCGTTGGAGGCTGCTACCTTCATCTCTTCATTGATGGCTTTGGCATGGACATCCAACGCACCCCTAAAAATAAAGGGGAACCCAAGTACATTGTTGACCTGATTAGGGTAATCTGAACGTCCTGTAGCCATAATTACATCTTCTCTTGCGTCTTTTGCATCCGGGTAGCTAATCTCAGGGTCGGGATTCGCCATGGCAAAGACGATAGGATTATCTGCCATTGAGCGGATCATATCCTTGCTGACCAACCCGGCACGAGACAGTCCGACAAACACATCGGCATCTACCATTGCTTCTTTCAACGTTCGCAAATCTGTTTCACAGGCAAAGAGTTCTTTATATTTATTCATTCCTTCTTTCCGACCCTTGTACACCACGCCTTTGCTGTCACAGAGGATGACATTCTCCCGTTTCACGCCAAAACGCAGATAATGTGTTGCACAGGCAATCGCGGATGCTCCGGCTCCACTGACCACAACCCGGAGGTTTTCCATCTCCTTGCCGGCAAGTTCACAGGCATTCACCAGTGCCGCAGCCGAGATAATGGCCGTTCCGTGTTGGTCATCATGAAAAACCGGAATGTTCATTTCCTTTATAAGACGTTCTTCAATCTCAAAACATTCCGGAGCTTTGATGTCTTCTAAATTGATGCCGCCAAACGTGGGTTCCATCAATTTAACGGCGTCGATAATTTTTTCAACATCATGAGTATCCAGCTCAATATCAAACACATCAATATCGGCGAATTTTTTAAACAGCACACCCTTACCTTCCATAACGGGCTTTCCGGCAAGCGCACCGATATCACCCAATCCAAGCACGGCTGTACCGTTGGAAATGACCCCCACAAGATTGGCTTTTGCAGTATACAAATTTGCTTTCGATGGGTCTGCTTCTATCTCCCTGCACGGCTCAGCTACTCCCGGTGTGTAGGCCTTTGAGAGATCATCTTGCGTAATACACGGTTTCGTGGAAACGACTTCAATCTTACCGGGTCTCCCTTCGACGTGATAATCAAGGGCTTGTTTTTTTGTAATCATTTTGGTAAATCTCCAGACAGTTTATTGCGGATTACTGGATTAAGTTGCACGACGGCAATATAAGGAAACAGTATTTGAAAAACTCCATAATGTTTATAATGGGAACGTGGTTCCATCTTGTCGTTCAGTGCGATGTGTTTATCGAGCATTCTTGCCGTTTGATGGCGAAATTGATTGGGTTTTTTAATTGAATATCCCTAATCGTTATAGTGTAAATTTAGGGTGATAAATTTATGCAATGCGAGTAAAACACGATGGATTTATCCTTTTTTTATGCAAAGTATTTTTTGCTTAAATTAAACATACTATTCATATGATCGTCATCACAGATAACCAACACTATGCCGAAAATACTTTGGGCAGGGATATAAACTGGTCCCACGACCGGTTGCCCTCGGGCACATCTGTTGAAATCCTCTCCAGAAGAATCTTCCAAAAAGACAAATTATATGTTGGTGAAATCCATTACCCGGGTGGCTGGGAGTACATTTTTATTACTGAATTTTCCAAGAAATCTCAATACGATATTTTAATTGAATCTGTACGGAAAGGATTAAAGCCCCCCGATAAACTGTTATGCTTTGCCGGTGCAGGAAAAAAATTCCACGGATTTAAAAACCGCTCGTGGATCGCTGAACCCGGGAATATTCATTTATCAGTCTATCACTCTCCAAATATCGCTATCGATAACTTTCCTGCAGTATTCCTTGCACTCCCGGCAGTTTCAGTAGCCCAAACTCTGGATTTGATACCGGAATTAAGAAACAAATCCGGTATCAAATGGGTTAATGACATCCTTATAGAGAATGCCAAGATTAGCGGAGTACTGGCGCATACTCAATCTTCGGGGAAAATCATTACAGGTGCAACACTCGGTATCGGACTGAATGTGGAAACAGTACCGGAAGTGATTCGTGATGCGTTTGTCCCAGATATAAAAACCATAAACAACTTTTTACCGAACACTTCAGCTTTGAAGATTGCCGATATTCTACCTATACTGACTGCTAAACTTTCAGAAAATTATAATCTACTGCTTCGTGGAAAATGTGCTCAAATAATAGCGGAGTATCAGAAACGTTCGATCGTCATCGGAAAAACAGTTCGTGTTTTTTCTGATTCCGATGTAGATTATTCTACGCTAATCGCTAAAGGAAAAGTTGCAAATCTTACTGATAACCTGGAGCTTGTCGTGGACGGATATCCCCAACCGATTCATCAAGGCAGAATTGTTTACACTATAGAAAAATGAGGAGTTTATCAATCAAACCACTTAGATTTCACAAGATCACGGGCTTTATCTAAATCTTCAACGTTTATTCAGGCTTGTTTAAATGTGTCCCTTCGGCATATAAACGTTCAATTTCCGCTTTGACTCTCTCAGACGCTTTACCGTCCAATTTATAGAAATAGTAGTCCCGGTCTTTTTTTGCTGCTTCAACCATTTTATTCGTAGGATGTAATGCTTGTTGAATACCGGCTTCCAGTTCGCTTGCATGATTGATATGGACAAAAGAGTCTTTGAGAAACTTACGATTATCAATTGTCAAAAGAGGTTCACCATCACTGTGTTTCAGTAAATCCTGATCTAGGTTATATATTACACCAATTTTTCCTGTCGCCAAAAATTCCGTGATAGCTCCTGAAGCTTCAGAGACCAGCGTATCCGTCGCAGCCATCAGTGGTAGGATACTATAATCATTCGGAGGAATAATAACTGCGTGCGGATACTTCAATAAGCGCCGTTCAAAAATCTTGTGTTGGCTATGTCTTGCAAATTTCCCCCCCCACGCATAATGGTGCAGTTTAATAATTAAATTATAGTTTTTTGTTGCTTGAAAAATTGCTTCTTTCAATTTGTAAGCACATGTCGGTTTATAAGTTGGGGCAAACAAAACTGTTTTTTTATCCGGGTTTAACCCAAGTGATAATAATATTTCTACTTGGTCAAATTGTTTTTTTTTGAAATAAGTATCCATTTTAGGATATCCGGTTTTGTACACTTCGGAGTTAAATAGACATCCGGACTTATGCAATTGCTGTACTGAATAATCACCTTCAGCAAAAATCATATACCGTCCTGCCCTGTGTTTTCTTAATTCTCTGAATGTGACCGTTTTTGTGAAGGTAATCCCATGATATACCAAGCATAGTAACGTCTCACCAAAATCTGATTCGTTGACAACATCAGGAACTACAACAATATCAAAATTCTCTTTTTCATCAGAAACACGATACCCCTGAGTTTCAAAATCCTTCAGAAATTTATGTGATAATTTCTTAGTAAATACTCGAAATATTCGTTTATCTTCATCTGTCAGCGATAAGGCAACATCATAACGAGGATCATTACGGAAGACGTCAATCAACGGATCATAAGCTGTCTTGTGATACAAATAAAACATCTTGAACAATATTTTTATCTTATTCAACGATTACTGCTCCCACTTATTCATCAATTGTCTAATCTGCCATTTCCGTATGTAGTTACTCGGTTTGGCTTTTAACTTATAATGAATGCCGGATTCTAAAATATTTTCGATTGTTCCAATAACTCTCGAGGCCGATTTACCATCAATGTAAGGATGGATTTCTTCTAAATACCGCTGACGATTCTGCGAATACTCTCCCGGATTTGCCAAAGAACGCTCAATCGCCCCTTGTAAGTCATCGGCAGAGTGGATGTTTATTCCCTTGTCCTTTCTTGCAATAGCTCTGTAAGTAATAATTGGTTTGTTCAAAACGAGATATTCATAAGCTACAGAAGATGTATCTGTTATGAGAACATCTGCTATCTGTAAATATGGAAGAATGTTAATCTCTTCAACAACGTTTATATTTTGATTTTTTAAGGCTCTGTATTGTTGCTGAATATTTACGTCCAAAAGAGTGTGAAACTTAACCAAAAACTGATAAGGAACGTTTTTTAATTTGGAAAAAACAGGTAGTAAATCCGATGCAGAAGTATATTTTGGTGGGAAAGTTGGAGCGTATAATACTATGGGTTTTTTAGGATCAAGATCGAACCTTTCTGTTATCTGCCGTCGGGAACTTTCATCATCGGAGCTATCAGAAAACAATGGGTCAATCTTAGTCCAGCCAGTTTCTCTTACCAAAAAGTGTTTATCACGCTTCGCCAGACGGTTGAACTCATTTGTGGTGTTTGATCCAAAAGTACAGTACAGATCGAAAAATCCCGTTATGCGATAAAAACCCTTAGGTTCATCATCCAATCCATGAAATATCTGCACCTTAAGTCCCGGCCAAAAATCAGGGACAATATTCCCGGGAACAATCACGACGTCCGGATTATAACTCATTACTTTCGACGATGAGTGTAATTCCTTTCCGGGTGCTTGATATTTTCTTGCAGTACTTGCAGTAAACCAGCGGACTTTACCACATTTATTTTTTTTAATAAACTGCTGAATCGGTTCAAGTATCGGAAATGAATATGGTTTTGTTACAAAGAATAAATAGTTATACTTAGGTGACCCCATAATTCACGAATAGATTTCTTCCAATATTATTTGCACCTGATTTTTTGTAAGATCAACAATGTTATTGTCCATTCTTCCTTTAGTAAATGACTGTTCTACTAAAACGGATATTTCTGATTTGGAGACACCCCAACTTTTTAAGTTAAACTTTAATATGTCCCCTGGGATTTGTTTAATACGATTTTCAAGCTCGGAGAAATTGCTCATTCCTAATTTATTCATGATCCGTTTCAATTCATTTTCTATCGCACCCTTGTTTATATGCAACAGAGGAAGCAAAGGTAATGAACATGCCACCCCATGCGGAATTCCATACTTGATTGTCAGCGGATAACTAATAGAATGAGCGGCTGCAGTCTTAGTATTTGAAAATGCCAAGCCTGCAATATTGGAAGCTCTAAGTAATGCGTTTCTCAAATCAAGATTATGTGGTTCATCCTTTAATTTTTCAATATTACTCAATATCAAACAAATGGCTTCAATCGCATAATCCGTAGATTTTGGATTGGCATTCTTGTTCCAGATGGCTTCAAAACTATGACTCAATGCATCCAAAGCAGTCGACAAAGAAATATGTAAAGGCAAACTAAGGGTTAACTTTCCATCCAGTATCGCTGTGTCAGGATAGAGATCAGTATGAGAGATTGAATATTTCTTTTTCTCTTTCATATTCCATACCGTTGCCCACATTGTTACCTCACTCCCGGTACCATGTGTGGTTGGAATGAAAATCCCCGGAGCCCTGCATTCATAAGGGGAAGTTACGTTCAGTAATTTACTAATATCGACAATCCCCGTCCCCATTGAAGCCATCACTACCTTAGCGGTGTCCATGACAGAACCACCTCCGATGGCGATAACTCCATCAAAATCATTCGTCTTACTGAAATCTATTGCGTGCATGCAGCTTGTAAATGTAGGATTTGAACCAACGTTGCTGAAGATAGTTTTAATGTCAAATACAGACTCTATTTTTTGAAGCTCCAGGATTTCCAGAGATGTAATTATCAGAGGATTTTTTACTCTGAGTTCAACCAATTTATCGAATACAGTTTTGATCCACTGGTTTGTTTCTATGACTTCAACCGGATTAAAATACATAAATTTTATTAGTACGCCGGTTTATTTATCTTGGACATAATTCATGAAAGCTTTCTTATTATCCACAGGTTTTACTGTAGGACGACCCAAATCCTCTCTGGATCCTGGTTTAACTTTCACTTCCAGAAAATTCGGACCATTTCCTTCGATGAATTCTCCAACTTGAGCACTAAGCCCCTTCTCATCGCTTGTGAACAATACGTTTTTGTACCCATTTGCCCTCACCAGAGCAGGAATGTCAATCGTATCGGCTGATGTTGCTTGCCCTCCAACGGATTCATGGACTTGATTATTAATCAGGATATGATAAAAGTTATCCGGGTGCAGCTTACCCACAGTAGAAAGACTGCCCATGTGCATAATCAGCGCTCCGTCGCCATCTATGCAAACAACTTTTCTTTCAGGATTGGAAATTGCTATCCCCAGAGCAATAGATGAGCAATGCCCCATCGAACCTACCGTAAGAAAATCCTTAAAGTGCGACTCTCCATTTTTTTCTCTGATCTCAAAAATCTCACGGGATGTTTTACCGGTGGTTGACACAATAATAACATCCTCAGGAAATTGGTTCAACATGATTTCCAGTGCTTTTTCCCGGGTCATTATTTTCAGGCTATCCGATGAATTTTCTGCAAGATAATTACTGAACGTTCCTTTTTTAATGACAAAAACAAAGGGGCGATTTGCAAGGATTGCCCGTTCAACACCTTCTGTAATTTTAGAGTCAATATCTTGCTCGTCTTTAGAAATAATTGAAAAAGGTATATCCAAAGACTTTATCAGATCCAATTGGACTTTCCCTTGTTTAATATGCTGAGGTTCATCCTTAACACCGGGTTCTCCTCTCCATCCCACAACGATGATCAGTGGAATAGAATACACATCGGGATCACATAAGGATAAAAGCGGATTTACGGCATTCCCCAAACCCGAATTCTGCATATAGACTAACGGTGTCTTTCCAGTGCCAAGATGGTAACCGGCAGCAAGTGCAATGGCATTGCCTTCATTCGCAGAAATGACATGGCGATCTTCAGATACTTTGTCATCAATACATAAGCAAAATTGTTTTAACAACGAATCCGGGACTCCGGTGAAGAAATCTATCCCTTTCTCCGCCAGGATATCGTAGAATTTTAAAGGATCAATGCTCATTAATATTCCTCGGGAATCAAAGTTAATATTTCTTTTATCGGCATACAATAATCTTTGGAAGCTTCCAAACAGCGGTCATGCTTAAGAATGGATTCTGCAGTTTTAACCATAGACGGATAGGCGCTACGGACGAGGTGATTTCCATAGATAACAATATTCACGCCTAAGCCTTGGAGTTCTGTCTCCGTCATGTGCGCAAACGTGGACGGCACAACCACCAAAGGCACTTGTTTCTCAAACTCGCCAAATCTATGACAAAATTCTTTGATCTCTTCGCCGTCTTTCTCCTTACTGTGAATCATGATACCATCTGCACCGGCATTAATATATGCTTGAGCTCTTGTCAGGGCATCCTCCATCCCATTTTTTAGTATCAAACTTTCAACCCGGGCAATAATCATAAAGTCATCGGTAACTAACGATCTCTTCCCTGCTTTTATTTTCTCGGTAAAATGCTCAATAGTATCTTGTTCCTGAACCACATCCGTTCCAAACAATGAGTTTCGTTTTACACCGACTTTATCCTCAATGATGACGGCAGAAACACCCAGTCGTTCCATGGTTCTGACTCTAAATCGAAAATGCTCCGTTTTTCCACCGGTATCTCCATCTACAATGATGGGTTTAGTTGTAACTTCTAAGATCTCTTCTATAGTCTGAAATCTTGATGAAAAATCCACGACTTCCGTATCAGGTTTACCCTTAGACGTTGAAACAGTCAAACTACTCAACCATATCCCGTCAAATTCTTTTTGTCTCCCCTCGCTGGCTACTTTTGTTTTTTCCACAATTAGTCCGGTTAAACCATTATGAGCCTCAAGAAACCTCAGGGTAGGTTTTACATTCAACAATCTTTTTAATGTTTTTAACCGAACATTAGGCGTAACTCCTTTGTCTTTTAATGTGTTGATCAATTGAGTCGATGAAACACCTTCTGTATATTTGATCTCGATCAGTTTTCCACCCCACTCATTCAGTGCATCAATCACTCGTCTCCGTGTTCCCCTCTGGACACCAGTTTTCCAATCGTCTCCATGGATAACAAAATCGGGTTTAATCTTTCTGAGATTCGGGACGTAATCAAGAGACTCTTGTGAAATTACCTCATCAACACCTTTAATATTTTCTACAATGACCTTCCGCTGTTTATACGGTATCAAAGGAAGTCGTTTGTAACTCGCGATGGCGGCATCCGTCAGTAACCCAACGATAACATTACCATATTTTTCGGCTTCCTTTATTATATTTAGATGCCCATGATGAAATAAATCAGCGGACATTCCAACATAAACTTTTTTCATTTTTTGTTTCTCCGTTTTAATTCCAAGTATTGTTGTAATAAATGAAATTTATCATGAAATAATGTGCAAGTAATTTAAGGATTAAAATCCTTTTTCAGCTATAGAACTATCATGCAACCCCGCATCATAGATTTGTCGGGGTGTTTTCCAGTCTCCGTAACGAATAGTTAAGTAATCCTCAACATGTGATGGGAT